>NZ_SPQN01000002.1 GCF_004571065.1 Geodermatophilus sp. DF01-2
GATCTCGGGCGGCCGGGCTCCGGGGGCGCGGCCTGCGGAGCCCGGTGGTGCGGGGACGGCGGGCCGGCCGGGCCGGGCGCGGGCGCCTGCGGGGCGGCCTGGGGTGCGGCGTACTGCGGCCCGGCCGCCATCGCGGCGGGCGCGAGCAGCCCGGGCGTGCGCAGGACGTAGGGCGAGTACGGGAAGCCCTCGCCGTTGAGCTGCTGGGTGGTCGGCGTCCGGCCGGCCAGGCCGAGTGCCTCCAGCGCGGCGCGCACGTCGGCCGTCGTCCAGAGGCGGGGGTTGTCGACGCCGGTGTAGCGGGCCGAGCGCGCGATGCCGAGCAGCAGCGAGCGCGGCTCCAGCAGCGCGACCTGGTCGCCCTCCCCCAGGTCGCCGTCCACCGGCACCAGGCCGGTGAGGTCGCCGACCAGCACGGTGAGGCGGGCGATCCGGCCGGGCTCCAGGCCGGATCGGCGCAGCCGCACCGCGGCGTCCATCCCGGCCCGCATCAGCCCGTCGAGCGGCGTGGACCCGCCGCCGGCCAGCTGCAGCACGTCGCCCGGCCGGCCGGCCTCGGGGCCGACCGTCCAGGACCCCTCGGGCAGCGCGGTCACCACGCCGCTCTGCCGGACCACCTCGGCCACCCGGACGACGGCGATCCCCTCGGGGACGAAGAGGACGGCGTCGGACAGCCGTCGGCCCATCGGCCCGTCGACGACCGGGAGGGAGGCGACGACCGCGCCCCGGACCGCCCCGCCGGTGTCCCAGCGGGCCAGTTCGGCGAAGAGCGCACGCTCCCCCGCCGTCTGCAGCGGCGTGGGGGTGAGGGCCAGCACGTCGTCCTCCGGGGCGGTGTCGCAGGGTGGCGGTGGGGCGGCGGTCGGGCCGCGGATGGCGCCGAATCCGGACGCCTCACCGGGAGGGGCTCTCGACCGACGTTACGTCATGTGACGGGCCGGTCCCGCTCTTCAGCGGGTCGGCGCGCCGCCGGTCGCCGAGAGGGCGGGCACCTCCTCGTCGGCCTCACGGCCGGGCTCCACCGGCGCCGGCCAGGTGGCCGGCCACCGCCTGCGGGCGGCCGCGTCGACCGCCGCCCAGAGGAGCGTGAACGCCCCGGCGGTCGCCAGGACGACCTCCGCCCGCCAGTCCCACGGCGGCAGGAAACCGATGGCGTCCAGCCCCGCGCCTGCCGCGTAGGTCGCCCCGGCGACCAGCGGTGCGGCCAGCCAGCCGGGCAGCCGGCGCGTGACGGCCAGGTCGACCACGACGGCACCGGCCAGCAGCGCGAGCGGCAGCACCGACGGCGGGAAGTCCAGCGCCACCAGGCCCAGCCACATCGCCGCCCGGTAGGCCAGGTAGGTGCCGGCGATCGCGGTGGCGGCCCAGCGCAGGTCGGTGACCCGCCGGGCGACGACGAGGGAGAGCAGCCCGGCGCAGAGCAGCCAGGCCGGGTGCACCCAGGCGGGGACCGGGAGCATGAACATCGCCGGCGTCTGGCCCTGGGCGGCGGCGAAGTCCAGCAGCTGGGGCTCGGCCGTCGTCCGGCCGGCCTGGTAGGCCTGCAGGGAGAGGACGCCGTACTCCTGGTGCTGGTTGGGGAAGAGGACGTTCTCCACGGCGAAGAGCCACAGGCCCAGCGCGACGACGTCCCGAACCCGGCCCGGCGCGGCGTACAGCCACCAGCCGCGGACGACCCCGACCAGCAGAAGCGCCGTCCCGAGGTAGAGCAGCGCGTGGCTGGGGCTCCAGCTGGTGATGTCCAGGCCGTTGATGCGGTGGTTGACGATGTCGACGGGGACGGCGACGAGGAAGGTCGCGGTGCCGGCCTGCATCAGCCGCAGGGCGCGCCGGTCGACGCCGTAGCCGGTGTAGCCGTGGAAGAGCACCAGGGCGACGACGACCGCGGTGCCGGCGGTGTTGAGCAGGTGCGGCGGGGCCAGGTCGTCGCGCAGCCACCTGAAGTGCCAGGAGACGTCCCACGACGAGCCGAGCATCTTGAGCAGGAACGCGCCGAGCCAGGCCGCGTAGATCCACCGCAGCTCCCGCTGGGTGGTCGGCCGGCCCGGCTGCCCCGGCGTCACGTAGGCGGGCCACAGCCACCGGAGGGTGTCGAACGGGTGCCGGAGCGCGGCGGCAGCGGACCCCGGGGCCGGCGGAACCGCTCCGGCGGTCACGGCGGGGGCGGCGTAGGGCACGGTGGGACTCCTGGTCTCGGGGCCGTCCTGGCGGAGCCTAGCCCCGGGGCGACCCTCCTCCGGGCCTCCGAGTGGCCCCGGAGTGGCGGATGCGGTACGGGCGAGGGCAGCCGGGACGGGCGGGACGTAGGGTCGGCGCTCGTGGCGGACAGCGCAGGACACCTGGTCTGGATCGACTGCGAGATGACCGGGCTGGACCTGACCCGGGACAAGCTCGTCGAGGTCGCGGTGCTGGTCACCGACTCCGAGCTCAACGTCCTCGACCCCGGCCTGGACCTGGTCATCTCCGCCGACGACGCCGACCTCGACGGCATGGTCGACGTCGTCGCCGAGATGCACGCCAAGAGCGGGCTGACCGACGCCGTCCGCGCCTCGACGCTCACCGTCGCCGAGGCCGAGCAGCAGCTGCTCACCTACGTGAAGCGGTTCGTGCCCGAGCGGCGGACGGCGCCGCTGTGCGGGAACTCGATCGGTACCGACCGCGGCTTCCTCGCCCGGGACATGCCCGAGCTCGACGACCACCTGCACTACCGGATGATCGACGTCTCCTCGGTCAAGGAGCTGGCCCGCCGCTGGTTCCCCCGGGTGTACTTCGCCCAGCCGCAGAAGGGGCTGGCGCACCGCGCGCTGGCCGACATCATCGAGTCGGTGCGCGAGCTCGCCTACTACCGGCAGACGCTCTTCGTCGACGGCCCCGGCCCCTCGACGTCCCAGGCGCAGGCGGTCGCCTCCCGAGTCACCCGGTCGTTCGCGGACCTGTTCGCGGCCGAGGACGCCGGCTCCCCGGGCGAGGCCCCCCCGGCCGCGTCGGGCGCCTGAGGGTCTCCGGTATCGTGGGCCCGTTCCCCGGACGACCCGCTCGCCGAAGCGGCCGTCCGGGAGACGTGGTGGGTGTAGCTCAGCTGGTAGAGCACCAGGTTGTGATCCTGGGTGTCGCGGGTTCGAGCCCCGTCACTCACCCCGCGCGGAGAGGCCCTGGTCAGGCGACTGACCGGGGCCTCTTCCGTTTCCCGGCGCGAGCGCCGACGACGGCCTGGGCGTCACCGCGCCGCGCGGCCGGCACCTGACACGCTGCGGACCATGACCGTCGCGCGCTCGATCCTGTTGTTCGTCCTGGCCGCGGTCGCCGAGATCGGCGGCGCCTGGCTCGTCTGGCAGGGCGTCCGCGAGCACCGGGGGTGGCTGTGGATCGGGTTGGGCGTGGTCGCGCTCGGCGCGTACGGGTTCGTCGCCACGTTGCAGCCCGACGCCAACTTCGGTCGGATCCTCGCCGCCTACGGCGGCGTCTTCGTCGCCGGCAGCCTCGCCTGGGGGATGGTCGTCGACGGCTTCCGACCCGACCGCTACGACGTGATCGGCGCGCTGACCTGCCTCGTCGGTGTCGCGGTGATCATGTATGCGCCGCGCCCGGCGTAGCCCAGACGCAGAACAGGCAGGTCAGTCGTCGTCGCCCTCGACGAGCTCTCCTTCCACGCCTCCCGCCGTTCGGGGACGGCGAAGGCCGCGATCACGAACCCCGCGACAGGGTCCAGCCAGGCCTGCCCGGTGAGGGTGAACAAGCCGAGGCCGGCCAGGGGGCGCGCTCCGCGCACGCCCGGATGCTGAGGAGCACACAGACCCTGGTCTCAGCGGCGTCGGCGAGGACCAGCTGATCGCCGCCGAGGCCAGGCCGACGCGGCGCTCGGCGCGGGCCGGCGGAGGCATGACGACGATCGAGGCCTTCCCCTGCCGAACAGTGACGAACGGCTCACCACCTGACCCTGACGTCAGGGACGAGTTCCCGGCAGACTGCCGTGGACACCGGCGACGCGATCACCGGCACCGATGACCCCGGTGGGCAGATGCCGACCGGCATCGCTGCTCCCGGCCGGCGCGTCGCCCCGCGGGTGCACCGATGCACTCCACCGATCCGGCACCGCACCCGGTGCTGCCCGCTCGCGCCGGTGACGGCGCACAGACCGAGACGGATCCATGTCCTCAGTCCTGCCTGCCCCGCCCGAGCCGCGGCTGCGCCGCCCCGCCTGGCTCTCCCCGAAGGTCGTCCGCACCGAGGTCCTGGCCGGCCTCGTCGTGGCGCTGGCGCTCATCCCCGAGGCGATCAGCTTCTCCATCCTGGCCGGGGTCGACCCGCGGGTCGGGCTGTTTGCCTCGTTCACGATGGCCGTCGTCATCGCCTTCACCGGCGGTCGCCCGGCGATGATCAGTGCCGCGACGGGCGCGATCGCGCTCGTCGTCGCACCGCTCGCCCGCGACCACGGCCTGGAGTACCTGCTCGCCGCGGTCATCCTCGGCGGGGTGTTCCAGGTGCTGCTGGCCGCGGCCGGTGTCGCCCGGCTGATGCGGTTCATCCCGCTCAGCGTGATGGTCGGCTTCGTCAACGCGCTGGCCATCCTGATCTTCATGGCCCAGGTGCCGCACCTGGTCGACGTGCCGTGGCTCGTCTACCCGCTGGTCGCCGCCGGCCTGGCGATGATCTTCCTGATCCCCCGGCTGACCACCGTCGTCCCGGCTCCGCTGATCTCGATCGTCGTCCTCACCGGGCTCACCGTGGCCGCCGGGCTCACGATCCCGGACGTGGGCGACCAGGGCGAACCGCCCGACAGCCTGCCCTTCTTCGCGCTGCCCGACGTCCCGCTGACCTACGCGACCCTGGCGATCATCACACCCTACGCCCTCGGCGTCGCCTTCGTGGGGCTGATGGAGTCGCTGATGACCGCCAAGCTGGTCGACGAGCTCACCGACACCGGGTCGGACAAGACCCGCGAGTCCTGGGGCCAGGGCGTGGCCAACATCGTCACCGGCTTCTTCGGTGGCATGGGCGGCTGCGCCATGATCGGCCAGACGATGATCAACGTGAGGTCCGGGGCCCGCACCCGGCTGTCCACGTTCCTGTCCGGCGTCTTCCTGCTGCTCCTGGTCGTCGTCCTGGGCGATGTCGTCGCGATCATCCCGATGGCCGCCCTCGTCGCGGTGATGGTCTTCGTCTCGATCGCCACCTTTGACTGGCACAGCCTGCGGACCATCCACCGGATGCCCCGGAGCGAGACCGCGGTGATGCTCTCCACCGTCGCGCTCACCCTGTTCACCCACAACCTGGCCATCGGTGTCGGCGTCGGCGTCCTGGTCGCCTGCGTGCTCTTCGCCCGCCGGGTGGCCCACCTGGTGGAGGTCACCAGCGTCCTGGACCCGGAGGGCGGTACCCGCGTCTACTCGGTGCACGGCGCGATGTTCTTCGCCTCCAGCAACGACCTCATCTCCCAGTTCGGCTACAACGACGACCCGCGGAACGTGGTCATCGACCTGTCCGACGCCCACGTCTGGGACGCCTCCACCGTCGCCGTCCTCGACGCGGTCACCCACAAGTACGGGACCCGGGGCAAGAAGGTGGAGATCGTCGGCCTGACCGGGCACTCGGCCGACCGGTACGAGCGGCACACCGGCCAGCTCGCCGGGGCCCACTGATGCGCGGCACGCCGGCGGCCGGGCACCAGGTTGCGTATGAAGGACGGATGACCGGGACGCCGCGCAGCGAGCTGGTGCAGATCGGCCAGGTCGCCGAGCGCACCGGGCTGAGCCTGCGCACCATCCGCTGGTACGAGGAGGAGGGCCTCGTCGTCCCCACAGCGCGCACCGAGGGCGGCTTCCGGCTCTACAGCGAGGACGACGTCGCCCGCCTCGAGGTCATCAAGCGGATGAAGCCGCTGGGCTTCGCCCTGGAGGAGATGCGCGAGCTGCTCACCCTCCTGGCCGACCTCGACGCCGGCACGGGCGGACGGGCGCAGCTGCTCGACCGGCTGCGGATGTTCCACGAGGCCGCCACGGCCCGCGTCACCGCGCTGCGCGAGCAGCTCGCCGTGGCCGAGGGCTTCGCCGACACCCTCGCCGGCCACCTCGACGCCCGGCGCTGACGGCGTCCCGCCGGGCACGGCGACACGGTCACCTCCGCGTCCTGGCCTCCGGGGCGGCCGCCGACGTCCTGGTGCGCTGGTCGTCGTCGGCGGCGCTGTCGTCCCTCGACACCTCCCGTGCCACGTTCGGCGCCGGCGTCCGAGGGGGTGCCGTCGGAAGGGCCCCGGGGTCGGCCCGGCCCCACTCGGCCTCCACGTCGGCGAGCAGCGCCTCGAGGTAGGCGCGCAGCTGCGTCCGGCAGGCCTGCCCGAAGGCCCGCAGGTAGGCCACCTGTTCCTCGAGCTCCTCGGCGGTCCGCTCCCCGGCACCGGAAGCGTCCGCCGCGGGAGGACGCCCGCCGGAGGTCAGCCGCGCTGCCGCCTCCTGAGCCGCGGAGATGATGGCGCCGGCGTTCTCCCGCGCCTGGCGCAGCTGCTCCTCGTACTGCGCGCGCGCGTCGGCGGTCATCTGCCGGCTGAAGTCCTCGGCCTCGGCGACGTAGCTGTCCGCGGTCTGCTGCGCGGTCGCGAGGATGCGCACGGCCTGGTCGCTCGGCGGCTCCGGGGCGGCGGCCGCACCGGCCACCTGCTCCTGCAGCGCGCGCACCTCGTCGCGCAGCTCGGCCTTCTCCGCGTGCAGCCGGGCCAGCTCGTCGGCCAGCCGATCGAGGAAGCGGTCCGCCTCGACGTCGCTGTACCCGGGTCGCAGCATGGTGGCCCGGGGTAGGGACACGTTGCGGACGTCGGCGGGGCTCAGACGCCGCTCGGCGTGCCCCCGCCCGTGCTGGTCGACGGTCACTCGGTCACCTCTCCGTCCAGGCTGGGGCTCAGCCGGCTGGGTGCGAACACCTCGCTGCGGATGCGCTCGGGGCGGACACCGGCCTGCACCAGCCGCGCGGTGGTGTCCTCGACCATCGGGGCCGGCCCGGCGACGTAGACGTCGCGGCTGTTCCACGGACCGTGCCGCACGACGACCTCGCCGACGTCGCCGTGCTCCAGCGTCGACAGGTCGTCGTGGGAGACGGCGAAGGTCACCGTCAGCCAGCCGTGCTCTTCGTCCAGCCGCTCGAGGTCGGCCCGGTCGTAGATCCGCTCCTCGGTGCGCGAGCCGACGAACAGGTCGACCCGCCGGGGCGGACCGTGGCGCGCGACCTGGTCGACGACGGCCTTGAGCGGCGCGAGACCGGTGCCGCCGGCGACCAGCAGCAGGTCGCGGTCGGACTCGGCGTCGAAGGAGATGTGCCCGATCGGCGGCCCGAGGCGGAGGACGTCACCGGAGCCGACCCGGCGGACGAGGGCGGTGCTCACGGGGCCCCCGTCGTAGGCCCGGACGTGCAACTCGATCAGCCCGTCCTGGCGGGGGGCGCTGGCCGGCGAGTAGTAGCGCCACAGCTTGGGCCGGACGTCGGTCTCCAGGGACACCGACTGTCCGGCCCGGAAGGGGAACTCCGGCTCGGGCCGCAGCCACAGAACTGCGGTGTCCACGGTGCGACGTTCGTGGGTGACGACCTCGGCGTCCCACCACGGGGGCTGGTCGGCGGCCTCGGCGGCGGCCTCGATCATGACCTTCGCGACCAGCCCGTAGGCGTCGGACCAGTCCCGCTCGAGCTCGGGGCTCCACTCGTCGTCGAAGTGGCGCAGGGTCGCCAGCAGGCTCGCGCCGGCCGCCGGGTAGTGCTCGGGGACGACGCCGAACTTGCGGTGGTCGCGGCCGAGCGCCTGGAGCACCGGCACGACCCGGTCGAGGTCGTCGACGTGCGCCACGACGTCGCCCAGGGCGTGGAAGAACCGGTCACGCTGGTGGGCCATCGAGACGGGGAACATCGTGCGCGTCTCCGGGTGGCTCAGGAACAGGTGCGCGTAGAAGTAGAGGGGAGCCTCGTCCCCCGTGGCGGCCGCCTTGGCGAAGCTCGCCCGCATCGCCGGGATGTCCACCAGCACCTCCGTCCCCGCGCCGTCCGACGTCCTCCTGTCTCGGTGGTCAGACGTCCGCGCCGCTCCCGGGTGCGGGCTCGGTGCGGAAGTCGGCCTGCCACAGGTCGGGCCCGAACACCTCGTACTGGATGTCCTGGGGCCGGATGCCGCGCCCGACGAGGGCGCTACGCACCGCCTGCATGAACGGTAACGGACCGCACAGGTAGTAGGCCGCCCCGTCGGGGAGGTCGACCGCGCCGACGTCCATCGTTCCGGCGTGCACGCCGTCGACCGGCAGCGCGCTGTCGGCGCCGGACTCGTACCAGACGTGCGCCCTCGCGTTCGGCAGCGCGCGGACGTCGTCGAGCACCTGCCCGCGCAGGGCGAAGGACGCCTCGTCGCTGTCGGCGTGCAGCAGCGTGATCGGCAGCCCGGATCCGGCGTGCCGCAGGTGGGACAGCATGCCCGCCATCGGGGTGATTCCGATGCCCGCGCTGGCGAAGACCGCCGGCCGGGAGTCGTCGAGCACCACGTCACCGAAGGGCAGCGACAGGGTCAGGACGTCGCCGACCTGCACGGTGTCGCAGAGGTGGTTGGAGACCTCGCCGTCGGGCTCGTCCCCGCCGCGGACCCGCTTGACGCAGAACTGCCGGTGCTCGCCGTCGTCGGCGCGGGTCAGGCTGTACTGCCGCGGCTGGTGGACGCCGTCGGGCAGGCGGACCTTGACCGACACGTACTGGCCCGGCAGGGAGGTCTTGACCAGCCGGTCGTCGACCCGCCGGACCCGGAAGGTCACCACGTCGTCGGTCTCGGCGACCTTCTCCTCGACCTGCCAGTCCCGCCAGACGGTCTCCGGACGGACTCCGCGAGCGCTGTACAGGCCCCGCTCCTGGTGGATGAGGGCATAGGCCATCAGCCAGTAGACCTCGTCCCAGGCGGCGGCGACCTCGGGCGTGACCGCGTCGCCGAGCACGTCGGCGATCGCCCAGAACAGGTGCTCGTGCACGACCCGGTACTGGTCGGGGTGCAGCCCGAGCGAGGCGTGCTTGTGCGCGATCCGGTTCAGCAGTTGCTCCGGCAGCTGCTCCGGCGTCTTCACCAGGGCGCTGGCGAACGCGGCCACCGACCCGGCCAGGGCCATCTGCTGGGTGCCCTCGGCCTGGTTACCCCGATTGAACAGCCCGTCCAGCAGCTCCGGCTGGGCCCCGAACATGTGCTCGTAGAACCGCCGGGCGATCTCGCCGATGTTCTCGGCCACCGGCGGCAGTGTCGCCTCCACCACCGGGCGCGCTCGATCGGACAGCACGTGGAACTCCCCCTGTGTCGTCTCGTCGGGAACGGCCCGTTGCCCGGCCGCCCGCCGTCCATCCTGCGCCCGACCCCGCAGCCGCGCCCGACGAGATCGGCGAAGGTCCCGTGGGACGGGCGCGACGGATGTGGCGGATGCACCGGACACGCTCGCCGGGGTGCTGGCCCGCCGCGGGCGCCGCTGGTGACCCTGGGGCCATGACTCTCGCCTACTCCTACGGGACCGCGCACGCCGTCGTGATGGTCGGCTCGGTGGGCAGTGCGGAGGGCCTCATCCCCCGGCAGATCGGTCCGGCGCACGCGACGATCGGCAAGGTCAACGGCCGCAGCCGCAAGGCGCTGTGCGGCGCCTACGTCGCGGTGGACGAGCAGATCGTGTGGCCGCCGGAGGACTACGACAGCTCCCAGCTGTGCGCGGAGTGCACCGCGCTGGCCGCCCTGTAGCTCAGCCCCCGGCCACCGACGGCAGCACCTGGACGACGGCGCCGTCCGGCACGGCGGTGCCCAGCCCACCGGCGTACCGGACGTCGTCGCCGTCCACGTAGACGTTGACGAACCGCCGCAGCGCGCCGGCCTCGTCGCGGATCCGGCGGCCGAGCAGCGGGTGGACGGCGGCCAGCGTGTCCAGCAGCTCGGCGAGCGTCCCGCCGCCCGGGTCGACCTCCAGGTGCCTGGTCCCGCCGGCCAGGTCGGCCAGGACGCCGGGCAGCACCACCTGCACGCCCATCAGTCGATCCGGGCGGCGCGCACGACGAGCACGTCGGGCAGGTGGTCGGCGACCAGGGCGAAGGTGTCGCCCTCGTCGGCGCTGGCGTAGACGCAGCCGTCCCGGGTGCCGACGTAGAGGCCGGTCGGGCGGGCCTCGTCGGCGCAGAACCCGTCCCGCATCACCGCCGCCCAGAAGTCGTCGGGGAGGCCGGTGCCGAGCGCGGTCCACGTCTCGCCGGCGTCGCGGGTGCGGTGCACCCGCAGCCGGCCCTCCGGGGGCACCCGCTGCATGTCGGCCACCAGCGGCACGACCCAGGCGGTGCCGGGGGTGGACGGCGAGGCGACGATCGGGAAGCCGAAGTCGGCCGGCAGACCCTCGGCGATCGACGTCCAGGCCCTCCCGGCGTCATCGGTGCGGAAGACGCCGAAGTGGTTCTGCGCGTACATCCGGTCCGGGCCGGCCGCGTCGACGGCGACCTTGTGCACGCACTGGCCGTACTCCGGCGGCGGTTCGGGCAGGAACACCGCGCTGATGCCGGAGTTGCGCGGCGTCCAGCCGGTGCGGCCGTCCTCGCTGACGTAGACCCCGCCGGTGCTCATGGCGACCGTCACCCGGTCCGACGCGGTGTCCGGCAGCACGGTGTGCACCGCCCCTCCCCCTCCGCCGGGCTCCCAGGTCGGCCGGTGCGGGTGGTCCCACAGGCCGCGGACGAGGTCGAAGCTGCAGCCGCCGTCGGTGCTGCGCCACAGCGAGTGCGGCTCGCAGCCGGCCCAGACCACGTCGGGCCGGTCGGCGCTGTCGGGACGCAGCTGCCAGACACGGGCCAGCGCGGCGCCGGTGTCCTCGGGGAAGCGGATGGCGCCGGAGTCGGTCTCCTGCCAGCTCGCGCCGAGGTCGTCGGACCACATGACGGTCGGGCCCCAGTGCCCGTACTGGATGCCGGCGAGCACGCGCGGCGTGGGGCGACGGGTGTCGATGGAGACCGCCGCGACCTCCTGGGCGAGCAGGTGCGGCTCGTCCAGGCTCCAGGTGCGGCGGTCGTCGTCGCTGCGGGCCAGCCACAGGCCCTTGCGCGTGCCGATGGCGAGCAGGTCGGTCATGGCGCCCCTCCGGTCGTCGGGCGGGGCGCCGGCGCGCCCCGCGGGAGATGAAACTCCCGGGGGGCGACAGAATCAGCGGCGGGTGGCGCCGCCGGTGGGCTGGTCGGGGCCGGCGGCCTCCGCGGCGCGGCCGTCGGCATACCGGCCGTGCTCGTCGGCCAGGCCCGGCGCCAGCTTCTCGGCCTTGGCGCGCAGCTCCTCGGCAGCCGACGCGTGCTCCTGCGCCGTGGCGGCCCGCTGCACCGCCTCGTGCTCGGCCACCCGGATTCGTTCCTCGATCTCGGCCCGCTTCCGCCGGGCGCGGGCGGCCTGCTCCTCGGCCGCCGCCTGCTCCCTCTCGGCCTGCGCGGCGCGCAGCTCCGCCTCGCGCAGGTGGTCACGGGCCTGCTCCCGCTTGCGCGCACCGTTGATCCGGTTGCGCTTGGCCATCGCGAGGGCCAGCACCGCCAGCAACGCCACCGCGACCACGACGATCAGCACGATCACCCAGGTGTCCACGGCACTCTCCTCCGCTCGGGGAACCGGGATGGTCGATTCCCCCGGCGTGGCCTGGGGAAACGGCCGTCAGCTCACTCGAGCGCGCTGCCGGCCTGCCACTGCTCCCACGGGATCGTCCAGTCGTAGACGGGTGAGCGCAGCGTGCCGGCGCTGGAGTTGCGGATCTCCACGACGTCGCCCGGCTGCGAGAACTCGAAGAACCAGCGGGCGTTCTCGGTCGACATGTTGATGCAGCCGTGCGAGACGTTCTCCCGCCCCTGCTGTGCCACCGACCAGGGTGCGGCGTGCACGAACTCGCCGCTGTTGGACAGCCGGACGGCGTACTCGACCGGCGTGCGGTACCCGTCCGGGCTGTCGACGGGCACGCCGTAGGTGCTCGAGTCCATGACCATGTGCCGGTTCATCTCGGTGACCACGTGCGGACCGTTGTAGCTCGGGTTCTCGGGGCTGCCGGCGCTGATCGGGAAGGTCTGCACCAGCCGGTCGCCGTCGTAGACCTGCATCTGGTGGGTGGCGGCGTCGGCGATCGAGACGTGCCGCTCGCCGATCCGGAAGTCGATCGTGCGGTCCTTCTCGCCCCACACGCCGTCGCCGAAGTCGACGCCGTAGAGGTCGGCCTCGAGCGTGACGTCGGTGTTCTCCGGCCAGTACTCCGACGGGCGGAAGTGCACCTCGGTGTCGCTGAACCAGTTCCAGACGCCGTCGGTCGGGGTGGAGCTGGTGACCCGGAGGTGGCTCTCGACGGCGGCCTTGTCGGCGACCGGGTCCTCGAACCAGACCCGGATGGGCATGCCGACGCCGACGGTCCGGCCGTCCAGCGGGCCGATGGACGGCGTGGAGAGCGTGTCCGGGGTGACCGTGGTGAACGTGGTGGTGGCCTCGGCCGGCTCGTCGTCCGCGCCCTCGGCGGTCGCGGTGAGCGTGTAGCTGGTGCCGTACTCCAGCGGTGCCTCCGGCGTCCAGACGTCGACGGCCGGGTCGCCGGGCGGGTCGGCCACCTCACCGGCCACCTTTGCGCCGGCGCCGTCGACGACGCTCACGTCGGTGAGCTCACCGTCCGTGACGGAGATCTCCAGCGGGACGATGGGCGAGACGTCGGTCGCCCCGTCGGCCGGCGACACCTCGACCGACGCCGGGGTCGCCTCCACGGTGGTCGGCGCAGCCGCCGTCCCGCCGTCGCCACCCCCCTGACACCCCGCCAGCAGGACCAGTGCCCCCGCCGTGACCAGCGCCGACGTCCGTCGCATCGCCATCCTCTCCGCGTCGTGGGTCGGCGTCCCCCCTGACGGCCGACCTGCACCGACCCACCAGTGTCCACCGGGAGGTGCCGAACGGGAGCGGCCGTCAGGTCTCGGGACCACCCACCGGCGGGCCGGACGGCGCTGGTATCGTTCTCCCCCGTCGCCCGGCGCGCCCGGCCGGCACGCGCCATTAGCTCAATTGGCAGAGCAGCTGACTCTTAATCAGCGGGTTCGGGGTTCGAGTCCCTGATGGCGCACCCACACAGCACGCGGCTGACCTGCGGGTTCATCCCTCACCGCCAAGATCGACGAGGCGCCGGACCGCCCAGCTGTCCGCAAACGGTCCGCAGAAGTCCGCGGTCGGCACTTCTACGACGCCTGGCCGAGCCCACGGCACGCCTGACGGTTGGCCAGCGCAACCCTGCTCACCAGGCGGTCCTGAGGCCGTCGCCTCACGAGCGTCGCCGACCCGTCATGGAGGTGTCGTCAGAGTCCGGGGTCGCGCACCGACTGCCGCTACGGTCCGATCAAGCGAACGATCGAGGAGGTCGAAGGCGCGCGTGGATGTGGACCTGAGCGCGGACACCGCTCTGACCACTGAGGTTTGCGTCGACGCAGGCGCGGCGGCGTTCGGTGCAGCGGCGGAGTCTGCCGAAGTCGTTGAGCCAGGAGTGGGTCCGCTCGACCACCCATCGCTTGCCGACCTGGATGGGGGCGGGTTCGCCGCGATGAGCGATCTGGCCGCGCAGGCCGCGCTCGTCGAGTGCCTCTCGGCAGGGCCGGTAGTCATAGCCGGCGTCCAGATGCACCGTCGCATCGGCCGGTAGCGGTGCAAAGTCCTTGAGCGCGTCCAGGGCCTGGCCCAGCAGGGCGTGGTCGACGGTGTTGGCCGGCGCGGACACCGTGGCCATCGGGATGCCGCCTCCGTCGGACAGCTGCGAGCGCTTCAGCCCGCCCTTGCCGCGGTCGACCGGGCTGCGGCCGGCGCAGTCGCCGCCGCACGGGGCTTTGGTGATGCAGCCGTCGACGGCCACGTCGCCCAGGTCCAGGCCGATCATCTTGTCGTAGGCGTCCAGGCAGGCCAGTCGCAGCCGGTCGAGCACACCCAGGGCGATCCACTCGTCGCGGCGTCGGCGCATGGTGGTCGCCGAACAGCTGCCGTCGGCGATCCGCTCATATCCGGCGCCGAAGACCAGCGCCTCGACGAGCTTGTCGAACACCACCGCGTCGTCGATCCGGGGTCGGTGACAGCCCAGCGGGTGCTCATCGACACGCACAGGCAATAGGGCGAGGAACTCCTCGCGCAGCGGGTCAAGGATGCACGATGGGACGGCAGGCACGAGCGGTCCACATCTCACGGAGCGTTAGCACCTTCGCGAGCGTGGCCCTCGTGCCTGCCCTCAACGATCAGCCACGCCGAACAGCGCGACCACGCCGACTGGCGAGGGCTCCTAACGGCTACGAGATCCTTGGGTGGCCCGAGCCCGCGCCGATCCGAGGTCGGGTATTCACCGCCTGGTCTCGTACCTGGTCAGGAGCACGCCATCGGGAAACGTCCGGGTCTCCACCAGGTTCAGGTTCACCCAGTTGTCCAGGGCCGTGAAGAACGGCGTGCCGCCGCCCACCAGGACCGGGTGGGTGACGATCGCGTACTCGTCGATCAGCCCGGCCCGCATGGCCGCCGCGGCGAGGGTGGCGCCGCCGACGTCCATGGGACCGCCATCCTCGGTCTTGAGCCGGGTGATCTCGGTGACCGCGTCGCCGGTGGCCAGGCGGGCGTTCCAGTCGACCGCGCTGGGCGTCGAGGAGAACACCACCTTCGGCATGTCCCGCCAGCGGCGGGCGAACTCGATCTGCGCCGGTGTGGCGCCAGGCTGCTGATCGGCGGTCGGCCAGTGGGAGCTCATCGTCTCCCACAGTTTGCGCCCGTACAGCGCCAGGCCCGTCGCCCCCACCCGGTCGGACCACCACTGGAACAGCTCGTCGCTCGGCACGCTCCAGCCGAGGTCGTCGCCGGGCGCGGCGATGTAGCCGTCCAGGCTCAGGTTCATGCCAAAGGTCAGTTTCCGCATGGCGTAGCCTCCCGCGAGGCGGTACTCGGCGTAGAGACCAACACGGCGCGGAAGATTGATCGGTCAGACCACACCGAGGGCCGGTTGACCACCGCGCCAAGCGGATGCTGCGTACGGAAGGGAACCTCAATCGGGAACATCGCCGGACGGGGTACGTATCCCCCGGACGCCGTCCCGTAAGACCCGCCCGGTGACCGGTCCCGTGGGGGTGCTTCAACCGGGACACGCTGCGGCTGATGCCGACCTGCAGACAGGGGCGAGATCTTCGGGTCTTGTCACACCGGCCGAATCGCGACCGGCGTCAGGAGCGCACGGCGACGAGCGCTGAACGGAGACCGATGGTCTCCTCGTCCACCCCTGCCCTTCGGGCACGCGTAGTGAACTCGGCGGCTGCCTGGTGCACGTCGGCGGGCGATGACGTCGGAGTCGAAGGCGCCCATCGGTCGCGCTCGACACCCGGTTCGCCGTCGATGTCCTGGCGGCGCTGCGCTTGGGCGCGGGCCGCGGCGATGCGCTCGGCGGCGGTCGGCCTGCTCGAGGGCGTGGCGGCGGCCTTCTGGGCCGGCGCCGGAAGGCTGGCCGGAGCCGGGTTGCCGGCCAGCCGGTAGAGCTCGGGCAGCGCCTGGAGGTCCTTGAGGCGCGCCGCGGTCTCCTTGGACTTGATGACGTCATCGAGTGCAGCGATCCGCACCTGCAACCGGGGCCGACGATGTGCATCGTCGACCGGTCGATCAGGTCGTCGTAGCCGTTCTCGAAGGCCGCCGGCCGGATGGCCAGGTCCAGGTCACCGTGGTCGGTCTGCAGATTGCAGCATCCGGACACCGGCCAGCGACTCACCGGAGACGTCGAAGCGGAAGCCGTCCGGGTGGGCGTCCGAGCGGATGCGCGCGCCCAGCTCGCGGAGTGCGGACGCCAACCGGTCGAGGTTGTCTCGGGTGGTGCGCGGCGTGACGTCGACGTCGCTGGTGGGTCGGGCCGCCCCGTGCAGCCGGGCGGCGTAGCCGCCGACGACGACGAACTCGACGTTGTGCCGCTCGAGCACGGCCAGCACCGGCTCGGCGTCGAACGGTTGTCCCGCGACCATGACCGGCGAGGCTAGACAGGCCGGGCGTCGGTGAATGCCTCCACCATGGCGTCATGCTGAGCGTCGAGGCGAGCGCGTTGCTCGGGACCGACGGCGGCGTAGCGAGCGTCGAGGACGTCGTCGTGGTCGTCGTAGGGCTCCAGCCGCGCGCGCATCTCCAGGTCGACGGCGGCGAGTAGCCGGTCGAGCAGGGGAAAGCTCGGTTGTCGCTGGCCGTTCTCGATCTTCGAGACCGTGGACGCGGGCACGCCGGCCCGGCGGGCCAGCTCGGCCTGGCTCACGCCGGTCTTGGTCCGGGCGAGCTTGAGTAGGTTCCCGGCGAACGCCTGCGCATCCCGAGTCCGCTTCGGTCCCCTGACGGCCACGAACGTGACCATACCTTATCAGGTACGAACCATGAGGAGTCCGAGCCATCGATTAAGACAGCGGGATCACCGCGGCGCCGACGATGCGTGTCCGGGCGTCGGTGGCGTGCCCGTCGCAAAGGTCGAGCCGATCGCCGTCGGCGTCGATGACGGGTTGGGTGACCGGTTCGGCGCACGGCTCGCCGAGTCGGTCGTGGAACCACCGGCGGAGGCAGCCGGGGGTGGTGCACCAGCAGCGCCCTGCGGTGGACCGCAGGGTCGCGCCGTGCTCGGGGCAGGCGCCCCACGGCACGGAACAGGCGTCGGTCCGCCGGGCGGCCAGTCGGATGAGCTCGTCGGCGGTGTCCAGCAGCTCCTCGGCGGCGCTGTGCAGACCTCCGGCGGCGACGTCCAACCGCCAGCCGGCGCGCCACCGAGCCGTGTCGGGGTCGGCGTCGCGTGCCAGATCGGCCTCACGGAGCTGGTGGTACAGGTTGCCGGCCGCGGCGGCCAGTTCCCGAGCCCGCGCCGGGGTCATCCAGGGGCCGCGCGGAGTCCGTCCTGCGAGCTGTTGTTGGCGTCGTTCATCGGGTGTCCTCTCGGGTCTGACGGACGCCACGGCCTTCGAAATCGGCGCCGGTCCCCTGGCGAGGACAGTGGGCGACCGCGGTGCCGCCCGCGCGCTTCATCCCGGTAGTTGTGGATGGCTCGTTCGTCGTCCACAGCCCTCCTGGACGACGGAGGTCGCCGTTCGCTTCAGCGTGCGCGACCGGCTCGAGCAGGCCCCGCGGCAGGACCGTCCTCGCGGCCCCCGGGTGGCGTCCCGCACTCCTGGCCGCATCCCACAACCCGTCTCCCGCCGGCTGGCGCAGGTCGGGGGAAGGATGGGCCGAAGGCCCATCGCGCAGCGACGCGACAGCGCCCTTCCGGCGACCAAGGCAGCCGGCATCCTGCTCGGGGGGTGGAAAGCGGCCGGTCCACGCCGACGACCGAACGCGCTGCCCGAGACGCCTCCTGCGCGGCGTCGGCCTGAGGCCGCAATCGCCGGGAACCGCGACGCCCGCAGGTGGGCGTCATGCGACCGGGCCGCCGACCGAGCGACCGGTGGGCAGCGCCGCCACGGTCCCGGCCGGCCGACGCGCCGCCGCCTCGGCGGCGCGCGCGGCGTCCATCGCGTCGGCAACTTCGTCGAGCTGGTCGTTCAGCAGATGGCCGTACAGGTCCAGAGTCATGGTCGCCGACTGGTGGCCGAGCATGGTCTGCACCACCTTGACGTTCGCTCCGCTGGCGATGGCCAGCGAGGCGGCGGTGTGCCGCAGCCCGTGCGGGGTGAGCCCGTCCAGGCCGGCGGCGCGGACGGCGGGGTCGAAGCTCTCGCGGCGGAAGTTGCGCAGGTGCAGCACGCCGCCCTTCTCCGCGGCGAACACGAAGTCGCCGGGCTGCTTGCCGGCGACGTGGGCGGCGAGCTCCTCGGCCAGGAATCGCGGAACCGGCACCTGGCGGCGCTGGTGGTTCTTCGGCGTGCCGAAGACCGCGTGGCCGTTGACGTCGGCAACCGCCTCGGCGATCAGCGCGCGGCGGCGCAGCAGGTTGAGGTTGCGCACCCGCAGTGCGGCCATCTCGCCGTAGCGCACGCCGGTGTAGGCCAGGAACAGGATGGCCAGCCGGTCCCGGCCGGCGGCCGCGGCCAGGTCGTCGACCTGCGCGTGGGTGAGGAAGATCTGCTCGCCGCCCACCTTCCGCGGCAGCGGCACGCCGACCGCGGGGTTGCGGGCCAGCCGGCCGTCGCGCACTGCCAGGCCCAGGATCAGCGACAGCACCCGGTGGGCGTGGCGCACGGTGGAGGCGCTCTTGTCCGACCCGGACAGCCGGGCCACCCAGGCGGCGACGCCCTGGTGGGTGATGTCGCCGAGCCGCACCGGGCCCCAGGTCGGGAGGATGTCCACCCGCAGCGAGGTCTCGTAGCAGCGCCGCGTCGTCGGCTTGAGGTCGACCTTGCTCTCCAGCCACTGACCGGCCCACTCGGCGACGGTGACCCGGGTCCGCTTGGGGTCGACGTAGGCGCCGGTGAGCACCGAGGTGGTGACCGAGTCTAGCCACGCCTGCGCGTCGCCTTCTTCTCGAAGTGCCGGGCGTGCTCCTTGCCCGCCGCGTCGCGGTAGCGCGGCCGCCAGCGCCCGTTGGGCCGCCGCGCGATGCTGGCCACCGTCAGGCCCGCACGACGCTGCCGCCGGCGCCTGCCGCCGGCGCCTGTCGATCGCGGCCACCAGTGGAACGAACAATTGCAGCTGTCCGCAGGGAGTCCGCAGCAGAGCCGTCTCCAGCCATTTCCAGCCGACGCCAGCCAATCATCACCAACATTCCCGCCACCGCAGGTCAGCGACGCGGGACAGCCCCTTCAGCAGCAGCGACGTGCCGCCCGGAATGGGCGCAGAATGGCACGGAATACCGGCTCTTAATCAGCGGGTTCGAGGTTCGAGTCCCTGATGGCGCACTCCCTCACAGATTTCAGGTTTCTGACCTGCGGGGTGGCCCGGCGGCCTCTCTCCGCGATGGTTGCCGTCCGGGCGAGGTCATCGAAAACTCCCGCGTGTGGCGCTCGAGGGACCAGGGACAGGACCGCCCCTTGGCGCTGCGCACCCACAGGTGCTTGCTGATCGAGGCGCTTCGAGCTACCAGATCGTCTCCACGAACCCCAGTTCGGTGATGCGCCGGTCGCGCGTGACCAGAGGCAGGCCGAGGGCCATCGCGGCCGCGGTGATGAAGCGGTCCCACGGATCGCCGAGCCTGTCCCGGGGAATCTCCTGGAACGCCGCAGCGACCTCAAGGGTGATCGGCTCCACCTCGAGCGGGGACTCGGGGTCGCGAAGCAGCCCTACGACCTGGCCCAGCTGATCGTCGGTGAACGTTCCGCGCGTGCGGACCACGTACCAGAGGTCGACCACGGAGGCGACGGAGACAGAGATGCCGTCGGTCGACTCCGCGTCCTCCAGCGCGACGAGCGCAGCCGGGGAGAGCCTGCGATCCGGGTCGTCGAGCAGATACCAGACCAGCGCGTGGGTGTCGGCGACGACCCTCACCGGGTCGCCGTGTCCCAGGCACCGCCGTCCCGGTAGCGATCGGCCGAGTCCCGGGCAGCGGCGGAACTAGCGGCCTCGAAGTCGTCCGGGCTCGGGGCTGGCCCCGAGCCGGCCAGGGCTCCGCGCACAGGGCGGCGGCGCTCCGCCGCCCGAGTCCGTCCGACGGGCACGACGCTCAGGTGAGTACCTGGCTCGACGCCCAAACGAGCGAGTTGAGTCGCGTCGATGACGCCGGAGCCGTCAGCGCCGATCACGAGGTCCAGGACCTCGGGCTGCTGCTCGGCGGAAGACATGCTCGGAGAGTAGCCCCGCCGACGCGCGCATCGGGACAACGACCGAAGCCCTTGGCTTGCGGCCACTGGGCCCGCCACAGCCGGATCGGACGGTTCCCACCTCCCCATCAGCGTGCCAGGAGCCCATCAGCGTGCCAGGAGTGTGGAGCCTGGGCGCAGAGTCCACCACGCCGCCCCTGGTCCCGGTGGGGATCCCTCACCGAGTCAGAGGCCGGTTGTCTCGTCCCTCGCCGTACGGGACGGACAGGCCCGTCCGGTGGGCTGCAAGAGGAACCAGAAGACACGCACTGGACACTCGCATCACCATCCCGACCGACACGTCACGGCAGGGACACCCCCATCAGTCAGTGGGCGAAGCACCTGCGGCGAGCTGGAACCCGTGCCGCTGGGCGATCCGCGCGGCGACCTCCCCGAGCGTCACACCCAGGCGGTCCGCGGCCGCCCGGCTGTAGATGGTGACGGCGTAGAGGGCGTAGGTCCACAGCGGCGTCTGCCACCAGCCGGCGTCGCTCGAGAGGTCGGGTTCCAGACCGCCGCGCATGGAGGCGGCGACGTAAAGGGCGTACTGATTGTTCCGGTGCTCGACCCGGCCACGGAACCGGACCTCCGGCAGGTACCGCTCGCGCAGGCCCTCGTAGGCGAGCGGCTCGACACCAGGCGGGCAGGCGAGCCCGAGCGCCGTGCCGGCCAGCTCCAGCATCGCTACGTCCGGGGTGAAGTGTCCGCGGACGTCGTTCGCGGACACCGCCACCATGAGGTCGGGCACGTCGTCGCCGCGGGCCAGGCCGGCGAGCGCCGCCAGTTGAGCACGGCGGTGCAGGACGTCCGGGTCGATGCGATCCCGCTCCACCATGACGCCCACTACTCCCCTCGACGCGGTCGTCCCTCCGCGGCACCTCGACCCGTGGCGCGCCGGCGGGCACATCCCAGCACATCGTTACGTTGCCCCGACGTCGGAGCGGGTAGGAGGGCCGCATGGCATCCCGACTGGTCAGGCCCCGTTCGCAACGCGTCATCGCCGGTGTCTGCGCCGCGCTGGCGAATCGGTTCGGCGTCTCGCGACTGCTGGTGCGCATCGCGTTCGTCCTGTTCGGACTCTTCGGCGTCGGCGAGATCGCCTACATCGTGCTCTGGATCCTCATCCCCAAGGCCCCGTGAACCGCGCGCCGACGACCCGGTCCAGGTCGCCCTTCGCACTGACCTCGGCTGCGGTCGGCCTGGCCGCCGTCGCCGGAACGGTCGGCACCGACGTGACCTCCCGGTGGTACCGGCACCTGGACAAGCCGCCGTGGCAGCCGCCCGGCTGGGCCTTCGGCGCGGCCTGGACGACGCTGTACGCGATGCTGGCCTGGGCGGGCGGACGTGCCCTCGTCCGGTCACCGGACCGCCGGGGGCGACGGCGCTACTTGCGCGCCTATGCGGCCAACCTGGTGCTCAACTCCGCGTGGACCTGGGTCTTCTTCCGCGCCGAGCGGCCCCGGCTGGCCGCGGTGGAGTCGGCCGTGCTGACCGCCTCCACGGTCGACCTGACCCGGCGCACGTGGCGACTGGACCCGGCCGGCGGCGCCGCCCTCCTGCCCTACGGCGCATGGGTGCTCTTCGCCACGGCCCTCACCGGGAAGATCGCCCGCCGCAACCCCCGATCGGACTGAGCGTCCTCCCGCCGCTCGGCGGACGACGGCAGGATGGCCGCACCACCGGCGAGCGAGCGATGGGAGGACCGGCCCCCTGTCCCTCGTGCGCCACGCACCCCCGGCGCCGTTGCGGCCGTTCGTCGCGGCGGCGCACGGCTACCGCTCCCCGGCCAACCCGACCGGCGTCCACCGCGGGCTGCCGTCGCGCTACCTCACCCTCGTCGTCGAGCTGGCCGCGCCGCTGCGGGTCAGCGGCCCCGGCTCCGCGGTCGCCGCGCACGCGGTCGTCGGCGGCCTGCACACGCAGGCGGCGCTCATCGACGCCACCCGTCCGCAGGACGGCGTGCAGTACGCCCTCACCCCGCCGGCGGCGAGCGCGCTCCTCGGAGTGCCCGCCGCCGAGCTCGCCGAGCGCACCCTCGACCTGGCCGACGTCCTCGGCCCGGCAGCCGACCGGCTCGTCGACGACCTGGGGACCGCGACCGGTTGGACCCAGCGGTTCGCCGTGCTCGACGCGGCGCTGGCCGAGCGGCTCTCCGAACGCGTCACCCCGATGCCACCCGAGGTACGCGAGGCCTGGCGCCTGGTGCACGGCAGCTCCGGCCGCTGCCGGGTCGGGGACCTCGCGGCGCACGTCGGTTGGAGCCGGCGGCACCTGACCGAGCGGTTCCGGCTGGCGACCGGGCTCACCCCCAAGCAGGCCGCGCGGATCGCCCGGTTCGAGGCCGCCCGCCGGCTGCTGGTCGACCGGCGTCGTCCGCCGCTGGCCGAGGTCGCGGCCCGCTGCGGCTACGCCGACCAGCCGCACCTGGCCCGGGAGTGGCGGGCCCTCGCCGGCTGCAGCGTGGGCACCTGGCTGCGCGAGGAGCTCCCATTCGTCCAAGACGCCGACGCCCTCGCCGGGGGAGGCTCCGGGGCATGACGACTCCTCCCCCCGCACCCACCGTCTGGCCCAGCGTCGGCTTCACCGACGTCGACGCCGGCATCCGGTTCCTCACCGACGGCCTCGGCTTCGCCGTCACCGCCTGCTACCGGGGCGACGACGGGACCGTCGAGCACGCCGAGGCGCGCTGGCCGGACGGCGGTGGCGTCATGTTCGGCAGCCGCGGCAAGCCCGGCGCCTGGGGCGCGCTCGGACCGCAGGGCGTCTACGTCGTCGCCGCCGAGCCGGCCACCGTCGACGCCGCCTGGGAGCGCGTCCGCGGCCTGACCGGCGTCGAGGTGCTGCGCGAGCCGCACGACACCGCCTACGGCTCCCACCAGTTCGACGTCCGCGACGCCGACGGCAACCTCTGGACGGTGGGCACCTACCGCGGCGCCTGACCCGGGGGCGGGGCGGCCCGGAACACCAACCAGGCCAGGGCCACCTGCCAGAGGACGAAGCAGGCGAGGAGGCCGAGCCACTGCGCCAGGCCGATCCCGTGGAGCACGGGCCGCGGGACCACCGCCACCGAGCACAGGGTCAGGACGCCGCCGAGCCACACGACCAGGGCGGTCCAGCGGTAGCGCACGGCCGTGCTGGGCCGGACGGCGATCCCCAGCGCGGACAGGTCCTCGGGTGGGTGCCGGCGCAGCATGCGCCGCCGGGACCGGTAGACGAGTGCCTCCGGATACCGCTCCGCCAGCACCTGCTCGCACCGGCGACGACGGCGCGGGGACAGCCGGGTGCGGCGCGGGAGGCTGACGGCCTGGACGCGCGCCGCGGCGGCCCGGAAGCCGGAGTCACCGAGGACGATGCGCCCACGAGCCGCGACCACCGCCGTCACGTCCCCCCAACCGGTCCCCAGGCCGGTGTGGCTGGGGTGGTACCAGCCGTAGAGGCCACATCCGCACCCCCGCGCGGGCGGCGCGTGCCCGTCGTCCACCGCGCACCGGGCGTGCTCGATCGGCCAGCTCCAGGGGCCGGCGCCGACGTGCACCGGCGGGCGGAGCCCGTCCTCGGCCAGGCGGAAGCGCCGGTAGCCCCGCAGCTCCCCGGCGACCAGCGCAGGCGGGTCGCCGGGCGGGTCGGGCGGTGCGGTCACGCCGGCGCAGGCGCTGCCGGTGCCGGCGCCGGCGCCGGGCTCGGCGCGACCGGAGCCGGGTCGGCCACCGGTTCGCACTCGATCTCCCGGCGCTCGGGGCCGATGTCACCGGCCACGCACGGCCACGGGGACCGCTCGGCGACGGTCGTCAGCGATGCGCTCAGCGTGTCCATCTGCGGCTCCTCGCGGTGCGGCTCCAGCTCGGGCCCGTCGTTCCGGCCGCGCCGAGGACCCGGCCGGCGAGTCGGCCCCGCCGGCTTCCAGTGAAGCACCGGCCGGCCTCCCGGGGAGGCCTTCGCGTCACCGTCGGGACGGCGTGGGCGCGGTCGGCACCGTCTCCTCGGGAGCGGCGGCCGGGCGGCTGAGCCTGCGCCAGATCCAGCTCGACGGCACTCGACGGCCGGTCACCACGTACTCGCGGACGGCGTCGACCACGAGCGTCGTGTCCAGCGCGCGGCGTGCCGCGGACCACCCGGCCAGCAGCAGCTCGTCACCGGGACGCAGGACCAGGTCGTCGTCCGGCGCGAGCAGCGCCTCGTCGCCGCGCAGGACGACCAGCACCACCGCGTGCAGGGGCTCCGCGCGGTCCTCCGGGTTGCGCAGCAGGTCGCCGAGGCGCGCGGCGCCGGAGGCCAGCCAGCCGGTGAGCGCGGGCGCCTCCACGGCGGTCAGCCGCACCTTCCACAGCGCCTGCAGCTGCCGGCCGCACAGCCCGGTGAGGCGGTCCACCAGGGCGGCGGCCCACGCGTCGCCCCGGCCCGGCAGCTCGCGCAGGAACCGCCACAGCAGCGGCGTGGACAGCTGCGCGTAGACCTCGTGCGCGATCACCTCGGTCGGTACGAGTAGCGCGTCGACCTCCATCGCGGCGAACAGCGGCGCGTTCTCCGGCCGGTTCTGCCGGGCGGCGACGAACAGCGACGGGTTCGCCCGCCGCGCCGCGGCCACCAGCGACAGGTTCGTGGTGTCGTTGTCGGTGCCGGCGACGAAGCCGACCGCGTCCTCCGCGCCCACCTCTGCCGGCGCGCCGGCCACGGCCCCGTCCACGGGCTGCACGCCGGCGTCCCCCGAGGGCTCGACGATGGTGACCGGGATGCCCTCGGCGCCCAGGTCCGCGGTCAGCTCGCGGCCCAGCCGGCCGTACCCGCAGACCACCCAGCGACCGTCCCGCGGCGGTGTGGCGCGGGACGGCAGGTCGGCCCCCGGCCCGCTCTCCAGCCAGGTCAGCAGCTGGTAGGACGCCGGCGCTCGCAGCGCCAGCCGCAGGTGGTCCCCGAAGCGGTCGAAGGGATCGACCACGCTCGGCGACCCGAAGGCCCGCATCCGCTCGACCATCCCGCGGGAGGTCGCCCGGGCGATGACGGGCAGGTCGGGGCGCAGCAGCCCCGCTGCCATGACGACGGCGAGGTTGGCCTCCTCGTCGGCGGCCAGCGCCACGACCGCCTCGCAGCACGGGTGGTTCAGCCCGGCGACGGCCAGGTGCCCGGGATCACGGGCGTCGGCGGCCAGGCCCGGGACGTCGGCGTGGAAGGAGCCGACCTCCAGGGCGTCGATCCGCTCGTCGTCGAGGTCCAGGACGACGAACCGGCGGCCCAGCGCATCGAGCCCGGCCCCCAGCAGCTCCCCCGCCCGCCCGTAGCCGGCCACGAGGACGAAGGGCTCGCGCAGCCGGGCGACCTTGCGGGTGAAGTGCTGCAGGGCGAGGGCGGAGCGGAACGCACGGTCCTGCAGCAGTGCCAGCAGCGACCCAATGGCGTAGGCCCACCCGATCACCGTCAGGTAGATCGAGATGGTCACCCACATCCGCTGGTTGTAGGTGAACGGGTACGGGATCTCGCCGAAGCCGATCGTCGTGGCGGTGTAGCTCATGACGTAGAAGGCGTCGAAGAAGCCCATCTGCCACGGCCGGCCCTCGGGGTCCTCGCCGGGGATCAGGGTCAGCCCCAGCACGCTGACGGCGAAGATGCCGATCAGCACGATCAGCGGCGCCCGCATCCGCCGCATCACCAGGAAGACCGTCTCCGAGGCCTGCGCCGCCGAGGCCGCGGCCGCGCGCAGGGCGACCCGGCGCGCCCGCCGCTCGTCGTCCTCCCGGCCGAAGGCGTCGTGCCAGAAGGTGAGCAGGGGGTTGCCCACGACCTGCCTCCGATCAGCCGCGGTGGAACGACACCGTCTCGATGACGAGCAGGACGACGGAGACGATGTTGGCCAGCAGCGCGCCACCGGACAGCGACACGATGCTCGCCGTCCAGCCGGGCGTCATGCCGACCGTGGAGACGTACTCCGCGTAGCCGTACATCAGCGCGGCGCCGATGAGCTGGAGGTCGGCCACCAGGCTCGTCGACAGGTGCACCGCGCCGATCTGGGTGCGGTCGCCGAACTTCAGCACGGTGGCGATGAGGTTGACGACCACCGCCGCGAACAGCTCGTAGCGGTTGTGGTGGGCCGGATCGTCGATGTCGCCGATGAAGAACCCGAAGTTGAGGGTGGCGGCGAGCAGGACGAAGAACCCGAAGACCACCTTCTCCAGGTTCACCCCGGACCTCCCCCCGCCCCGACGAGGAGCTGAGCATCCCCGTCCCGGGCCTCCGGCGCCACCGGCTACGGCCGCCGTAGCAGCGGCAGCACCACCCGGTCGACCAGCTCGGTGACCACGGCGTCGTCCAGCGGGCGGCCGGTGACCAGCCAGCGCAGGGCGAGCACCGCCGGGCCGACCTCGGCGGCCACGGACGAGGCCGCCTCCGCGGCGATCTCCCCGCGATCGACCGCGCGGGCGAGGACGGCGGCCCACGCCTCGTCCCAGTCGGCCAGCGGCAGCCGGCGGACACCCTGCAGCGCCGGGCAGGATGGAGAACCGGCGCCCGCCCGCAGCACGCTGCGCAACGAGACCTGCACGTTCCGGCACCCATCTCCTACCGTGCGGGAACCCGTGGACGGCGGGCGGCACAGCTGCGAGGAGGACGATGGAACGACGCTTCGACTGGGGGTCGCCGAGCTCTCGGCTGGTCCTGTCGGCGGCCCTGGACGCCCTGAGCGAGGTCGGCTACGAGGGGCTGACGCTCGAGGAGGTCCGCGCCCGCGCCGGCGCCGCCGGGGCCCTCGTCGAGGAGGCCGACCTCGTCGAGGTCGTCGCCACCGCCCTCGAGGCGGTGCAGGTGGTCCCCGCGCTCCGTCCCACCGGGGACCTGTGCGCCGACCTCGCGGCCCTGCTCCGGCCATGGCTGGCCCGGGGCGGCCGGGACGAGCGTGCGGTCGCCGCCGTGCTCAGCGCCGCGGAGTGGGAACCGCGGATCAAGCGCGCCGTCGTCCAGGCGTTCGACCGTCCCCTGGCCCAGGCCGTGGGGGCGCTGCTGGCCGGGGCCGTGGCCGACGGGCAGGTGCCGGCGTCGCGGGTGCACACGCTCAACTGGATCCTCCGCAGCCTGGCCCTCGACCGGCTGCGGGCGGCCAACCCGCGCTGCCCCGTCGACCTCGACGAGCTCGTCGACCACCTGGTCGCGGGCCTGCGGCGGGAGCGCCGGAGCGCCTGAGGGACGCGGCGGGGCCGACCGCGATCCTCCGCGGCCGGCCCCGTACTTCCCCCTCGACCGGCTCCGCCGTCCCCCTCGGCGTTCCGGCCCGGCCGGTGCACCGTCCCCCACGGTGTCCCGGTCGTCCGCCCGGCGGCGCCGTCCCCCACGACGCCGCCGGGCGAACCGGCCGGCGGCTCCGTCCCCCCGTGCGATGGAGACGCCGGCTGTCCGTCAGGCCCTGCTCACCGCGGTGCACCGTCGCGCTGCACGCCGCGGAAGACGAAGTCCAGCGAGCTGGTGGCGCCCTCGACCAGTTCCGCGCTCGTCGTCGACGGCAGTCCGGCGGTGAGGAGCAGATGGTCCACGCCGCCCGGCGCCAGGGACGCGGCTCCGGTCAGCGGCACGTCGGTGACGATCGGGCCCGAGTAGTGGCGCGTCGTCGTCCCGCCGCAGGTCCAGCCCCCGTCGACCGGGGTCCAGGCCTCGGAGCAGGAGTCGACCGCGAGCTGCAGGCCGTGGACCGGGTCGGCGTCGAGCACGCTGGACGCCGTCGCCACCGACCCGAGCCGCAGCTCCGCCAGCGGCGCCGTGCCGTCGTTCACCAGGTCGATCGGTGAGCTCTCCGCGTCGCCGGCCAGGAACACGCCCCGGTCGAACAGCGACAGCGTGGCGGTGTCGGCGGCCTCGGTGAGCGCGATGGACAGCACGCCGGAGTCGAGCCGGCTGACCACCGGGGTGGTGCTGTCGGTGAAGGTCCCGAAGGTGCCGAGTCCGGCGACGGAGGCGGCGGCCCCCAGGACGACGACCGACGCGGCGATCCTCGCCCGCGTGCGGCGGGACTGTCCTGCGTTCTGGGCGGTCACGGTGTCTCTCCTCGATGCTGGTCCGTCCTGGCGACGGGGAGAACTCTGCGGGCCCATCCGCAGGCGGCCCGCCAGGCAACCGCAAGGAACGCGCAAGATGCGGACGCCGGAAGCCCGCCGCCCGCGAGCTGCGCCCGATCGGCCTGACCACGGCGCATTGCCGGCGTTCCCCGTGAACTGCGGGTCCTGTGCAGCACCGGCAGAGCACGAGGAACACCGGCAATCCGGCAGGACGACAATGTCTTCCCGTGACTGCACCCGACCCGCAGGCCGCCGGACGGCGGACCGCCGACGAGCTGGTCCGCCGGCTCGCCGAGGACGACACCGCAGGAGCCGAGGAGCTGCTCGCCGGGATTCCCGAGATCCGCGATCTGGTCTTCGTCGGCGCCGGCCTGACCTCGATCGCCCGGACCGAGGGCCGCCGGCTGCCGCCCGCGCAGCGCGCCCAGGCCAGCACCCGTCAGCTGCGCCTCGGGTCCGCCCGCGACGCCAACCGCGACGACCCCGAGGGCCTGCGGGCCTGGCTGCTCCGCGCTGCCGAGGAGGTCCTGCTCATCCGCCGGCAGCGGGCGGTCGCCGACCGGTTCGCCGGCTGATCACCGGCGCGTGGCCGCCCGCGCCACCGGCAGGGTGAGCACCAGCGCGCCGGCCACGAGGACGTAGGTCCACGGCAGGCCGACGTCGGCCGCCACCAGCCCGAGCGCCAGCGCGCCGACGGCGGTGCCGGCGTCGAAGGAGGCGTTCCACATCGCGCTGGCGGCGGTCGCCCCACCCTCGCCGGCCCGGGCGAAGGCGGTCAGCAGCGTCAGGTTCTGCACCGTTCCGTACCCCGCGCCGAAGAGGCCGGCACCGGCGAGCACCCAGCCGGCACCGACGCCCAGGCCGAGCGCGACGGCGGCCAGGCCTGCCGCGCCGACGACCAGGGCCAGCGGCAGCAGCAGCCGGGCGCCCACCCGGTCGGCGAGCACGCCCGCCCGCCATCGGGTGAGCGCACCCGTGACGCCGAAGACCAGCAGCGCTGCCGTCGCCAGGGCGCCGTCGGGCCGCTCGATCGGCAGGAAGGTCACCAGCCCGCCGCCGGCCAGGGTGACCACCAGGAGCACCACCGACGGGGCGAGGGCGGCGCGCACCGCGGCCCGCGACGACGTCGTCCCGGTCCGGGGCTCCCCGCGGGCCCCGTGGACCAGGCCGGGGACCAGCGGCAGCGCGAGCACCGGCGAGGCGGCCAGCCAGGCCAGCCAGGTGGCGTGCCCGTCGAGCACCAGCGCCACCCCGGCGGGGACGGCGACCAGGTTGGGCACCGCGATCGCCAGCCCGTACAGCCCGATGGACTCCCCGCGCCGCTCCGGCGGGGCGATCCGCGCGGCCAGCGTCGCCCCCAGCACGGTGAGCACCGCGAACCCGGCACCGCGCACCGCCGAGACCGCCGAGAGCCAGAGCAGCCCGTCGTCGATCGCGTAGAGCGGCGAGGGGGCGCCCAGCGCGACCAGGCCCACGGCGAGCACCGGGCCGGGGCCGTAGCGCGCGGTCAGCGCCGGCACCACCGACTGGACGGCGATGGTGACGGTGAGGAGGACCGCGGTGACCAGCCCCGCGGTGTCGGCGGCGGCGCCACCGGCGACCGCGTAGGCCGGCAGCGAGGCCAGCGTCAGGCAGTAGCTGGCGAAGCCGAGCGCCGTGGCGCCGACCAGCGCCCGCATCGCCGGCAGCCGCCACAGCGAGCCCCGCACCTCCGTCGTCCCCTGCGCCACACCGCTCCCCTCGTGAAAGGACCCCGTCCTCCTCACCGCTCGCAGGCTCGCGGCGAGCCTCTGGACGGGGCCGGGCCGACCAGCATGACCGGCGCGGCGTGCCGGTCCGGAGCCGGGTAGGCAGGTCCCGTGCCGCTGTTCACCGTGGGCCACGGGCCCGACGACCGCACCCGCCTCGGCGCCCGGCTGACCGCGGCCGGGGTCGGGCTGCTCGTCGACGTCCGCCGCTTCCCCGGCAGCCGCAGCAACCCCGACGTCCGGCGCGAGGCGCTCGAGGAGTGGCTGCCGCCCGCGGGGATCGGCTACCGGTGGGAGGCGCGGCTCGGCGGCCGTCGCCGGCTGCCCGCGGACGCCCCGGTCGCCGACGGCTGGTGGACCGTCGCCCAGTTCGCCGCCTACGCCGCACACACCCGGACGCCGGAGTTCGCGGCGGCGCTCGACGAGGTCCTGGCCGAGGCGGCGACGGCGACCGTGGCGGTGATGTGCAGCGAGTACGTCTGGTGGCGCTGTCACCGGCGGCTGGTCGCCGACGTCGCCGTCCTCGGCCGCGGGGTGCCGGTGACCCACCTGATGCCCGACGGCCGGCTCAGCCCGCACACCCCGTCGGCCGGCGCGGTGCTCGGCGTCGACGGCCTCGTCCACTGGCCCGCCCGCTGATGCGGAGTCGCTGGGTGACGGTTTCCATCATCCAGCGACTCCGCATCAGCGCATGTGGGGGTGGCGGTGGTCGGTCGGCGGGACGAACGTCTCCTTGATCGACCGGGTCGACGTCCAGCGCAGCAGGTTCTGCGCGGCGCCGGCCTTGTCGTTGGTGCCCGAGGCCCGCCCGCCGCCGAACGGCTGCTGGCCGACGACGGCACCGGTCGGCTTGTCGTTGACGTAGAAGTTGCCCGCGGCGAAGCGCAGGAAGTGCTGGGCGTGCGCGATGGCAGCGCGGTCCTGCGCGATGACCGCCCCGGTCAGCGCGTAGGGCGCCGCCGACTCCATCTGGGTCAGCACCGTGTCGTAGTCGGCGTCGTCGTACACGTGCACCGCCAGCACCGGACCGAAGTACTCGGTGGTGAAGACCTCGTGCTCCGGGTCGGTCCCCTCGATGATCGTGGGCCGCACGAAGAAGCCCTCCGAGTCGTCGGCGGTGCCACCGGCCACGATGGACAGCGCGGGGTCGTCGTCCACCCGGTCGAGCACCCCGGACAGCTTCGAGAACGAGCGGCGGTCGATCACCGCACCCATGAAGTTCGACAGGTCGGTGACGTCGCCCATCGGCAGCGACTCGGTGACGCCGACCAGGTCGTCGCGCAGCCGCGCCCACACCGACCGCGGCACGTACGCGCGGGACGCCGCCGAGCACTTCTGCCCCTGGTACTCGAACGCGCCGCGGACCAGCGCGGTGCGCAGCACGTCGACGTCGGCCGAGGGGTGGGCGACGACGAAGTCCTTGCCACCGGTCTCGCCGACGATGCGGGGGTAGCCGCGATACCGCCCGATGTTCTCCCCCACCGTCCGCCACAGGTGCTGGAACACCGCCGTCGACCCGGTGAAGTGGATGCCGGCGAGGTCGCGGTCGGCCAGGACGACGTCGGAGACGGCGACCCCGTCGCCGGTGACCATGGTGACGACGCCCGGCGGGAGCCCCGCCTCCTCCAGCAGCCGCATCAGGAAGTGGGCGGCGAACTGCTGGGTGGGTGCGGGCTTCCAGACGACGGTGTTGCCCATGAGCGCCGGCGCGGTCGGCAGGTTGCCGGCGATCGCGGTGAAGTTGAACGGGGTGACCGCGTAGACGAACCCCTCCAGCGGCCGGTGGTCGACCCGGTTCCACACCCCGGGCGAGGACACCGGCTGCTCCTCGAGCACCTGCCGCGCGAAGTGCACGTTGTAGCGCCAGAAGTCGATCAGCTCGCAGGCCGCGTCGATCTCGGCCTGGTACGCGGTCTTGGACTGCCCCAGCATCGTGGCCGCGTTGAGGGTCTGCCGCTCCGGCCCGGCCAGCAGCTCCGCCGCGCGCAGGAACACCGCGGCCCGGTCGTCGAACGACAGGTCACGCCACGCGGGGGCGGCCGCCTTCGCGCAGGCCACCGCCTCCTCGGCGTCGGCGTGCGTGGCGTGCGCGGCGGTGCCGAGGACGGCGGCGTGCCGGTGCGGCTGGACGACGTCGAACCGATCGCCGCCGCCGAGGCGCTGCTCCTCGCCGAGGGTCATGGTCAGCTCGAGCGGCTCGCCGGCCAGCTCGGGAAGCCGCTGCTGCAGGGCCGCGCGCTCCGGGGAGCCGGGGGCGTAGGTGAGCACCGGCTCGTTGCGCGGCGGCGGTACCCGGGTGATGGCGTCCATTGCCTGCCCTCCTCGGAGCCTCGGGAGTCGGTCAGGACCGGTGGCCGGAGTGCGCGGCGAGGCGCGCCAGCACGTCGGCCAGCTGGTCGACCGCCCAGTCCAGTTCGGCCGGCTCGACCACCAGCGGTGGGGCCAGCCGGATCGTCGACCCGTGCGTGTCCTTGACCAGGATGCCCCGCTCGGCAAGGGCCAGGCACACCTCCCGGCCGGTGCCGAGCCCGGGGTCGACGTCCACCCCGGCCCACAGGCCGAGGCTGCGCACCGCCGTGACACCCGCGCCGACCAGCTCGCGCAACCGGCCGTCGAGGTGCTCCCCCAGCCGCCGGGCCCGCTCCTGCCACTCCCCGCCGGCCAGCATGCCGACGACCGCCCGCCCCACCGCGCAGGCGAGCGGGTTGCCGCCGAAGGTCGACCCGTGCTGGCCCGGCCGCAGGACGCCCAGGACATCCGCGTCGGCGACGACGGCGGACACGGGCACCACGCCGCCGCCGAGCGCCTTGCCGAGCAGGTAGACGTCGGCGACCACGCCGCTGTGCTGGACGGCCAGCGTCCGGCCGGTACGGGCCAGTCCGGACTGGACTTCGTCGGCGATCATCAGCACCCCCTCGCGGGTGCAGATCTCACGGACCTCGGGGAGGAACCGGGCGGGCGGGACGATCACGCCGGCCTCGCCCTGCACCGGTTCCAGCAGCACCGCGACAGTGTCCTCGTCGACCGCGGCCGCCACGGCGGCGCCGTCCCCGTACGGCACGGTCCGGAAGCCCGGGGTGAAGGGGCCGTAGCCGCCCCGGGCCTCCGGGTCGTCGGAGAAGCCGACGATGGTCGTCGTCCGGCCGTGGAAGTTGCCGGCCATCACGACGATGTTGGCGCGGCCCGGAGCGACGCCCTTGACCTCGTAGCCCCACTTGCGGGCCACCTTGACGCCGGACTCCACGGCCTCGGCGCCGGTGTTCATCGGCAGGACCATCTCCTTGCCGACCAGGTCGCCGAGGCCGGCCACGAACGGCCCGAGCTGGTCGTGGCCGAAGGCACGGCTGACCAGGGTGAGCCGGTCCAGCTGCGCCCGGGCGGCGGCGAGGACGGTGGGGTTGGCGTGCCCGAAGTTGACCGCCGAGTAGGCGGCCAGGCAGTCGAGGTAGCGCCGTCCCTCGACGTCGGTGACCCAGGCGCCCTCACCGGAGGCCGCGACCACCGGCAGGGGCGCGTAGTTGTGCGCGGCCCGCTGGTCGACCAGCGCCGCGTGGGCCGCGGGCGAGGCCGCCCGACCGCCGCTCTCCGGACTCGTCCGCGGTGCTCCGACGTGCAGCACGTCACGCTCCCCCCTGCCTCGGGCAGTTCGGAGAGGTCGACCAGACCGGCCGGTGGCCGCGCTGCCGCAGCTGTCCGGGCAGCCCGGTCGCCTCCACGGATCGGCATGGCCGCCGGGGAGCTGCGCCGGCGGACTCCCCGAACGCTAGGCATCCCCTCCGACCCGCGACAAGCGCCGTCCGTTGCACGCCGGGCCGCGATCCGTTGCGTCATCATGAGCACGATGTCGGATTCGTTGCAGACGAGGAGCGGCATGGACGACCTGGACCGCGGCATCGTGGCCTGCCTGCTGCGGGACGCCCGCGCGACCTACGCCGAAATCGGCGCGGAGGTCAGCCTGTCGGCCCCCGCTGTCAAGCGACGGGTCGACCGGCTGGTGGACTCCGGAGCCATCCGCGGGTTCACGGCGCTGGTCGACCCGGCGGTGTTCGGATGGCAGACGGAGGCCTACGTTGAGATCTACTGCAAGGGCACGGTCTCTCCCGGAGAGCTGCGCCGGAGCCTGGCCGACGTCCCGGAGGTCGTGGGCGCCTGCACCGTCTCCGGCTCGGCCGACGCCCTGGTGCACGTCCTCGCCTCCGACGTCCGGCACCTGGAGCAGGCGATGGAGCGCATCCGCGACGAGCCCAACGTCGACCACACCGAGAGCGTCATCGTGCTGTCCCGGCTGATCGACCGCCCGCGCTCGTGACGCGCGCGGTCAGGACCTGGTGGCCAGCGAGCGCAGGAAGAAGCGCAGGTTGGCCGGGCGCTCGGCCAGCCGGCGCATGAAGTAGCCGTACCAGTCGGCACCGTAGGGGACGTAGGCGCGCACGCACACGCCGGCGGCGGCCAGCCGGTGCTGCTCGGCGGTGCGGATGCCGTGGAGCATCTGCGCCTCCCACGAGTCCGGCGTCCGGCCTGCTCGCAGGGCCAGCCGCTGCGCGACCGACAGCAGCCGCGGGTCGTGGGTGCCGACCATCGGGTAACCCGGCCCGGTCATGAGGACGCCGAGGCAGCGCGCGTAGGCGGCGTCGACGTCCCGGCGTCCCTGGTGCGCGACGGACGGCGGCTCGTCGTAGGCGCCCTTGACCAGCCGCACCCGCGAGCCGGGGACGGCGAGCGCGCGGGCGTCGTCCTCCGTGCGGTGCAGCGCGGCCTGCAGCACCGCGCCGGTGCCCGGGTGGTCGCGGCGCAGCTCGGCGAGCACGGCGAGGGTCGAGTCGACGGTCGCCGACTCTTCCATGTCGAGGGTGACCGTGGTGCCGATTGCGGACGCCGCCTCTGCGACCGGGCGGACCAGCTCCAGCGCCAGGTCGGTGCCGCCGCCGGGCAGGGCCTGGCCGAAGGCCGAGAGCTTCACCGACACCTCGGCGGCGGGGCCGAGACCGAGCGGAGCCAGGCCGTCGAGCAGCGCCAGGTAGGCGTCGCGGGAACGCCGGGCCGCCGCGGGGTCGGGAACGCCCTCGCCGAGGTGGTCGAGGGTGACCGCGATCCCCTCGCCGGTCAGCCGGCGGACGGCGGCGAGGGCGTCGTCCAGGGTCTCGCCGGCGACGAAGCGGTCGACCACCCGCCGCATCGCCGGCATTCCGGTGACGAGCCGGCGCAGCTCCGGTCGCCGCGACGCGCTCAGCAACAGGGCCTTCTGCGAGAGCACGCGCACCTCCGACACCGGGACCCGACCCCTCGACGCTAGGCAGCCGGGGGCGCCGCCACCAGCGGCGGAGCGACGACACCCCCGGCGCTGCGTCGCCAGGGCCCTGGACGGCGGGTCGCGGCCGGGACCGGCGGCACCCCCTCGTCCTCAGCGCGCGCCGCGGCAGGCCGCGTCACCTAGTCTCGGCATCGGTATGGCTGTGGGAGGAGAGGCGTTGCCTCGACACGCGGGGGCCGCCGACGTCCTCACCGAACTGCGCACGGCCACGGCCGGCGAGCACGAGCAGGTGGAGACGGCCCTCGGCCTGATGGACCCGCTGCTCGGCCGCGAACGGTTGGTCGCCGTCCTCACCCGGCTGCATGCCTTCTGGACGGCGGCCGAGGCCGGCCTGGACGCCTGGGCGCGCCGCTGCCCCACCGACGCCGAGACCGTCGCGTGGCTGCAGCGCCGCCGTGCCCACCTCTTCGCCGCGGACCTGCGGGCGCTGCACGCCGCACCGGACACCTCGTCGGTGCAGCCCGAGCTGCCCGCCGTCGAAGACACCGATCAGGCCCTCGGCCGGCTCTACGTGCTCGAGGGCGCCACGCTGGGTGGCACGTTCATCTCCCGGCACCTGGCCACGCTGCCGACCCTGGGCCCCGGCGTACGGCTGGGCGCCTTCTCCCCCTACGGAGCCGAGACCGGCGCCATGTGGCACGCCTACCGCCGGGTGACCCGCGAGCGGGTGGCCGCCGGCGGCGACGCCGACCGGCTGGTCGGGGCCGCGCGTGACACCTTCGCGGCGCTGGCCGCCTGGTGCGTGCCGCGGAAGAACCCCGTCCTCCTCGCGCCTCGGAGAAGGACCCCGTCTCCCCACCCCTCGCAAGCTCGGGGCGGTGCCCGGACGGGGCCGAGCCTCGGGACGGGGCCTGCGGCATGACCGGGCCCGACGTGGAGCTGCTGCCGCCGGGGACGCCGATCGACCTGGGCAACTGCGAGCGCGAACCGATCCACGTGCCGGGCAGCATCCAGCCGCACGGCGTGCTGCTCGCGGTGACCGAGCCCGACCTCGTCGTCGTGCAGGTCTCGGAGAACCTGGCCGACCTGGTCGGCGTGGCCGCCGACGACGCGCTGGGCCGGCAGCTGCCCGAGGTCCTCGGGGTGGTCGCCGCCGAGGCGGTGGCCCGGTCGGCGAGCGCCTTCGGCGACCTGCGCGAGCGCAACCCGGTCGAGATGACGCTCGACGTCGAGGGCAGCCCGGTGCCGGTCGACGCGCTGCTGCACCGCGTCGCCGTGGGCCCCGCCGAGGAGGGCAGCCCGCCGACGGCGCTGCTGGTCGTCGAGCTGGAGCCGGCGTACGGGCCTCGCCCGTTCTCGTTCCCGAACACCTACCAGGCGGTCCGCGGCACCCTCGGCGAGCTCAACCGCGCCACCTCGCTGCAGGAGCTCTACGACATCACCGCGCAGGCGGTCCGGGAGCTCACCGGCTTCGACCGCGTGATGGTCTACCGCTACGACGCCGATCACAACGGCGAGGTGGTCGCGGAGGCCAAGGCGCCCGGGCTCAACTCCTTCCTCGGTCTGCACTACCCGGCCAGCGACATCCCGGCACAGGCCCGAGCGCTGTACGAGAAGAACTGGATCCGGCTGATCTCCGACGTCGACTACCGGCCGGTGCCGCTGCGCCCGGTGCTGCTCCCGCTGACCGGGCAGCCCCTGGACCTCACCCTCTCGGCGCTGCGCAGCGTCTCGCCGATCCACGTCGAGTACCTGCAGAACATGGGCGTGCGCGCCTCGATGTCGATCTCGCTGCTGCGCGCGGAGCGGCTGTGGGGGCTCATCGCCTGCCACCACTACTCCGGTCCGCACGCGCCGCCCTACGCGACGCGGGCGGCCGCCGAGTTCCTCGGCTCCACGCTGTCGCTGCGCCTGGTCGACCGGGCCGAGGAGGACGAGGTGCACCGCGCGCTGCGGGTGCGCTCGACCCTCGCCTGGCTCACCGCGGCCACCCTCGACGAGGACCGCCCGCTGGCCGACACCCTGCTGGGCGCCCCCAGCCTGCTGGACCTGCTGCCCGCGGACGGCGTCGTCGTCCACCTGCAGGGCCACCGCGGCAGCCGCGGCGTCCCGCTGCCCGACGGCGCCGCGGAGGCGATCGCCGCGTGGGCCGCCGGCCGGCGAGAGGACGTCGTCGCCACCGACTCGCTGCCGCGGTCCGCCCCGGAGCTGCGGGTGCCGGTCGGTCCGGCGTGCGGGGTGCTCGTGCTGCCGCTGCCGGAGAGCCAGTACGTGCTGTGGCACCGGGCCGAGGCGGTGCGCACGGTCGACTGGGGCGGCGACCCGCACAACAAGGCGATCGCCGCGCGCGAGGGCGACCGGGTGCGGCTGAGTCCGCGCAAGAGCTTCGCGCGGTGGCGGGAGACCGTCCGCGACCGCTCCGAGCCGTGGACGGCGCAGGAGCTGGCCGAGGTCGGCGAGCTGCGCACCCACCTGCTGGAGGCCCTCTACGCGCGCTCGCGCAGCATCGTGCGCGCCGCGGAGACGCTGCAGCGCAGCATGCTCACCGACCCGCCGGAGTCCCCGCGGCTGCAGGTCGCCGTCCGCTACGTCCCGGCCGCGCGCGAGGCCCAGGTCGGCGGCGACTGGTACGACGTCTTCGGACAGCCCGACGGCTCGACGGTGGTCGTCATCGGCGACGTGGTCGGGCACGACACCGAGGCCGCCGCCGACATGGCCCAGCTGCGCGGGCTGCTGCGCGGCATCGCCTACGCCAGCGCCGACGGGCCGGCCGCCGTCCTGCGCCGGCTCGACGGCGCCGTGGCGGGGCTCGGGCTGCGCACGCTGGCGACCGTCCTCCTCGCCCGACTGATCCCCGACCCGGCGGGCGGCGCGCTGCTGCGCTGGTCCAGCGCCGGGCACCTGCCGCCGCTGGTCGCCCAGCCCCGCGAGGGCGTGCGGACGCTCACCACGGCGCGCGCCGAGCTGCTGCTCGGCGTCGACCCGGCGGTGCGGCGGACCGAGTCGGAGGCGCTGCTCGAGCCCGGCTCGACGCTGCTGCTCTACACCGACGGGCTCGTCGAGCGGCGCGACCAGGTCTTCGACGTCGGTGTGCAGCGGCTGGCCGGCGAGCTGGCCGCCCTCCGTGCGCGGCCGGTCGAGGACCTCTGCGACGACGTCCTCGACCGGATGCTCCCGCAGGGCGCGGAGGACGACGTCGCGCTCGTCGCCGTCCGGCTGCGCGGGTAGGTGTCCCTCCGCCTCACGCCGCGGTAGCCGTCCGGCCTTCTCGTGAGGAACCGGTGAAGGCGCGTGTCATCCCTGTGGGTCCTCGTGTGGGACAGGGGGATCACCCGTGTGGCTGTGTACCACTGCTCGGCTGGCGGGGATATCATCGGCCTATGCCGATGGATCAGCGGGTCGCGGTTCCCGGGCATTCCCGAAGGCTGGACGACCCGACGGCGGCGGTGTGCCTGTTCCGGTCCCTGGCGGACCCGGCTCGCCTGGCGATTCTGCAGCACCTTGCCCTCGGTGAGCACCGAGTGGTCGAGCTGACCGGGCACCTGGGCCTGGCGCAGTCCACGGTGTCGGGGCATCTGGCCTGCTTGCGCGACTGTGGCCTGGTCGCTTCACGACCCCAGGGCCGGGCCTCGGTGTATTCCCTGGCCCGCCCCGAACTGCTGGACCTGCTCGCGGCGGCCGAGAAGGTGCTGGCCGCGACCGGCTCGGCGGTCGCTCTGTGCCCCACCTACGGTGAGCAGGCGACGCGGTGAGCGCACTGGCGATCGGACGTGGCCCGCTGGACGCCGCCGAGCGGTCCCGCCTGGGCCGTCGTGCTCAATTGCTGGCCGGGGCCAGCGTGACCTACAACCTCCTCGAGGCCGCGATCGCGGTGAGCGCCGGCGTTGTGGCCGGCTCGGTGGCGCTGGTCGGCTTCGGCCTGGACTCCGTGGTCGAGGTCTCCAGCGGCCTGGTCGTCCTGTGGCAGTTCCGCCACGCGATGCCGCAGTCCCGCGAGCAGCGAGCGCTGCGGTTGATCGCGTTGTCCTTCTTCGCCCTGGCTGCGTACGTGACGGTGGAGTCGCTGCGCGCCTTGGCCAGTGACGCCGAGCCGGAGTCCTCCGCGGTCGGGATCGGCGTGGCGATCGCCTCGCTGGTGGTGATGCCGGTCCTGTCCTGGGCGCAGCGGCGCACCGGGCGCCGTCTCGGCTCGAACGCCGTGGTGGCCGACGGCACCCAGACCCTGCTGTGCACCTACCTGTCCGCGGTGCTGCTGGTCGGTCTGGTCCTCAACGGCGCGTTCGGCTGGTCGTGGGCCGACCCGGTCGCCGGGCTGCTCATCGCCGCGGTCGCGCTGCGCGAAGGTGTCCAGGCCTGGCGTGGGGAAGGGTGCTGTGCGCCTGGCGCCGGTCACGACACCGCCGGCCGTGGTGATGGCGCCTGTGGTTGCGCGGCAGGCTGCACCGACGCCTGCTGCGCTCCCAGCGCTCCGGGTGGCTCGAGCGCCTCGAGCGCGTCGTGATCGCCGTCGCGTCCCTGCTCCACCTGGCTGGGCTGGGCGTGGTCTTCGGGGTGTGCACCTGGCTGCAGATCCGCCGCACGGGTGGTTCGGGGTTCAACGGCATCTCCGGCCCGGTCGGTTCGCTGTCCTGGTGGGCCGGCGTGCTGTTCGTCCTCGCGCTGCTCCTCGGCCTCGCTGGTCCGGCGGTGGTCCTCGCCGGCGTCATGGGCGTCCCCGACGGTCCTACGGGCACGGCCGCCGCTGTCCTGGGCCTGGTGCTGCTGGTTCCCGGCGTCGCCGCGGTTCTGATCGCCCAGACCGGCATGGGCACCTCCTGGCGCATCGGCGTCGACGACACCGAGCGCACCGACGTGGCGCTGGCCTGCCTGATCCTCGCCATCGAGCTGCAGGTGCGGGTGATCGAGGAGCTCTACCTGCGTCGGGTCCACGGGGCCGACTACGTCGCCTACGCCGCCCGCACCGGCCGCTTCCTCCCCGGATTCGGGCGCCTGCACCCTCGGGCCCGGCCGGTCACCGCGCGGTAGCCCACCGAGCATCGCCGAGCGCAGCTCCTCAGCAGCATCCCCGCGGCCACGCGGATGCGCTTCTCACCTCGACTCGCGCCAACCAGAACGGGACCATGACCGCCTCACCCGCCCACCAGTTCACCCGCCGTCCCTCGCTGCTCCTGTCCGCCGCCCTGCCTGCTGCTCTGGCCGCCGGCCTCGCCCTGGCCGGTTGCGCCGCGTCCGAAGAGACCCCGGCCGCGTCGGCTCCGGCTGCCGGCGCGGCCGTGGAGCAGCCCGCCGAGCACCCCGACGGCGCCGGCCACGGGACGGCCGGTCTGCCCAGCGCCCACGTGCACGGCGTCGCGGTCGACCCCGCCGACGGCCGGGTCCACCTGGCCACCCATGACGGGCTGTTCCGCTACGACGAGACCGGTCCGGTGCGGGTGGGGCCGGTGATCGACCTGATGGGCTTCACCGTCGCCGGTCCGGACCACTTCTACGCCTCCGGCCACCCCGGCCCGGGCACCGACCTGCCCGAACCGGTCGGGCTGATCGAGTCCACCGACGGCGGGGCGACCTGGACCCCGCTCTCCCGCCAGGGGCAGTCCGACTTCCACGCCCTGACCGCCTCGGCCGCCGGCGTCGTCGGCTTCGACGGCACCGCCCTGAGCGCAACCAGTGACGGGGTCACCTGGCGGCAGCTGGACCCGCCCGTCGCGCCGTACGCGCTGACCGCCTCCCCCGACGGGGCGGTGCTGCTGGCCACGGCCGAGTCGGGGCCGGTCCGCTCCACCGACGCCGGCGCCAGCTGGTCGGTGATCGAGGGTGCCCCGCTGCTGCAGGTGGTGGACTGGGCCGGCGGCCAGAGCGTGGTCGGGGTCACCCCTGACGGCACCGTCGCGGTCAGCGACGACGCCGGAGCCACCTGGAGCGTGCGCGGCTCCGTCGCCGGGCCGCCCCAGGCCGTGGGCGCTTCGACGACCGCCGAGGGGACGCTGCGGATCCTGGTGGTCACCGCCGACGGCATCCTCGACTCGCTCGACGGTGGGGTCAGCTTGGCGCCGCTGCAGGTCGGGTGAGCAGGCTCGGCCGCCACGTCGGCGAGCACGGCGGCCTTCCCGCAGGCAGGGCCGCAGGTCTCGCGGCGGTGGGTTCGGTCCTGCTGGCCGGGACACCCCTGCTGCTGGGGAACATGCGCGCCGACCTGGTCGAGCACGGTCGGCTGCGGACGGCGACCGCAGCGCGGATGTGGACGTCCTACGCCGCCTACGCCGGGCTGACCGCCGGTGCCCTGGCCACAGCACGAGTCGTCGAGTTGGCGGTACAACAGCCGAAATCGCCGGGGCCGCTGGCCGGCGACGTCCGACTTGACGCGGGCGATGCCGGTCAGGTCACCGCTGAGGTTGCGGGCGCCGACGTCCTTGCGGTCACACGCCCGTGCGCGAGGCCGTCGATGACCGCGGCAGTAGCCGCTACGACGTCCCGCCCGTGGACGGCCAGGGCGGCGATGCCCACAGCTACCTCGGCAAGGGCAGTGACGGCGTAGCGCGGCCGGGCGCCTCGCGGGGATTCCCGTGCGGTGATAGGCGCGCTGGTCGACGAGCCCGGTCACCTTCGCGCTTCCGCCCCGAGCGACTGTCGACCGCCATGCCTGCGCCGCCGCGGGACGGCGCTCCGGCCGAGACGCCCATCCCAGCGCGAGGTCCGGACGGCGTCCGACGCCGAACGCCGTCCGGACCTCGTGTCACCCGGCGTCTCAGCCGAGGGAGGCGATGAGCTCCCGGCAGGCGGTCTCGCAGCGCCGGCACGCCTCGGCGCAGACCCGGCAGTGCTCGTGCATGTCGGCGTGGCCGGCGCACTCGTCGCCGCACGCCTTGCACGCCGCGGCGCACGCCTCGAGCACGGCGCGGGTCAGGTTGGCGTCGTAGCCGGTGTGCCGGGAGAGCACCCGCCCGGTGGTGTCGCAGATGTCGGCGCAGTCGAGGTTGCTGCGGATGCACTTCCGGAGCTGGTCGACCATCTCCTCGCTCAGGCACGCGTCGGCGCAGGCGGTGCACGCCTGGGCGCACTCGAAACAGGCCTCGATGCAGGCGGTGAGCTTCTGCTTGTCGACGCCCCCGAGGTCGGCCGGGTACGTGTCGAGCATCTGGCTGGCAACGGTCACTGATTGGTCCTTCCATCGGCCCCACGTCGCCATGGGGCAGGCTCGTGGCTGGCGGTCGCGGCCCGACCGCCCGCGACCGCATACCCGGACGGTCGTACGGACAACGGAGCCACGGCGACACACCATGAACGATGACCGAACGCAATCGCACCAGCACCCGATCGACCCCGAGCGGGTGGCCCGCGCGCAGGAGCGACTGCCCAGCCGGGAGGACGCCGCCGCGCTGGCGAGCATCCTCACGCTGATCTCCGACCCGACCCGGTCGCGGGTGCTCTACGCCCTCGACGTCGCCGAGGAGCTGTGCGTCGGCGACCTGGCCCTCGCACTGGAGGTGAACGAGGACGCCGTGGGCTATGCGCTGCGGGTGCTGCGCACCGCCGGGCTGGTCACCAACCGCCGCGAGGGCCGCGTCGTCTACTACCGCCTGGCCGTGGACTTCCCCGAGCCGCTGCTCGACTCCTGCCTGTGGCGGCTGGTCGACCTCAGCCGGTCACCCGGCACGGACGACGCGTCCTGACGCGGGCTCGCCGGCACCGGCCGGGGAGCCCGCGCCGCGCGGACGGTCAGCCCGCGTCCTCCCCCGGCGGTGAGCTGAAGCGGGCATCGAGCCCGTCGCCCTGGTCGCCGCCCTCCCCGGGCAGCGGCGCCTCGTCCTCCGCCGCGCGCACCACGGCGTCGTCGGAGAGGTCGTCGTCCCGCCCACCCGTCGGGGCGCCGCGTTCGAGTTCCTCGAGCATCCGACGCTCGTCGGGGCTCAGGTCGCCGGTGCCGAGGTGTTCCCCGGGCTCACCGGCGTCGGACCCGCTGGCCATGGCCGAGTCGGGGTCGTCCGGGCTGGTCATCGTCGCCTCCTCGGAGGGCCGCCGCGTCAGCGCGGGAAGTTCGGTTCGAGACGCGGGACGATCTGCATCTCCGGCACGAAGGCGGCCGGGTGCAGCGTCACCAGGTAGCGCACCATCTCCGCGACCGCCGACGGCGGCATCATCAGGTGGGCCGGGATGCCCCACTGCTCCATCATCGGCGTGTCCATCGCCGCCGGGATGACCGCCTGCACCCGGCACGGGAACGGCCGCTCGCTGCCGTCGCCGGCCGTGACGGCCTTCTCGCGCAGCTCGCGCTGGATGCACCGCGTCGCGTTGAGGAAGCCGGCCTTGGAGCCGTTGTAGGCGATCGCGCCGCTGCCCGAGGTGATCGCCGACAGCGAGACGACGTGCACCACGTCGGCGGTGCGGCCCTCCGGCAGGTGCTGCACCCGCTTCATGAACTCGCTGGTCAGGAAGATCGGCCCCTCGCAGTTGACCGCCTGCACCCGCTGGTAGTCGGCGAGGTCGATGTCGGTGATGTAGCCGGGCCGGTCGATGCCGGCGACGTTGGCCAGGACGTCGAAGGCGTCGCCGTGGGCGCCTGCGAGCTGCTGCACCACCGAGCGGCGGCTGGCGTCGTCGGTCACGTCGAGCGCGACGACCTCGGCCGACCCACCGGCCTCGGCCACCAGCTCGGAGGTGCTCTTCGAGCCGGCTTCGTCGATGTCGGCGATCGCCACGTGGGCGCCGGCCTCGGCCAGCGCCACGCAGGTGGCCCGGCCCAGCCCGCTCGCACCGCCGGTGACCAGGGCCACCCGCCCCTGCAACGTCCTGCTGTCGGCCATCCGCTCCTCCGTCTGTCGACCGTGGTGTCGGCAACCAGCCTGGTGGATGCGGCCGCCCGTCGCAGGTCGGGACGATCACGCGACGGGAGCACTCCCCGACGTCGTCCGCACGCCGCCCAGGCCGGTTCCCCAGACGTCGGCCAAGGTGACCGTCTGCAGCCCCCGTTCGCCGAGCAGCCCGAGCAGCTGGTCGTAGACGGTCGTGACCGTCGGCTGGTTGGCGTGGCCCACGACCACCGCCTGCGCGGCGAACCACCGCCGGGCGGCGTCCATCAGCTGGTCGGGAGTGAGCAGCCGGTTGTCCTCGAGGGTGCCGTTCCACATGACGACCGTCGGGTGCCCGGCCTCGGCCCCGATCCGGTCCACCCGCTCGTCGTGGGACCCGAAGGGCGGCCGCAGGAACGGCGTCCGGACGCCGAAGGTGCTCTCGATCCAGTCCCGGTTGCGGCCGATCTCCTCGGCGACCTCGTCGTCGGAGAGCGTGGTCAGGTCGGGATGGGACCAGGTGTGGTTCCCCATCGCGACCTGGCCGGAGTCGACGAGCGGCTGGAGCCGGTCGCCGTTCTCCTCCCAGGAGGAGTAGCGGCCGTTCGGGAAGAAGGTCAGCCGGACACCGGTGTCCTCGGCGAACCGGCAGAACGCCCGGACCACCGCCGAGCTGGTGCCGTCGTCGATGGTCAGCGCGAGCGAGTTGCCGTCGCCGGGCAGACGGTCGACGACGCCGGTGGGCGCGGGCAGTACCCCGGCCCCCGGCAGGCTCACCGGCTCGGCCGCCGTGGCCGTGCTCACCGGCGCCCGCTCGGGGTCGACTAGGCCCGCGGTGCCGCGGCCCACGGCCGTCCCGGCCAGGCCCGCGGCGAGGAAGAGGAGGAAGCGACGGCGCTCCACGCAGCGTGACGCTAGGGAACATCGGAGGCCCGCCCGCGCACCGACACGGGGCGCCCGAGCGGCCGGCACCATCCGTGTCGCGCCGGCGACCCATCGTCATCCCGTCGCCCGACGGTGGACTCGTGGTGCGCGCCACACCCACCGTCCGTAGCCTGTCGCCACCGCGCGTGCCGGACCGCCTCCGGCACGCCATGGGTCCGTGAGGAGCTGCCGTGCGTGCAGGTCGGGTCAGGGTCGTCGTCGCCGCGGTCGCGGCGCTGGTGCTCGTCGGTGGAGCGCCGGCCTCGGCCGCACCGCCGTCCGTGCCCGGTGCCCCTTCGGCACCGGCGCGGTCCGGGCCCGAGCTGAGCGAGCCGAAGGGGGACCTGGCCGCGTCGCTGTCGTGCAACGGCCCCCTCCGCGGCGCCGCCCGGGACCCGATCCTGCTCGTCCCGGGCACCACGCTCACGCCGGAGGTCAACTTCGGCTGGAACTACCAGCGCGCCTTCGACGCCCTCGGGTGGCGCTGGTGCGCCGTCACGCTGCCGTTCGACGCCACCGGGGACATCCAGGTCGCCGGCGAGTACGTCGTGCACGCCGTGCGCACGATGGCGAAGGAGTCCCGGCGGGACGTCGACGTCGTCGGCTACAGCCAGGGCGGCATGGTGCCGCGGTGGGCGCTGCGCTGGTGGCCCGACACCCGCGCGCTGGTCGACGACGTCGTCGGCCTGAGCCCGTCCAACCACGGCACCGTGGTCGCCGACGCCGCCTGCGCCGCCGCCGACTGCACCCCGGCCAACCACCAGCAGGCCTCGCAGTCACGCTTCCTCGCCGCGCTCAACAGCGGCGCCGAGACCTTCGCCGGCATCGACTACACCGTCGCCTACACGGTCGCCGACGAGATCGTCGTGCCGAACACTCCGCCGGCGCCGAGCTCGGCGCTGTACACCGGCGAGGGCACCATCGCCAACATCGCGCTGCAGGAGGTCTGCCCGGCCAACGCCGCCGACCACTTCGCCATCGGCAGCTACGACCCGGTCGGCTACGCGATCGTGGTCGACGCGCTGGAGCACGACGGGCCGGCCGAGCGCAGCCGCATCTCGCCGCTGACCTGCGCGCGCCTCTTCCAGCCCGGGGTGGACCCGGCGACCTTCGCCGCCGACTACACGGCGATGGTCCGCTACGCCGGGAACAGCGAGGGCGACGCAGCGGAGGTCCCCGACGAGCCACCGCTGGCGCCGTACGTGCGCGAGCGCTGACCGGGCGGCTCCCGGCCGGTCAGCCGACGGGGACCAGGCCCGCCTCCTCGATGAGCCGGGCCTGCTCCCGGCACCAGGGCGACCAGGCGTCACCGGCGTCGGTCTCCTGGCGCCGGCGGAAGTCGGCCCAGTCGAGCAGCGCCCAGTCGCCCACCTCGCCGGGATCCGGCGCCGGGGTGCCGCCGAAGCGGCCGAGGTAGACGGGGCAGACCTCGTTCTCCACGACGCCGCGGAACTCGGCGCGGTACCGGTAGCCCGGCAGCGCCGCGCGCAGGTCGTCCACCTGCAGGCCCAGCTCGAAGGCGGCGCGGCGGGCGATCGCGGCGCCGTCGTCCTCACCCGGGCCGGGGTGGCCGCAGACGGTGTTGGTCCACATGCCCGGGAAGGTCTGCTTGACCTCGGCACGGCGGGTGACCAGCAGCCGGCCGGCGTCGTCGAACAGGTAGGCGGAGAAGGCCCGGTGCAGCGGCGTCTCGCCGTGGTGCACCAGCGGCTTGGGCATCGTGCCGATCGCCGTCCCGTCGTCGTCGAGCAGGACGATGAGCTCATCGGAGGTGGCCGTCACTCTGTCCATTGTCGTCCTACCGGACTCCACCCGCGGCCCGGAGCCGTTCCCGGCCGCCGCTGAGCCGGTCCGCGGCCTCCTCGGGGAACCTCCGGCCCCACCTCGTCGACCGCAACCACGGCCCGGAGCCGTTCCCGGCCGCCGCTGAGCCGGTCCGCGGCCTCCTCGGGGAACCTCCGGCCCCACCTCCTCGACCGCAACCGCGGCCCGGAGCCGTTCCCGGCCGCCGCTGAGCCGGTCCGCGGCCTCCTCGGGGAACCTCCGGCCCCACCTCCTCGACCGCAACCACGGCCCGGAGCCGTTCCCGGGTTCGAGCGCGAGGACGGAGACCCGGCGGTGCGGTCGGCGATCACGACCAGCGGCGGGCATGACCGCCGTGCTCCCCGGGCACCGTCCCGGGGTGGACAGCTTCCGACGCGACGGCATGGTCTTCGACGTCCGGGACGGCGGCCCGGCCGACGGCGAGCCGGTGGTGCTCCTGCACGGCTTCCCGCAGGATTCCGCCGCCTGGACCGCGGTGGCCGGCGAGCTGCACGAAGCGGGGCTGCGCACGCTGGCACCGGACCAGCGGGGCTACTCCCCCAGCGCCCGGCCGTCGGGCCGCTCGGCCTACCGGCTGCGCGAGCTGACCGCCGACGTCCTGACGTTGCTCGACGAGGCCGAGCTCGGCAGCGCGCACGTCGTCGGACACGACTGGGGCGGCATCGTCGGGTGGGCGCTGGCGGCCTGGCACCCGGAACGGGTGCGCACCCTCACCGCGCTCTCGGTGCCGCACCCGGCGGCGATGGCCAAGGCGTTCGTCTCCAGCGACCAGGCGCTGCGCTCCTACTACATGGCGCTGTTCCAGGTGCCGGTGCTGCCCGAGCGGCTGCTGCTGGCGGTCGGTGGTGAGCCGCTGCGCCGCATGCTCCTGCGCAGCGACCTGCCACCCGACGTGGCCGAGCACTACGTGCAGCGGATGCGCGAGCCCGGTGCGCTCTCGGCCGCGATCGCCTGGTACCGGGCGCTGCCGCTCGGCGCCCGGAACCCGGTCGGCCGGGTGCGCGTGCCGACCCTGCACCTGTGGAGCACCGGCGACGCGTTCCTCGGCCGCACCGCCACCGAGCAGACCCGGCAGTTCGTCGACGCGCCCTACCGGCTGGAGGTCCTCGAGGGCGTGACCCACTGGATCCCCGAGCTGGCACCCGAGCGGGTCGCCGAGCTGGTCACCGAGCACGTCCGCGCACACCCCTGACGCCCGACGCCCGAAGGTCAGGGTCGGGCGCGCAAGCCCTGGAAGGTCGTGGCGACCAGCGCGTCGGCGAGGTCGTCCGCCGAGAGGCCACCGTCCGTGCGGTACCACTCGATGAGCGAGTTGACGGTGCCGAACAGCAGTCGGCTGGTGACGGCGGGGTCGATGTCGGGACGCACGTCGCCCTGCTCCTCGGCGGCGCGCACCAGGTCGGTGACGATCCGGTCGAAGGTGCGCCGGCGGTCGAGGGCGGCGCGCTCGACCTCGGAGTTCCCCCGCACCCGGAGCAGCAGGGTCACGGAGGGCAGCTCCGCGGCGAGCACCCGGACCGAGCCGCGGACGACGTGCTCCAGCCGGTCGATCGCCCGGCCGGTGGTGGCGCCCGGCTCCTCGGTCACGGCGAAGAGCGCGTCGAGGGCGCGGTCCAGGGCGAGCCGGAGCAGGTCGACCTTGCTGGGGACGTGGTGGTAGATGGCCGACTTGGTGACCCCCAGCCGCGCGGCCAGCTCGTCCATGCTGGTCGCCTCGTAGCCGCGCTCGTTGAACACGGCGACGGCGACGTCCAGCAGGGACCCCAGCGAGTGCCCGGGCCGGCCGCGCCGTCCGGTCGTCGTCCCGGACAGGCTCACGCCCCTGTCCGCTCACGCCGGTCGCTGATCCGCTGGAGCTTGCCGACCGACCGCGGCAGGCTCTCCGGCGCCACCACGACCACCTCCACGCTGGTGCCCACGGTGTCCTTGACCGCGCGCTCGACCTCCCGGGCCGCGGGGTCGCGACGCTCGGACGGGCAGTCCGGGCGGGCCTCGACCTCGACGGCGAGGTGGTCCAGCCGGCCGCGGGTGGTGAGCACCAGTCGGAAGTGCGGGGACAGGCCCGGCGTGCGGAGGACGACCTCCTCGACCTGCGTGGGGAAGAGGTTGACCCCGCGCAGGATGATCATGTCGTCGGTCCGGCCGGTGACCTTCTCCATCCGGCGCATCCCCGGCCGCGCGGTGCCTGGCAGCAGGCGGGTGAGGTCGCGGGTGCGGTAACGGACGACGGGCATGGCCTCCTTGGTGAGGGAGGTGAAGACCAGCTCGCCGAGCTCGCCGTCCGGCAGCACCTCGCCGGTGAGCGGGTCGATGACCTCGGGGTAGAAGTGGTCCTCCCAGACGTGCAGACCGTCCTTGGTCTCCACGCACTCCTGGGAGACACCGGGGCCCATGACCTCGGACAGGCCGTAGATGTCGACGGCCTCGATGTCGAGGCGGTCCTCCACCTCGCGGCGCATCTGCTCGGTCCACGGCTCGGCGCCGAAGATGCCGATCTCCAGGGAGCTGGCCCGCGGGTCCAGGCCCTGCTTCTCGAACTCGTCGATGACGGTGAGCATGTAGCTCGGCGTCACCATGATGATCCGCGGGCGGAAGTCGGCGATCAGCTGCACCTGCCGCGGCGTCATCCCGCCGGACACGGGGATGACCGTGCACCCCAGCTTCTCGGCGCCGTAGTGCGCGCCCAGCCCGCCGGTGAACAGCCCGTAGCCGTAGGCGTTGTGCAGCCGGTCCCCCGTGCGGCCGCCGGCCGCGCGGATCGACCGGGCCATCACCGTGGCCCAGGTGTCGATGTCCTTCTCCGTGTAGCCGACGACCGTGGGCTTGCCCGTGGTGCCGGAGGAGGCGTGCACCCGGCGCACCTGCTCCTGGGGGACGGCGAACATCCCGAACGGGTAGTTGTCGCGCAGGTCGGCCTTGCCGGTCGTCGGGAACCGCGCCAGGTCGGCCAGCTCGCGGCAGTCGTCGGGGTGCACCCCGGCGGCGTCGAAGGCCCGGCGGTGGTGCGGCACGTTCTCGTAGGCGTGACGCAGCGTCCACCGCAGCCGCTCGAGCTGCAGGACCCGCAGCTCGTCGACCCCCATCCGCTCCTCGGGGTCGAGCGTGTCCGGCTCGGGGGCGGCGCCCACGCGCCGGTCCGCGGTCGTCGTCATGGCCCGCCGTCCCCCGTCCTTCCGGCGCCCACCTCTGGGGCGCTTGTGTCCCGCCGTGTCCTGGGCCACACTATTCCTGACCAGGCGGTCAGTAAATACCTGAGGAGGGGCGATGTCCACGCCGACTGTGGAGCACTCGCTGGACGAGGCGGCGTTCCATGAGCACTTCGACGCCACCATCGCCGCCGATCGGCGGATCGAGCCGCGTGACTGGATGCCGGAGGGCTACCGCAGGACGCTCATCCGCCAGATCGCGCAGCACGCGCACTCGGAGATCATCGGCATGCAACCGGAGGGTGACTGGCTGCTGGCCGCACCCAGCCTGCGGCGCAAGGCGATCCTGCTGGCCAAGGTCCAGGACGAGGCCGGGCACGGCATGTACCTCTACTCGGCCGCCGAGACCCTCGGCGCCGACCGCGCCGACCTCACCGACAAGCTCATCGAGCGCAAGCAGAAGTACAGCTCGATCTTCAACTACGCGACGCTCACCTACGCCGACGTCGGCGTCATCGGCTGGCTGGTCGACGGCGCGGCGATCTGCAACCAGGTGCCGCTGTGCCGCTCCTCGTACGGGCCCTACGCGCGGGCGATGATCCGCATCTGCAAGGAGGAGTCGTTCCACCAGCGGCAGGGCTACGAGCTGCTGATGACGATGATGCGCGGCACGCCCGCGCAGCGGGCGATGGTGCAGGACGCCGTCGACCGGTGGTGGTGGCCCTCGTTGATGATGTTCGGCCCGCCGGACGACGACAGCCCCAACTCGGCGCAGTCGATGGCGTGGGGCATCAAGCGGCACAGCAACGACGAGCTGCGCCAGCGGTTCGTCGACATGACCGTGCCGCAGGCCGAGTTCCTCGGCGTCACCCTGCCCGACCCGGAGCTGCGCCTGGACCCGGAGACCGGCCACCACCGGTTCGGCGCCATCGACTGGGACGAGTTCAAGCGGGTCATCAGCGGCGACGGCCCGGCCAACGCCGAGCGGATCGCGCGCCGCCGGGCCGCCCGCGACGACAACGCGTGGGTCACCGAGGCCGCGACCGCCTACGCCACCAAGCACGCCGCACGGAAGCACTCGGCATGAGCACCGACGTCACCGCCGAGGGCGGGCACGGCGCCGTCCCCACCGGCCCCGAGGTGCCGGTCGAGGCCACACCGGCGGCCAGCCGGCGGGACTGGCCGCTCTACGAGGTGTTCGTGCGCGGCAAGCGCGGCATCAACCACGTGCACGTCGGCTCGCTCCACGCCGCGGACGACGAGATGGCCGTGCACGCCGCCCGCGACCTGTACACCCGGCGCAACGAGGGCGTGAGCATCTGGGTGGTCCAGGCCGCCGACATCACCGCGTCGAGCCCCGACGAGAAGGACCCGATGTTCGCCCCGAGCGGCGACAAGGTCTACCGCCACCCGACGTTCTACGAGATTCCAGAGAACGTCCCCCACATGTGAGCGGAGTCGCTCGGTGACGGTTTCCGCACTCGAGCGACTCCGCACGAGGAGCACACGCATGGCGCACGAAGAGACCGTGTACGAGGCGCTCGACCACGCCTCCGGCGGCGACGGACACTGGGCCTTCGGCACCGGCTTCGACGAGCCGCTGGCCGGCGTCGACACCACGGTCCCCGAGGGCATCGACCCGGCCGACCTCGGCGAGTACTGCCTGATGCTCGGCGACGACGCCCTGGTCCTGGCGCAGCAGCTCACCCGGTGGGTCACCGCGGCGCCGGAGCTGGAGGAGGAGGTCGCCGTCGCGAACGTCGCCCTCGACCTGCTCGGCCAGGCCCGTCTCCTGCTGGCCCGCGCCGGCTCGGTCGGCGTCCTCGGCCGGGCCCGGGAGCAGGCCACCGAGTCGATCCCCGACGAGGACGCGCTCGCCTACTTCCGCGACCCCGACGAGTACCGCAACACCGGCCTGGTCGAGGCACCCAACGGCGACTTCGCCCGGACGATGGTCCGGCTGCTGGCGGCCGCGACCGTGCGGCTGGCCGTCTTCGCCCGGCTCCGCGACTCCCGCGACCCGGTGCTCGCCGCGATCGCCGCCAAGGGCGTCAACGAGCTGGCCTACCACCGCGACCACGCCGCCCGCTGGGTGCTGCGCCTCGGGGACGGCACCGAGGAGTCGCACCGGCGCGCACAGGCCGGCGTCGACACGGTCTGGCCGCTCCTGGACGACGTCTGCACCGCCACCGACCTCGAGGTGCGGCTCACCGCGGCCGGCGTCGCGGTCGACCCGGCCGATGTGCGGGACGAGGTCAGCGACGTGCTCACCCAGGTGCTCGAGCGGGCGACCCTCACGGCACCCGACTGGCCGGCCGCCGCACCACCCCGCGGCCGGCGCGGCGAGCACACCCCGGAGCTGGCCGAGCTGCTCACGGACCTGCAGGGGCTGGCGCGGCAGCACCCGGCGGCGACCTGGTGACCGCGGTGAGCAGCCGATATCGCGACATCGACACCGTCGATCCCCGGACGATCGCCGAGACGGTCACCGACCCCGAGCTGCCGCAGCTGACCCTCGCCGACCTCGGGGTCCTGCGCGACGTCCGCGTCGTGGAGGGCATCGTCGTCGTGGAGATCACCCCGACCTACACGGGCTGTCCGGCGATGGGCACGATGCGCGCCGATCTGATGCACGCACTCCACGCGGCCGGCTTCCCCGACGTCGACGTCCGCACCGTGCTCGCCCCCGCGTGGAGCACCGACTGGATCTCCGCAGCCGGCCGGCGCAAGCTCGCCGAGGCCGGCATCGCGCCGCCGGGCAGTGCGCCGGTCCGCGCCGACGGCCCGGTGCCGCTCCAGCTCGGGCCTCCGCGCCGGACGGCGTCCTGCCCCCTGTGCGGCTCGCCCGACACCGAGGAGCTGAGCGAGTTCGGCGCGACCGCCTGCAAGGCACTGCGCCGCTGCCTCAGCTGCCGGGAGCCCTTCGAGCACGTGAAGGAGATCTAGGTGCCACGACAGCGAGCGAGCATCGCAGCGAGATACCAGGAGCCGGCAGCGAGTGAGCATCGCAGCGAGCGCCAGCGAGCGAGGAGCGGAGCGAGCGCGGAGGCGACCCATGCGGTCGAGCGAGGAGCGGAACGGGCGCGGAGTGGCACGGGAGGAACGGCGTGACCGCGAGCACCCGGCGCCGGCCGCAGTTCCACCCGCTGAAGGTGGCCCGCGTCGAGCAGCTGACCGACGACGCGGTCGCGATCACCTTCGACGTCCCGTCGGAGCTGGTCGAGGACTACGCGTTCAAGCCCGGCCAGGCGCTGACCCTGCGCCGCGTCGACGGCGACCGGGACGAGCGGCGCTCCTACTCCATCTGCGCCCCGGTGGGTGCCGCTCCGCGCGTGGGCGTCCGCGAGGTGCCCGGGGGCTTCTTCTCCTCCTACCTGGTGCACGAGGTCGCGGTCGGTGACGAGATCGAGGTGCTGCCGCCGTCGGGCACCTTCACGGCCGACCTCGCCGTTCCGGCCGACCACGTCTTCGTCGTCGCCGGTTCCGGCATCACCCCGGCCCTCTCGCTGGCCGCAAGCGTGCTGCGCGACGGGGAGTCGACGGTGACCGTCCTCTACGGCAACCGACGTACGAACACGGTGATGTTCGCCGACGAGCTGGCCGACCTGAAGGACCGCTACGGCACCCGGCTGCAGCTCGTGCACGTCCTGTCCCGCGAGCCACGGGACGCCGAGCTGACCAGCGGCCGGCTCGACGGCGCCCGGCTGCGCACGCTCGTCGACAACCTCGTCGACGCCGAGCACGTCGACCACTGGTGGCTGTGCGGTCCGCACGGGATGGTCAGCGACGCCCGCGAGCTCCTGGCCCGGCTCGGCGTCCCGGCCGAGAAGGTCCACCAGGAGCTGTTCTACGTCGACGACGTCCCGCCCGAGCCGGTCCGCGGCGACGAGGAGACGGTGTCGGGGCCCAGCAGCGAGGTCACCGTCGTCCTCGACGGCCGGACGACGACCATGGCCCTTCCCCGTGACGTCCCGGTGCTCGACTCGGCCCAGCGGGTGCGCGGGGACCTCCCCTTCGCCTGCAAGGGCGGCGTCTGCGGCACCTGCCGGGCTCGGGTCACCGACGGCGAGGTCGCGATGCGGCGCAACTACGCCCTCGAGCCGGAGGAGGTCGAGGGCGGCTACGTGCTCACCTGCCAGACGCTGCCGCTGTCGGAGGCCGTGACCGTGGACTTCGACCAATAGCACTGTCGTCCTACCGGACGACACCGCGGCCAGGCGCCGTCCCCCACCAGCGCGGAGCCGCTGCCCATGTCCCGGCCGGGAGATCCTCCGGACCCCCACGACCGGGCCACCCCGGCCAAGCGCCGTCCCCCACCAGCGCGGAGCCGCTGCCCATGTCCCGGCCGGGAGATCCTCCCGACCCCCACGACCGGGCCACCCCGGCCAAGCGCCGTCCCCCACCAGCGCGGAGCCGCTGCCCATGTCCCGGCCGGGAGATCCTCCCGACCCCCACGACCGGGCCACCCCGGCCAGGCGCCGTCCCCCACCAGCGCGGAGCCGCTGCCCATGTCCCGGCCGGGAGATCCTCCCGACCCCCACGACCGGGCCACCCCGGCCAAGCGCCGTCCCCCACCAGCGCGGAGCCGCCCCACCACCAGGAGGTCAGTCGCCCTCGGGCCGGTGCGGTTCGGCGGAGAACATGGTGACCAGGTCCGTCCCGCCCCACGAACCCAGGTCCTTTCCGGCCGCGGCCCACTCCGGGGAGCGGAACGCCTCCTTCATCGCCTCGGGCGACTCGAAGACGAGCTCGGCGAGCAGGTGGTAGCCGGGCTCGCCGACGAACTGGCGGGTCACCCGGTGCACCCGGTTGGCCACGAGGCCGGGTGTCTTCTCGACCAGCGGCACGTGGCTGCCGAAGTAGTGCTGCTCGAAGTCGGCCGGGTCGTCCGGCGTCCGGTAGAGGGCGAAGTAGCTGACGGTCATGGCCTCGTTCTACCGCCTCCCGACCGCACCGCCCAGCCGCTGCCGCACGGAGCGCGGCCCTCGCGGCGGTTCCCGTCCTGACCGGCGACCCGGGAGCACCCCGCGTCGACCGCCACTGGCGGCTGGTCACCGCCGGCATCGCGCTCGCCGCCACTCCTTTCACCACCACCACCGCCGCGTACGGCTCCGACGCCGTGGACGACGGCTGACCCACCCGTCCGGTCGCGCGGCCGGTGGGCGTTCCGCCGGTCGCGTGGCCGCTGCCCCGCCGGGGTACGGCGACAGCCGATGAGCACCGACGCGACCGCGACCTCGGCGACCCGCGCCCAGCGGCTCGACCGGTTGCCGTTCACGCGTGAGCACGGCCGGCTCGTGGTCGGCTCGGGTCTGGGCTGGGCCTTGGACGCGATGGACGTCGGACTCATCTCGTTCGTCATGGCCGCGCTCGCCGTCCAGTGGGCGCTGACCCCGACCGAGCTGTCCTGGATCGGCTCGATCGGCTTCGTCGGGATGGCGCTGGGCGCCACGCTCGGCGGGCTGCTGGCCGACCGGGTCGGCCGGCGGCAGGTCTTCGCGCTGACCCTGCTGGTGTTCGGGGTGGCCACCGGCGCCGCCGCCCTGGCCTGGTCGGTGGCCTCGCTGCTGGTGTTCCGCTTCCTCATCGGGTTGGGCCTGGGCGCCGAGCTGCCGGTTGCCTCCACCCTGGTCAGCGAGTACGCGCCGGCCCGGGTGCGCGGCCGGGTGGTCGTGGCGCTGGAGGCGTTCTGGGCGGTCGGCTGGCTGCTCGCGGCGCTGATCGGCTACCTCGTCGTCCCCCGCAGCGACGACGGCTGGCGGTGGGCGCTGGCGCTGGGCGCGGTCCCGGCCCTGTACGCGGTGGTCGTCCGCCGCGGGCTGCCGGAGTCGGTGCGCTTCCTGGAACTGCGCGGCCGGACCGACGAGGCCGAGGCCGCGGTGCGCCGCTTCGAGTCGGCGGCCGGTGTCGCCCCGGTGCCGTCGACCCCTGCGCGGCCGACCCCCGCGCCCGGTGCGCGCGCGCTGTGGGCGGCGGGTTCCCGCCGGCGGACGGCGGCGTTGTGGGCGGTGTGGTTCGGCATCAACTTCGCCTACTACGGCGCCTTCATCTGGCTGCCCACGCTGCTCGTGGCCTCGGGCTTCTCGCTGGTGCAGTCGTTCGGGTACACCCTGCTGATCACTCTGGCCCAGTTGCCCGGATACGCCGTCGCCGCGGTGCTCGTCGAGCGCTGGGGACGGCGACCGACGCTGGTGGTCTTCCTCCTGGGGTCCGCGGCCGGCGCCGGGCTGTTCGCGCTCGCCGACGGCGACACCGCCGTCCTGGTCACCGGCATGGTGCTGTCCTTCTTCAACCTCGGCGCCTGGGGCGCGGTCTACGCGGTGACGCCGGAGGTCTACCCGACCGCGCTGCGCGCCACCGGCGCCGGCGCGGCCGCCGGATTCGGCCGGATCGCCTCGATCGCCGCGCCGCTGTGCGTGCCACCGCTGCTCGCCGCCGGCGGCAACGGCCTGGTCTTCGCCACCTTCGCCGCCTTCTTCGTGGTCGCCGCGCTGGCGGCCGTCGCGCTGCCCGAGCGCCGCGGCGAGTCGCTGGAGGCCGCCGCCGACTGATGCAGAGCCTCCTTTGCAAAGGAGTCTCTGCGGTTTACGGTCGGAGGTGTGCCCGATGAGCCGTCCATCGACGTCCACGACCCGCGGGTGCTGCGCGCCCTGGCGCACCCCTTGCGCAACGCCTTGCTCGGCCTGCTGCGCAGCGAGGGCCCGTCGACGGCCTCCAAGCTGGGCCAGCGACTCGGCGAGAGCAGCGGCAGCACCAGCTACCACCTGCGGCAACTGGCGGCGCTCGGGTTCGTCGAGGAGGTGCCTGGAGGCTCCGCGCGCGAGCGCTGGTGGCAGGCGCGGCACCGCAGCACCCGCTGGCAGACCGACGAGGTCATCGAGCGGCCCGGCGGGCGAGAGGTGGTCGAGGAGTTCACCCACCTGTCCCTGTCGATGCAGCGCCGGATGCTGGCGGCGCACGCCGAGCAGCGGGAGGACCTCGATCCCGAGTGGCGCGACGCGACGTCGCTCAACGACTGGGGGTTGCACCTCTCCCCCGCCGCCGCCCGGGAGCTGGCCGAGGAGCTCAACGGGGTGCTGCGCCGGTGGCGCGCCGAGCGGGAGGAGCGGGCGCAGCCCCTGGTGAGCGTGCTGGTCGACGTCTTCCGGCTCGGCGAGTACCCCTCGTGAGCGCAGCCGGCCTGAGCCCGGGGCAGGCGCGGCGCCGCTTCGTCGGCCTCACCGCGCTGCGCTGGCTGCCCCTCGGCATCAGCGTCCCGGTGACCGTGCTCCTGGCGTCGGCGCGCGGCCTCTCCCCCGCCGACATCGGCGTCGTCCTGGCCGTGTACTCGACGGTCACCCTGCTGCTGGAGCTGCCGACCGGGGGGCTGGCCGACGCCATCGGCCACCGCCCGGTGCTGGTCCTGTCCGGACTGCTCACCACGGCAGGGCTGCTCACCATGGCGGTGGCCGAGGGCATGGCCGTGTTCGGCCTGGCGTGGGGACTGCTGGGAGCCGGCCGAGCGCTGGACTCGGGCCCGCTCGAGGCCTGGTACGTCGACGCCGTCCACGCCGGCGACCCGGCGGCCGACGTGACCCCGGGGCTGTCCCGGGCGGCGGCCGCCGACGGCCTCGGCCTCGCGCTCGGTGCGGTGCTGGGTGGGCTCATCCCGCTGCTGGCCGAGTCGTCCGGCGGCGCGGCCCTCGCCCTGCCGCTGCTGCTCGCGGCCGCGCTGACCGGCGCCTCCGTCCTCGCCGTCGCGCTGCTGGTGGTGCCGCTGCGCCCGCCGTCCGAATCCGGTGTCGCCGCCCTCGCGGCCGGAGTCCGGGAGGTCCCGCGGGTGATCCGGGACACCGGCCGACTGTTGCACCGGGACCGGTTGCTGCGGCTGCTCCTGCTGATCTCCTTCGCGACCGGCGTCGCGCTCACGTCGCTCGAACTGCTCGGTCCGCTGCACGTCGCCGACCTCGTCGGCAGCCCGGCCGGGGGCGCGGCGGTGTTTGGCGTGGTCATGGCGGTCTCGTTCGGCGCCGCGGGCACGGGCTCGCTGCTGGCTCCGGCCGCCCGCCGGTCCGCCGGCGGGTCGGTGGCACGGGCCAGTGCGGTCAGCTCGGTGGTGGCGGCTCTTACCGTCGCCGCGGTGGCGCTCTCCGCGGAGGTGGCGCTGGTGGCCGCCGCCTTTGTGCTGTTCTACCTGTTCAACGCGGTCGGCTGGCCGCTGCGCCAGCAGCTGCTGCACGAGCGGACGACGAGTTCCCAGCGGTCGACGACCGTCTCGGCGAAGTCGCTGGCCCTCATGCTCGGTGGTCTGCTCGGCAACCTGCTGCTGCCCCGTCTGGCCGAGGCGGCCGGGACGCCGGCTGGTCTGCTGGCCGGTGCGGCGGCGATGCTGCTCGTCGCGGTGCTCTCCGTCGGGCTGCGCCCGGGTACGCCGGGCGCGTCGCGGGTAGCGGCGCTGCATGGCTGAACCGACCCGCGACCGCCTGCAGGGCCTGAAGGTCGCCGTCACCGGCGCGAGCGGCAACGTGGGGACGGCGCTGCTGCGGCGGCTCACCGCACCGGACAGCGGCGTGGCCGAGGTGCGGGGGCTGGTCCGGCGCAACCCGGCCGCCGGCGCTCCCTACGACGACGTCCGGTGGCACCTCGCCGACCTGGGCGAGACCCGCAGCGAGGACGTGCTCGCCCGCTTCCTGGACGGCGTCGACGCCGTCGTCCACCTGGCCTGGGCGCTGCAGCCGGGCCGGCAGCCGGAGCGGCTGCACCGGGTCAACGTCGACGGCACCCGGCGGCTGGCCCGCGCCGCGGCGGCCGCCGGGGTGAGCCACTTCGTGCACATGTCCTCCCTCGGCGCCTACGCGGCCGGCGCGGGCGGGCGGAAGGTGGCCGAGGACTGGCCGACCACCGGCATCCCCAGCGCGCAGTACAGCCGGGACAAGTCGCAGGCCGAACTGGTCGTCCGGGAGGTCTTCGGCTCCCGGGAGGGGACGACGCTCACCGTCGTCCGCCCGACGCTGGTGCTGCAGCCGGAGGCCGGTAGCGAGATCGGCCGCTACTTCCTCGGCCCGCTGCTGTTCGGCGCCGCGCGGCTGCTCCCCGGCTCGGTGGCGCGGCTGTTGCCGCTGACACTGCCGTCGGTGCACGTGCAGTTCGTCCACGCCGACGACGTCGCCGACGCGCTGGAACGGATGCTCGACCGGCACGCCGCGGGCCCGTTCAACCTGGCCGCCGAGCCGGTGCTGGACGCCGACGCCATCGCGCGGACCTTCGGCACCGTGCGGGTGCCGGTGCCGGCGTTCGCGCTGCGGACGGCGCTGTCGGTGGCCTTCCACGCCCACCTGGTGCCGACCGAGCCCGGCTGGCTCGACATCGGGACCCAGGCGCCGGCGCTGGACACCTCCCGTGCCCGCCGGCTGCTGGACTGGGCGCCGTCCCACAAGGGCGACGACGTGCTGGAGCAGTTCGTCGCCGCCCTGGGCCGCGGGGAGGGCGCGCCCGGCCCGCTGCTGCACCCGGCCGGCGGGCCCGAACGCGACCCGGGCGGCGACCCGGCCAACACCCCTGGCCCGCGGGCCAACTGACAGGCGCCTCCCAGGCGCTGGCCTTGCGGCCCGGCCCTGTTGACGAAGCGCAGACCGAGGGTGGAGCCGACCGCACCCCACGCGACCCTTGTCATTCAGTCGTCGTGCTCCTGCACCCATCCGGTCCTGTGGGTCCACAGACGGCATCTTTCCTGGTGAGGCCGCCCGCCAACTGATACATTCGAACATGTGTTCGACGACACGGCGCCGCTCGGATCCCCGGGTGCATCGTCGGCCGAATGCGCCCTGACCGCGGTACTCGAGCGTCCGGACGCCGTTCCGGTGACGCTGGGGGCCGGGAAGCTGTTCATCGTTGACGTGCTGCACCCGGAGTTGCGCGGTGGCTGGGCGTGGGCGCTCGATACCGCGGCGCCTCGGCACCGGGTGAGCGCTACGGCACTCGGGTCCGTCGCTGGCGCCGACGCCGAGTTCCCGGACGCCGAGGGGCTGGCCGCGGGTGCCGCCGAGCTGGACCGGCTGCTGGCCGCGGGTGCGGAGCCGTTGGCGCGGGCCGCGGCGGCGTCGCGGGAGATCGCCCGCCTGTCGGCGGTGGTCGCGGTGTCGCTGGCGGAGTTCGCCCGGTGTCGGCCGGCGGCGCTGTTCGATCGACAGCCCGGCGAGCGCGGGGCGATGTCGGCGGCGACCCGGGCGGCGCGGCCGGCGGCGCTGACCGAGGTCAGTGAGTGGGCGGTGGACGAGGTGGCGCCGACGCTGCGGATCAGCGGTGCGGCGGCCGGCGCGCAGCTGGCCGAGGCGCTGGTACTGGTCGAGCGGCTGCCGCGCACGCTGGAACTGTTCGGCCGGGGGGAGCTGAGCCCGGCGCATGCCCGGCAGATGGTGACCGTCGTGGGTCCGGTGGCCGATGACGGGCTGCGGGCCGACATCGAGGCGCACGTGCTGGGCCTGCTCGAGGACAAGACGCCGCCCCAGCTCGGGGACTGTGCCCGGCGGATCGTGCTGCGCCGTGATGCCGAGGCCGCCGCGCGCAAGCTGGTGGCCGCGGTCCGGGAGCGGGGGGTGCGGCTGCACGACCGCCGTGACGGCACCGCCACCGTGGCGATCGATCTGCCGCTGCCGGCCGCCGCGGCGATCTACCGGACCCTGGAGGCCCACGCCGAGCAGGCCCGGGTCGACGGTGACGAGCGGACCAAGCAGCAGCGGATGGCCGACGTCGTGCAGGACCTGATCTTGCGGCCCGGCGAACACGGCATGCCGCCGGTCACCATCGCGCTCACTCTGGTGGCCACCCTGGAGACGATGCTCGGCGGCGCCGAACCCGGGCAGGTCGAGGGGCACCTGGTGCCGGCGGCGCTGGTCCGTGAGCTCGGCTACGCCTTCAGCCTGATGCCCCGCCCCGCCCCCCACCTCGACGATCTTCCGGACGGCGGGACGGGGTACGAACCGGCGACAACTCGTGCCCAGCCGGTTGCGGCCGGGCACGACGCCGACCACGTCGAGTCGGACACCGCCGCCGGCCATCCGGCGCCGCGCGTGCCGTCGACGAAGCCACCCGCGGGTCAGCAGCAGCCGGCGTCGCCTGCTGAGGTGCCGCTTCCCTCGCCGGGTGCTCGGCCCGAGTCGTCGACAGAACTGGAACCCGGACCGGTACTGGGACCTGAGCCCGACCCCGCACCTGAGCCCGGCCCCGGACCTGAGCCGGGACCGGGACCAGCACCCGGACCCGTACCCGTGCGGGACCGTTCACTCTCGGAATGGCTCTCGTGGGCCGCGGCACGCCACGAGGCCGCCATCCGGGAGGGGCTGGCCGGTGCCGCGCAGGCGATCCGCGATGGCGTGTGGACCGATGGCGAGCTGCGCGCGGTCCTCGACCTGGGCGCGCTGATGGGGGTGCGCGACCTCGCCGGCACCGGTCTGGCGCATCGGCCGCACATCGCCATCGTCGACCAGCTGCGCGGCAGCCTGGTCGCCCTCACCGACGCCACCGGCATCCGCCGCGGTGCTGCCCTCGGCCCGCCCGGCGCGACCGACGGCTACACCCCGGGGGCCGAACTCGACCGGTTCGTCCGGCTACGTGATCGTCGCTGCCGTTTCGTGGGCTGCCGCGCCCGCGCTCGGAAGTGCGACCTCGACCACCGCCGAGAGTGGCCCGACGGGCCCACGTCTCATGACAACCTGTGTTGCACCTGCGAGCACCACCACCGGCTCAAGCACCAGGCACCGGGGTGGCATTTCGATGCGGCTGACGACGGCGGCCTGGCGATCACCATGCCCAACGGCGAGGTGAGGGTCAGCCACCCACCCAGGTTTGGCACCGACCTCGACATCCCGCCCTATTGACGAAGGCGTGGGGACAGCCGCGGGACGAGACTGAACGCCGTGCCGATCGACTTCTCCGCGCCCGCCAACCGCAAGACCTACGCCGGCCGAGAGGTGGACGCCTCCTGGCGGGACGCAGTGCGGTCGCTGCTGGACCCGGCGGGGCTCGACGTCGCCGACGTCGGCTCCGGCGCCGGGATCTACGCCCGCGCCTGGGCCGAGCTGGGCGCCGCCAGCGTGGTGGGCGTGGACTCGAGCCCGGTGATGCTCTCCACTGCCGAGGAGGAGGCACGCGGCGACGACCGGCTCCGGTTCGTCCTCGGGGACGCCGCGGCCACCACCCTGCCCGACGCCTCCGCCGACGTCGTCTTCGAGCGGGCGCTGGTGCACCACGTGCCAGACCTGGACGCCGTCGTCACCGAGGCACGGCGGCTGCTGCGCCCCGGTGGCCACTGCCTCGTCCAGGACCGGACGGCCGACGACGTGCGTCAGGCCGCCAGCGCCCGGCATCCCCGCGGGTACCTGTTCGAGGTGTTCCCCCGCCTGCTCGACGTGGAGTTGGCGCGGCGTCCCGACGCCGAGGCCCTCGCCCGGCTGATGCGCGAGGCCGGCCTCGACGTCACGACGCACGTCCTGTGGGAGGTGCGGGCCGTGCACCCGCACCGGGACACGTACCTGGAGGAGATCCGGCGGCGGAAGGGACGCTCGATCCTGCACGAGCTGGACGACCGCGAGGTCGCCCGGCTCGTCGACGTCCTCGCCGCCCGCCTGCCGGTCGGCGAGCCGGTGGTGGAGACCGACCGCTGGACCCTCTGGACCGGCGTCCTGCCGTCGTGACCGCGGGCCATCCGTTGGCGGCCCTGCTCACCGAGGCGGCGGAGGGCCGCTTCCCGCCGGCGGACGGCGCCTGGCGGCGGGTGCCCCCGTGGCGGCCGGGGCTCGAGGCCGTCGTCGCGTTCACCGGGCACGCGGTGCTGGCGGTCGCGGACGACGTGACCGACGCCCGGCTGCACGAGCTCGGGGTGCACGGCCTCGGCGGCGCGCAGGACCCGCGCGTGGTCACCGCGCTCGCCGGCCCGGACGGGTGGATCGACAGCCTCGATGCGCTCCTCGTCGCCCGCGGCCGGGGCGGCGCGAGCCCGCTGGTGGAACGGCCCGACCTGCACGGCCACCCGCGAGCGTCCTTCGCGGCCGCCGTCCGCGGGAACCTGCGGGTCCTCGGCTTCCCCGACCCGGCCCGCTCGGCGGTGGCCGTCCTCGGCACCGGCGTCGGCGGGCTCACCGAGCTGAGCGTCGAGCTGGAGCCCGAGCGGCGGAGCCGCGGCGCGGGCGCGGCCCTCGTGCGGGCCGCGCTGGAGCAGGTGCCCGCCGGCGAGCCGGTCGTCGCCGCGGTCGCGCCGGGCAATGCGGCGAGCCTGCGAGCCGTGCTGGCGGCCGGCTTCGTGCCGGTCGGCTCGTCGCAGCTGTTCCGCCGGGCCGGCTCCGGAGTCCGGGGGCCGGCCGTTCCCGCGGGAACGTCGTCGAGCCCTCATCCTTGACCACGTCTTCGCGGGAACGTCCGTCGGCGAGCCACCGGGCGCTCCGGATACGCGGACCGCACGGACGGTCGACGCAGGGTCAGCCCCAGGACAACGCGGTCGGATCGTCGTCGATCTCGTGAAGCAGGCCGCGGACGTCCCGCGCGAAGGGAAGTTCGGGGTGTTCGTGCCAGCGCTCGTCGCGGTCACGCCAGTACAGCCGCCAGACGCCCCGTGACCTCAGGTACCGGAGACGCGCCACCGGGAAGCGGGTCCACTCCGGCCCGTCGTCCGGGCACCACGGCGCCCAGCGCTCCACGATCGTGACGTCGCGGCCGGAGACCTCCGCCTCGATCCGCACCTGGTGGAGAGCTCGTCCGGGCACACGACTGCGGCCCATCGCTGGACCGCCGCCAGCTCGAGCTCGGGAACGGCCGTCTGCGTCATGCAGGTGGTCGCCGTGCTCGATCGCCGCTCGCGGGTCATGGACGTGGCCACCCTCGCCGAGGGAACGCCGGCGCACGCCGCGGTCCCGACCGCCGAGGCGCTGGGCGCAGTGCCGACCCGCCGCGGACAGGCATCGCGCTGGCGCACGACCTGGCCTCGACCACCACGAGCGGGAGCCCCGGCTCCAGCTCGAGTACGTGGTCGGCCCGCCGCTTGCGCTACCCCTCCGGCGGCCGGTGCCCGCGGGACAGCTCGGCCTGCACCGGGTACTGCTCGGGCATCCGCTCATCGGACCATCCGGCGCGCGAGCTGGTGGTACGTGGTCCCGGCAGGTGCCGGCTTCGTCGGGCCCGCGGACGGTCACGGAGAGAAGCTGCGGCGTTACGGGACTCAGTCGTCTCCACCGTGCGCCGTCCAGGCGCCGACCGGCCGGTCCATCGACGCGAACACCTGGGCCGACCGCTCCGGGTGCAGCGCGACGAACAGCCCGTCGGCCTCGGCGAGCACGGTGTCGGGGTCGTCCTCGGCGACCAGCCGCGCGGTGGCGGTGGTGCGCGGGCCCTCGGTCTGTCCCATCTCCGCGGCGACCAGCAAGGGGACGCCGAGAGGCACCGGCCGGCGGTAGCGCACCGTGAGCGTGGCGGTCAGCCCGCCGCGCCCGGCCGTCCGCACGGCGCGAGCCAGCACGTGGTCGAGCAGGGTGGCCACCACCCCGCCGTGCACCAGCCCCGGCGGGCCCTCGTGCGGCTTGCCCACGGTGACCCGGCCGGTGGCCCGCCCGTCGGACGTGTCGCTGGCGACCAGCGGCGGCGCGACGGGGCTGCCCGGGCCGTAGACGGGGCTGTACCAGCGCTCACCGGCGTCCGGGTCGTCGACGGTGGCGACCTCGTTCAGCTCGCGCCCGGCGACGCGCAGCCGGGCGGTGAGCTCGCGGGCGGCCTCGGCGACGGCCGCCAGCTCCCCGGCCGACACCTCGGTGCGGACGGCGGCGTCGACCAGGTCGCGCAGCGCCGCGCCGAGCTCACCGACGACCTCCCGCCGGACGGCCCGCTCGTCCGGCCCTCCTGCAGGGTCCCGCCGCGAGCTCGCGAGCGGTGGGGGGCAGGAGGGTCCTTCTTCAGCCACGCGGCATGCCGGCGTCACGCAGCAGCCCGCCGCCGATGATCACCCGCTGCACCTCGCTGGTGCCCTCGTAGAGCCGGTAGAGCCGGGCGTCGCGGTAGAAGCGCTCGACCGGTGTGGTGCGGAGGTAGCCGAGGCCGCCGTGCACCTGCACCGCACGGTCGACGGCGCGGCCGACCATTCTCGGTGCAGAAGAGCTTCGCCGACGACGGGCCGATCGAGGTGTCCTCGCCGGTGTCGTAACGAGCGGCGACGTCGCGCACCATCGCCCGGCCGGCCAGCAGCTCGGCGTGGATGTCCGCGAGGTGGGCCTGGACCAGCTGGAAGCGGCCGATCGGCGCGCCGCCCTGCTTGGCGGTCGCGGCGTAGGCGACCGACTCGTCGAGCACCCGCTGGGCCATCCCGACGCACAGCGCGGCGATGTGCAGCCGGCCGCGGGAGAGCACGGTCAGCGCCTTGGCGTAGCCGCGGCCCTCCTCCCCGACCAGCGCGTCGGCGGGCACGCGGGCGTCGTCGAAGAAGACCTCGGCGGTCCAGGCACCGGCCTGCCCCATCTTCTTGTCGTGCGGGCCCACGGTGACCCCGGGCGTGCGTGCGTCGACGACGAAGCTGGAGATCCCGCGGCCGCCGCGCTGCTCGGGGTCGCTGCGGGCGAAGACGACGAACAGGTCGGCCAGCGGCGCGTTGGTGATGTAGCGCTTGGCGCCGTCGAGCACCCAGTCCGTGCCGTCCCGGCGGGCGGTGGTGCGCAGCCCGGCGGGGTCGGACCCGGCCTCGGCCTCGGTGAGCGCGAAGGAGCCGATCAGCTCCCCCGAGGCCAGCCGGGGCAGGTACGCCTTCTTCTGCTCCTCGCTGCCGAACTTGGCGATCACCTGGCCGGCGATGCCGTTGTTGGTGCCGAACAGGGAGCGGAAGGCCGGGGTGGTGTAGCCGAACTCGAAGGCCAGCTCGACGTCCTCGGCCATCGAGACGCCCAGCCCCCCGTACTCCTCGGGCAGCGCGTACCCGAACAACCCCATCTCGGCGGTGCGCTCGCGTAGCTCGTCGGGGATGCGGTCCTCGTCCTCGATCCGTTCCTCGAGCGGGACGACGACCTCCCGCACGAGGGTCCGGACGGCGTTCCTGATCTGGCGGAAGTCCTCGGCGTCCACGCCGTCATCGTGCCGCGCGTCACCTCCGGCCGCTGCGCCGGGGGCCGCCGCGACGCACAAGCGCGCTGCGCAACCGCGCGAGCACCGTTGGTTGTGGACGGCGGCGACCCGCACTACCGTCGGGACGACCGCCCGAAACCGTCGGCGGTGCAGGACACCCCTGCCGAGGTACCCGTGCCGCACCTGCAGATCGCTCTGGTCCCCGCACCGGACCAGGTCGTCGTCCGGCTCTCCGGTGACGCCGACGCCTCGACCGCCGCCCGGCTCGCCCGGGCCCTCCAGGAGGCCGCCGTCGTCGGGCGGGGTGCGGTCGTGGTCGACGTCGCGGGCACCCGCTTCCGGGACTTCTCGGGCCTGCAGGTGCTGAGCCTCTTCACCGACGCGCTCTCCGCCGCCGGGCGCCGGTGCCGCATCGTCGGTGCGCCGGCGGCCACCCGCCGCCTGATCCGTTCGGCCGGGCTCGCCGACCGACTCGAGCTCGACGGCCCCGTCGACAACGGGGAGCCGGCTCTCTCGGTCACGGCCGACCCGCTGACGCACCCCCGAGCGGCCACCTCGGCACGCCGCGCGGTCGTCCTCCACCAGGTGCGGCCCGCACGATGCGCCGAGGAGCGCGCACCCCGGCGGCGGATGCGGCTCGGGGCCCTGCGCCGCTGGCACTGAAGAAGGACTGCAGGGCGTTCCCTCGCAGGCTCGGGGACGTCCTGGAAGGGGCGGCTCCGAGGGCGGTCCTCTTCTACGCCAGGGCGTCGAGGCGGGCCATGTCCTCGGCGGAGAGGGTCAGCCGGGCGGCGCCGAGGTTCTCGGTGAGGTGCTCGACGGACTTGGTGCCGGGGATGGGCAGCACGACCGGCGACTTCTGGAGCAGCCAGGCCAACGCCACCTGGGACGGCGTGGCGCCGAGCTCGCGGGCGATGTCGGCGACCGGGCTGTCCGGCGCGGCGAGGTCACCGGTGGCGATCGGGAACCACGGGATGAAGGCGATCCCCTCGGCCGTGCACACGTCGAGGACGTCCTGCGACTGCCGGTTGGTCAGGTTGTAGAGGTTCTGGACGCTGACGACGTCGACGATCTCGCGGGCCTGCTCGAGCTCGGCCACCGAGACCTCGGAGACGCCGATGTGGCGTACCTTGCCCTGCTCCTGCAGCTCCTGGAAGGCGCCGAGCTGGTCGGCCAGCGGCACCTCGACGTCGATGCGGTGCAGCTGGATGAGGTCGATGCGCTCGAGCCGCAGCGTGCGCAGCGACAGCTCCACCTGCTGCTTGAGATAGGCGGGGCGGCCGACCGGCGTCCAGATGCCCGGCCCCTGTCGGGTCAGGCCGGCCTTGGTGGCGATGACGAGACCCTCCGGGTAGGGGTGCAGCGCCTCGGCGATGATCCGCTCGCTGACCACCGGGCCGTAGGAGTCGGCGGTGTCGATGAAGTCCACGCCCTGCTCGACGGCGGCGCGGACGACACGGCGGGCGTTCTCCGGGTCGGCCGGTTCACCCCAGACGCCGGGGCCGGGCAGCTGCATGGCGCCGTAGCCGAGGCGGTGGACGGTCAGGTCCCCGCCGAGGGCGAAGGTGTCAGTGGGTGCGACCGTGGTCATGGTCCCTCCAGGGGTCGGCTCGCCCTGCGACCTGCTGCCGCAGGGGCACTGGAGGCGGCAGCAGACGCATCGGGCGTTGCTCTTCCGGGATGTGACCGCCGGCACGGAGGAGGTCCGATGGGTGAGATCGTGGTGCTGCGCCACGGGCAGACCGAGTGGAGCCTCAGCGGCCAGCACACCAGCGTCACCGACCTGCCGCTGCTGCCGGAGGGCGAGGAGCAGGCCCGTCGGCTCGCGGGCGTGTTCGCGGGCCGCACGTTCGCCGCGGTGTGGGTCAGCCCACGGCTGCGGGCGCGGCGGACCGCCGAGTTGGCCGGGATCACCCCCACCGCCACCGACGAGGACCTGGTGGAGCTCGACTACGGCGGTTACGAGGGGCGGACCACGGCGGCGATCAGCGAGGAGCTGGGCCAGCCCTGGTCCATCTGGGTCGACGGCACCGTCCCCGGCGAGACACCCGGCGAGACGCTGGCCGACGTCGGCGTGCGGGTGGACCGGGTGCTGGACCGGGCCCGGCCGCTGCTCGCCGACGGCGACGTCGTGCTGGTCGCCCACGGGCACGTGCTGCGCATCCTCACCGCCCGCTGGCTGGGGCTGGAGCCCCGGGCGGGTGCCCTGCTCGCCCTTCCGGCCGGCTCCTACGGGGTGCTCGGGCACGAGCACGCCCGCCCGGTGCTCACCGGCTGGGGACTGCGCTGACCTCGTGCGGGGCGACGGGACGGCCGAACAGCCAGCCCTGACCCAGGTCGGCGCCGAGCCGGGTCACCTCCTCGGCGGTTCGCTCGGTCTCCACGCCCTCGGCCACGACCAGCGCGCCGAGGGTGTGCGCGAGCTCGACGACCGACCGGACCATCGTGCGCGCGCCGTCGTCCGGCAGCGCCCGTACCAGCGCCTTGCCGAGCTTGACGACGTCCGGGCGGACGGCGGCCAGCAGCGAACGGCTCGACCAGCCGGCGGCGACGTCGTCCAGGGCGACCCGCCAGCCCAGCGAGCGGTAGTGCTCGAGCACGGAGAGCAGGTGGCCGCGGTCCTTGACCGCGGACACCTCGCCGACCTCGACGACCAGCCGGGCCGGGTCGATGCCGGCGTTCTGCAGCGCCTGCTGGGTTCCGGCCAGGTCCGCCTGCGGACGACGTGTCGAGGCGGGGTCGGAGTTGACGAACAGGGTGGCGTCCCCGACCCAGGGCGCCGCCCCGGTGATCGCCGACTCCCGGCCGATCCGGTCCAGCCGGGACAGCCACCCGGCGGACTCCGCGACGAAGAAGAGGTCCTCGCCGCCGACGTCGCGGCCGTCGACGAGGCCGCGCAGCAGCGCCTCGTGGGCCACCACGGCGCGGTCGGCCAGCCGGACGATCGGCTGGTAGACCGACCACAGCTCGGCCTCGGCCAGCAGGCCGATCTCCGCGGTGATCCCGCGACGGGCGAGCTCGACAGCCAGCGTCGGGGCGGTGAGCAGCCGGGCGGCCAGCGCCGACCACTCCTCCGGCGGGTCGGTCGCGACCCGGACGTCCTCGGCCTCCGCCGTCGTCACCTCGCGGGCCAGCCGGCGGAAGAGCCGCTCGATGCCGCGGCTGCCCTCCTCGTCGTCGAGGTCGAGCAGGTCCGGCGCCGCCGACACCGACAACCCGAGCGCGCGTGCCGTGGAGGCCACCTCCGACAGCAGCTGCGCGTCCGAGGTCGCCAGGAGGACGCGGGTGGCGCGGACGGGGACGTGCCAGTACTCCCGGCGCCGCGTCGGGCCGTTGGTGCTCGCCACGCCAGCAGGATGACCGAGGCCCGCGGCCGGACCGGACAGGCGCGCGGTCGGGCGACACGGGACGATCCAGCACAGATGGTGGCGCGCACGCGCTTCTCCGTCGTCGTCACTGACTTGAATGTCTAAGGTCAGCACCATGGTCGCTGTGCAGCAGTCCGAGCCGACGCGCTCCTCGCGCGGCGGGCGTCCCCGCGACCCCAGCCGGGACGGGGTGATCCGGGCGGCCATCCTGCGGCTGCTGGCCGAGGTCGGGTACGGATCGCTCACCATGGACGCCGTGGCCGCCGAGGCCGGCGTCGGCAAGGCGACGATCTACCGCCGCTGGCGGACCAAGCACGACCTCGTGGTCGACACCATCTCCGACATCAACCGGGCGATCGCCGTGCCGCCGGACACCGGGTCGGTCGAGGGCGATGTGCGGGCGCTCATGGATCTGGTCGTCACGACGGTGCAGAGCCCTGCGGGCGCGGCGGCCCGGTCCCTGCTGCCGGCCATGCAGTACCAGCCGGCCCTCGTGGAGGCCTTCCGCGACGGGCCGCTGGCCGTGTGGCGCAACGCCTTCGCCGCGATGTGGGCACGGGCCGAGGCGCGCGGCGAGGTCCGCCCCGACATGGACTTCTCGGTGACGGCGGAGGCGGCCAGCGCGTTGATCGTCCAGCGCTGGCTGCTCATCGGCGAGCCCCTGGAGCCGGCCTACGTCGACGAGGTGTTCGAGACCGTCGTCCGGCCGCTGCTGCGCAGGGCCCGGCCCTCGGCGGCCTGACTCACCAGCCGGCGGATGACTGGTCTCGCAGACGCGCACCGCCCGATCGGTGCCGGCGACCACCCGGCCGGGCCCCCTTCCGGGACCCGCGCCGAGCTTGCGAGGCGTGGGGAGGAGGGGGCCCTTCAGCAGACCGATTCCTGACCCGGGCCGACCGGGTCGCGGTGGGATGCCGCACGTCAGTCGTCGCGGTGCCGGACCTTCTGGACCACGACGAGGGTCATCAGGAGGCCGAGTGTGCCGACCGTGGCCATGCCCGCCGGCGTCTGCAGGAAGTGCTGGACGGCGGCCTGCCCCTTCGACTTCAGGCGCTGCGGGCTGCTCCGGTAGACCAGCTGGTCCAGGGTCGCCGCGAGCGACTCACGGGCGGCGTCGATCTCCAGCTGGATCTGTCGAGGGTCGCGAGGCACGGGCGACAGCCTGCCAGACGGCGCGGGATGGGGCGCGTCCGTCGGCCGGAGGCCACCCGCAGGGGCGGGTCCCCATACTCTGTGCCCACGCGGGAGTGGTGTAACGGCAGCCACGCCAGACTTAGGATCTGGTGCCTTCGGGCGTGGGGGTTCGACTCCCCCCTCCCGCACTCGGGTCAGCCGAGCTCGGCCCGGAGCTCCAGGGCGGTGGACGGCCGGGTGGGATCGTCGTCGTCCACGACGGCCAGCAACTGCACCTCCTCGCCGTGGACGGCGCGCAGGGCCAGTCCCTCGACCTTGGGCACGCGCCCGTCCACCTCGGGGATCGCGCCGACGTCCAGCACGGTCTCCCCGTCGACCAGCACCAGCGCGGCAGCCACCACGGGCCCGTCGTCCACCGCGTTGGGAGTGTCCTCGGCGGCGGCGCTCAGCAGCAGCCGGCCGTCGGGCAGGGCGATCGCATCGGTCACCGCCAGCCCCACGCCGTCCACCTCGCCCAGGTCGTAGACCCGCGGCCGCTCGACCGGCACCGACGCGGGGTCCACCCGGCCGAGGACGGCGTCGACCAGACCCGCCAGCGGGACGTCGACGCTGCCCGGCCGCACCCCCGCGGCGAGGTTGCCGCGGTTGAACCAGCGCACGGTGTCGCCGTGCCGGCTGGCGCCCTCCAGGTTGAGCTGGTCGTCCTGGAGCCCGAGGCGCCGAGCCACGCGTCCGTAGAGCGGGGCAAGCTCCCCGGCCTGCGCCACGGGACGCCCGTCGTCCAGGCGCACCAGCACGCCCCGCGTGCGTCGGGCCGTCGAACCCGAGCCGAGCAGCAGGACAGCCGGCTTCCCGTCGACCTCCGCCGGGCAGGCCACCTCGAGATCCGGCTTGAGGTGCTTGGTCCCCGCCGCCTCGCTGAACCGGTCGTGACCGTCCACGGGCGGCAGGAGGCGCACCGGGGTCACCGAGCCGGCCAGGCACCATGCGGCGGACGTCGAGTCGTCCTGGGCGATCAGCCAGCCGTCACCGAGCGGCGCGATCGCGGAGGCCGCGGTCACCTCGGTCCCGTCGTCGAAGCTCAGTGTCCGGACGTCGTTCACCGTCACCCGCACCCCGCCACTCTGCCTGCGGGCCGGGCGGTCCGCCTGCTCGGCCCGCCGTCACGATCTCGGCGCGGCCCCGGACCGCCGCCGCGTGACAGGCGTCCACCTCGGTGGAGACGTCCGGGACGACGGGCGCGGTCTGGTCGTGCGTCATGAGGCCGACCTGCACCTCGGGCCGTTGCGGGTCGGCGAGCGTCACGATCCAGTTGTGGTCCGTGACGAGCTCGAGCCCGAGAACGTCGCCGACAAGGCCGTCGCCGCCTCCAACGACCCACTGGTCAGGTCGGGCACCACTCTGCGCACACGCACCGGGGCGGCATGGCTGTCCGCTCCGGCCGTGTCGACGGCGACCGGTCAGCGGTCTTCGCTGGTCAGGGCCGGAAAGTGTCGTACCTGCGCCGTAGGTTCGTGGTGTGTTCATCGGTGGTGGCTACGGCGTCGGTCTGACGGTGACCGACGTCGAGTTGCCGTTGGTCGCGCCGCCGGGGACGGCGTGGCCGTCGCTGGGCGAGATCCTTCCGGTGCACGCCCGCTCGCCGGAGGAGAAGGCGCTGGAGCTGCAGCGGGTGCAGCAGCTCAAGGCCGAACTGGCCGCCTACGAGCTGGAGCTGGTGGCTGCGTTCGCCGCCGACCGGCCGGCCTCGGCCGACCGGCAGCCCGGTCAGCCCGGTGCCGCGGCTGAAGCCGGGGACGACGCGGTGCCGGGCGTGGGGGCGCCGGAGGGGGTGAGCGAGTTCTTCGCCGACGAACTGGCCTTGACGGTGAACTGCGCGCGGGCGACGGCGACCACGCTGACCGAGCACGCGCTGACGCTGACCGGCTCGCTGCGGGCCACGCACGCGGAGCTGACCCAGGGCCGGCTGGACTGGCCGCGGGCCCGGACCTTTGCCGAGGAATTGGGGTGGAAGGTGCGCGACGCCGACCCCGCTGTCCTCGCGGAGGTGGAGGCCGCGGTGCTGCCCGAGGCCGCGTCGCTGTCGATCCGCAAGCTCAAGGAGCGGCTGCGCGCCGAGTTGGCCGCCCGGGACGCCGCGGCGTCGGATCGGCGGCGGGATAAGGTGCACCGGGCGGTGAACGTCCGCCGCCGTCCGGTCGGCGACGGGATCAGCGAGCTGGTCGCCGGGATGCCCGACGAGCTGGCCGCGGCGTGCCAGGCCACGCTCGACGAGCTGGCCTGGCGGGCCAAGCAGGCCGGGGACGACCGCCCGATCGGGATGCTGCGCGTCGGCGTGCTCGCCGACCTGATCCAGCGCCCCTGGCTGGTGCCCGACCCGGTCGCCGCACACGTGGAGGTGCAGGTGCCGGTCGGCGCGCTGACCCCGGAGCGGTTCCTGGCCTCCGGCGCCCCGGTGCCGCCGGCGTTCGCCCGGCCCGGATCGGTGGTCGAGCCGACCGGGGCGGTGGCCGGCACGCCGATCACCGCTGCGCACGTGCGCGACCTGCTGGCCCAGCTCGACGCCATCGGCCTTCAAGCACCGCCCGGGGGCAGCCTGACCTTCTCCTTCACCGACGACGCAGGCGCCCTGCAGGCCCTCGCCACGCTGCGCGAGCTGCGCGCCGCTGGCCGGCGCGGCTGCCGCGACCACCCGGGGAGCGACTGCGGCTGCCCGGTGATCACCCGGCCCGCACCGACCGACGCCTACGAGCCGACCGCGGCGCAGGACCGGTTCGTCCAGACGCGGGATCGCACCTGCCGGCATCCGGGGTGTGACAACCGGGCCGGCTGGGCGGATGCCGACCACGTCATTCCGCACGCCGCCGGCGGGGCCACCGCCTGCTCGAACTTGTGCTGTCTGTGTCGGCGGCACCATCGGCTGAAGACCTTCGCCCCGGGTTGGACCTACGCGATGACCCCCGACGGCATCCTCACCGTCACCACCCCCGCCGGCGTCACCCGCACCAGCCGACCACCCGGCCTGCAACTCACCGGCCCCCGCGTGCTCACCCGCCCACCCGACCAACCACCACCGGCGGCCGACCCCGCCGACGACCCACCACCGTTCTAGGTCGGGCCCGGAGAGGGGAATCACACCGCTGCGTCACCGCAGGTCAGCGGCTTGCTGAGCGTGAGCGGGGTCGGACAGCCTGCAACAGGACCCGTAGGCTGAGCGAGCAGGCCTGGCGCGCAGTGCTGCCCGATCCAGGTCCCTCTTCCCTGCACGTCATCAACCCCGTCGGAGCTCATGACCTCCCCGCGCCCCGAGACGACCGACCGTTCCGAACAGCCCGAGGAGAGGCCGCAGGGCGTCCAGCTCAGCGCCACCCAGGTGGCCGCCGGCGCCCTGGCCGCGGTGTCCTCCGCCGTGGTGGCCTCCTTCTTCGGCCTCGCCGGCACCCTGGTCGGCGCCGCGCTGGCCAGCGTGATCAGCACCGTCAGCGCCGCGCTCTACAGCAGCTCCCTGCAGAGGACGAACCAGCGGCTGCAGCGGGCCCGCGGGCAGCTCACCGGGCGCCACGCCCGCGTCGTCGACGAGCCCGACGCGGCCCCTGCCACCCGCGTACTGCCCGCCCGCATCGACCCACGCCACGCACCGGCTCCGCGACGCAGGCCGCGCTGGACCCGCGTGGCCGCCTACGCCGCAGCCGTGTTCGTCATGGCCATGGGCATCGTGACCGGGATCGAGCTGATCGGCCAGAAGCCGGTGTCCGCGCTCGTCGGCGCCACCGAGACCGCCAGGACGACGACGATCGGCGCGATCACCACCGCGTCGTCGTCCGAGGAGGAGTCCGAGGAGTCCGAGGAGTCCGACCCGTCGATGCCGTCGTCGCCTACCACCACCGCGCCGGCGACCGGGACCGGCGCACCGGTCACCCCGACGGACGACGGCTCGACGGTGGAGGACGAGGAGTCCGGCAGCGACGGGTCCGAGCCGGCGACGCCCACGACGTCCTCGGGCAGCGGGCGGGCCACCGGCAGTGAGCCCACCGACTCCTCCGGCGACCCGTCGGAGGAGTCGCCGGGGAGCGCACCGGCACCGGGCGCAGGGGCCGAGCCGACGCCCTGACCAGGCGCCCGCGGCCCCGACCTCGTCGGGGCCGCGGGAACCCGGTCGGAGCCGGACGGCGACCGTCGCGTCGAACCAGACCACCAGCTGGTCGACCGGCCGAACGTCTCAGCCGGCCGGTGTCAGGACCGCACGAGCAGCTCCGGGACCAGGGGGACCAGCGCGGCGAACGCCTGCCCACGGTGGCTGCGTGCGTCCTTCTCCGCCGCCGTCAGCTCGGCCGCGGTGAGGTCCAGCCCGTCCGGCACGAACACCGGGTCGTAGCCGAAGCCGTTGCCACCCCGCTTCCCGCGGACCACCCGGCCGCGCCACGAGCGCTCCAGCACCCGCTCGGCGCCGTTCGGGGTCACGATCGCGGCCGCGCAGACGAAGGCCGCGCCGCGCCGCTCGTCGGGCACGTCGGCGAGCTGGCCGAGCAGCAGCGCGGTGTTGGCGTCGTCGTCCCCGTGCCGGCCCGACCAACGCGCCGACAGGACGCCGGGCATCCCGTTGAGCGCGTCGACGCTGAGGCCCGAGTCGTCGGCGACCGCCGGCAGGCCCGTGTACCGGACCGCCTCTCGCGCTTTGAGCAACGCATTCTCCGCGAACGTCACGCCGGTCTCCGGGGCCTCCGGGTACTCCGGCACGTCCCGCAGGCCCACCACGGCCACCCCGGGGACGGCGCTCTCCAGCAGCCGTTGCAGTTCGGCCAGCTTGCCGGGGTTGCGGGTGGCCAGGAGCAACCGGGCGCTCATCGGGCGCCGGCCTGCTGCAGGGCCTCGGCCTGGAGCCGGGTGAGGTCGGCGCACCCGGCGACCGCCAGGTCGAGCAGCGCATCCAGGGTCGAGCGGTCGAAGACGCCGTTCTCCGCGGTGCCCTGGACCTCGACGAAGCTGCCGTCGCCCGTGCACACGACGTTCATGTCGGTGCCGGCGCGCACGTCCTCCTCGTAGGCGAGGTCCAGCCGCGGCTGGCCGTCGATCACGCCGACGCTCACCGCGGCCACCGACTGCAGGATCGCCTTCGCGCGGGCCAGCTTCCGCCGCTCCCCCAGCCAGGACACGGCGTCGGCCAGGGCGACGTACGCGCCGGTGATCGCCGCCGTCCGGGTCCCGCCGTCGGCCTGCAGGACGTCGCAGTCGACCGCGATGCTGTTCTCCCCCAGCGCCGCCAGGTCGATCGACGCCCGCAGCGAGCGCCCGACCAACCGGCTGATCTCGTGGGTGCGCCCGCCGACCCGGCCCTTGACCGACTCGCGGTTACTGCGAGTGTGCGTGGCCCGCGGCAGCATCGCGTACTCGGCGGTGACCCAGCCCAGCCCCGAGCCCTTGCGCCAGCGCGGCACCCCCTCGGTGACGCTGGCCGCACACAGCACGCGGGTCCGGCCGAACTCGACGAGCACCGAACCCTCGGCGTGGTCGAGCCAGTTGCGGGTGATCGTCACGGGTCGGAGCTGGTCGGCCGCCCGGCCGTCGGGGCGCGGGCTCGCGGCTGCTGCGGTCACGTACGCCGACGATAGTGGCGGGACGACACGGGGCCGCGGTGTGGACCGGTCGCGGAGGCCCGCAGGCCCGCTCCAGGGCACCGCCCCGAGCGTGCGAGGGGTGGGAAGGAGGGGGTCCTTCCACCGACCGGGACACGGGCAACGGCTGAACCGCGGAGGGGACGGCACCGGGCCGCGGTGTCGTCCGGTAGGACGACGACGTCACCGCGGTGCGGTCCGGAGGACCGCCATGTCATCGTCACCGGTCATGCGATCAGAGCTGCGGACGGTCCGGACCGGAGGCGTGCCCACGGTGGTCGACCTCACCGACGAGTGCGCCGAGTTCGTGCGCGGCGAGGACGACGGGCTGTTGCACGTGTTCGTGCCGCACGCGACGGCGGGCGTGGCCATCATCGAGACCGGCTCCGGCAGCGACGACGACCTGCTGGCCCGGCTCGACGTCCTGCTCCCGCGGGACGAGCGCTGGCGCCACCGGCACGGCAGCCCCGGCCACGGCCGCGACCACGTGCTGCCGGCCTTCGTCCCGCCGCACGCCAGCGTCCCGGTGCTGGAGGGCCGCCTGCAGCTGGGCACCTGGCAGCGGATCTGCCTGGTGGACACCAACACCGACAACCCGCAGCGGCACGTCCGGCTGTCCTTCCTCGCCGGCTGACCAGCCCCGGCAGCATCGCGGCGAGGAGCGAGCGAGGAGCGGACCGGGACGCGGAAGCCGGCCGATGTCACCGCCGGGTGGCCTCTCCTCCGTGGCGCGCCCCGTGGAGGGACGTCGGTCGGGCACGGCAGGATACCGGCATGACCGACACCGACAGCGGCCTCGACACGGCTCCCGTCCGCCTGGCGCCGGGCGACCCCGCGCCGGAGTTCACGCTGCCCGACGCCGACGGCAACCCGGTCTCGCTCACCGGCCACCGGGGACGCCGGGTGATCGTCTACTGCTACCCCGCGGCCATGACCCCGGGCTGCACCACACAGGCCGTCGACTTCACCGCCTCCGCCGGGGACCTGGCCGAGGCGGGGCTCGACATCATCGGCATCTCCCCCGATCCGCCGGAGAAGCTGCTGCGCTTCCGCGAGAAGGAGGACCTGGGGATCACCCTGCTCTCCGACCCCGACAAGCGGGTGCTGGCCGCGTACGGCGCGTACGGGACCAAGAAGCTGTACGGCAAGGAGGTCGTCGGCGTGATCCGGTCGACCTTCGTCATCGACGCCGAGGGGCGGATCGAGAAGGCCGGCTACAACGTCAAGGCCACCGGGCACGTCGCCAAGCTGCGCCGCGACCTCGGCCTGGGTTGAACGAGGACCACCCCTCCCCCCACGCCTCGTAGAAGGACTCGTCCTCCCCACCCCTCGCAAGCTCAGGGCGAGGGCCCGGGACGAGGCCAGCGGGCACTGGAGGGCGGCCGCGGCTCACGCCCGCCACGTGCCGGGGCGCGGCTGGCACTCCGGCCCGCACGGGTAGCCCTCCTCCCAGGGGAAGTACCCGTCCGCGTGGCTCCACGCCAGCTGGTAGGCCGGTACCGAGTACTCGGGCGGCCGCTGGTAGAAGCGGTTGGCCCCCAGGACCACCTCACCGGGGTTGGGTGAGGTCTCGACGCACAGCCGCCCCTCCCAGTCGTCCCAGACGATCAGCTCACCGGGCACCAGGTCGCGACCGGCGGCGACCTCCTCGGCGGCCCGCTGCAGCACGCCGTGCGTGGTGTCGACGCCCAGGCCCACCAGGACGAGCTCGGGGTGGCCGAGCCCGAACAGGCCGATGGTGTATCCGAACGCCGGTTCGCCGTCCTCCTCCCCGGAGCCGACGTACTGCACCGCCCAGCGGTGCTGCCGGATCACCTGGGCGAGGTGGGCGTCCTCCTGGTCGAGCCAGGCCGTGGTCTGCGGGTCGAGGGGCATGGCCGGAGGGTGCACGGGAGGGCCGAGCCCGTGCCGGTGCGCGAGCGGCGGGCTGTGGACGGCGCCGCGCGCTGTGGAGGGCGCGGCGGAACGTCAGTCCCCCGCCTCCGCGCGGCGGGCGCGGGCGCGACGGCGGCCCTCGTGCATCGCCTGCACGCGGGCGACCGGGATGGTGTGCCCCTCGGCCACCAGGTCGGCGGGCAGCTCCTGCGGGTCCGGGAGCAGCGCCGTCCACGGGTCGCCGTCCCCGAGCCGCTCCGGCGCGGTACGCACGGTGACGTCGCCGGGCCGCACCGACGGGAGGTCGTCCCATGCGACCGGCGCCGACACCGGCAGTCCCGGGCGGATGCGTGGGCTGTACGCGGCCACGACCGTCGAGGCGTACGACCGGGTGGAGTCGAGGAAGACCCGGCCGTGCCGGTCCTCGACGATGTACGCCGTCGTCGCCAGGTCGGGGCCGAGCCGGGCGGAGCGCGCGGCCAGCGCGCGGGTCGCGGCGGCGGCGTCCTCGGGCCTCGATCCGCGCACCGGGACGACGACGTGCAGGCCCTTCGACCCGCTGGTCTTCACCGCCCCGGCGAGGCCGGAGTTCGCCAGCGCCCGCCGCACCAGCTCCGCCGCCCGCACCGCCACGGCGAAGTCGGCGCCCTCCGGCGGGTCGAGGTCGAGCACGATCCCGGTCGGCTCCTCCTCGCCGGCGCGGATGAACGGCACGTGGAACTCGACCGCCCGCTGGTTGGCCAGCCAGAGCAGCGTCCGCCGGTCGTCGCAGAGCACCTGGTGCACCTCGCGGTGCGCGCCGACCGACCAGACGGGGACGGTGCGCACCCACCTCGGCGCCCCCTTGGCCACGTTGCGCTGCACGAACGGCTCCTGGCCCGGCCGCACCCGCTTCACCGACAGCGGGCGGCCGGCCAGCTGGGGCACCAGCCGGAAGGCGTTCGCGTCGAGGTGGTCGACCAGGTCCCCCTTGGTGACCTCGAGCCCGTCGCCGAGCGGAGAGTCGAGACTGGTCAGCCGGACGCCGTCCCGTTCGTCGTCGGCCACCGGCCCACCGTGCCCGGGCGCGCCCGCCCGGGCAACCGCTCAGATCTCGTAGGTGGCGCCCGGGGCGACCAGCTCGGCGGCGGGGAAGACCGCCCGGGCCGCGGCGAGCTGCGCCGCGGGATCGACCCAGGCCGGCACGTGGGTGAGCATCAGCCGGTCGACGTCCGCGGCGGCGGCGTGCTCGCCGGCCTCGCGGCCGGTGAGGTGCAGGCCCTCCGGGAGATCCGGGACGTCGGGGTGGGCGGCCTCGGCCAGCAGGACGTCCGCGCCGCGGGCGAGTTCGACCACGGCGACGCTCGCGCCGGTGTCGCCGGTGTAGACCAGCGACCGGCCGCCGGCGGTCAGCCGGACCGCGTAGCACTCGACCGGGTGGGCGGTGCGCGCCGTGCGCACCGCGAAGGGCCCGAGGTCGAACGGCTCGCCGGTGAGAACGGCGAAGTCGAAGACGTCCTCCAGGGGGGCACCGTCCCCGTAGTAGGCCGCTGCGAGGCGGCGGTCGGCGCCCGGCGGGGCGTAGAGGGGCACCGGTCGCCCCCGGGAGCGCCCCGAGTAGCGGTGCCACACGATGAACGGGGCGACGTCGAGGCAGTGGTCGGCGTGCAGGTGCGACAGGTACAGCGCATCGATGGTGGCCGGGTCGGCGAGGGACTGCAGCGTCCCGAAGGCGCCGTTGCCGAGGTCGAGCAGCACGCGGAAGCCATCGTGCTCGACGAGGTAGCACGACGCCGGGGACGCCGGTCCCGGGCCGCTGCCCGAGCAGCCGACCACCGTCAGCCTCACGCCGTGCTCCCCCGCTCGCTTCCCATCGGCGCCGGTCAGGCTAGCCGGGCGGGCCGGGAGACCGTCGTCACGCCCAGAGCTGGCCCTCCAGCGCGGAGGTCGCCTCCTCGAGCGTGCCGGCGTAGGCGCCGGTGGACAGGTACTTCCAGCCGCCGTCGCAGACGATGAAGACGATGTCGGCCCGGCGCCCGGCCGCGACCTCCTTGTCCGCGATGCCCAGCGCCGCGTGCAGGATCGCTCCGGTCGAGATGCCGGCGAAGATGCCCTCCTGCTCGACCAGCTGCCGGGTGCGGCGGACCGCGTCCTGCGGCCCGACGCTGAACCGCGAGTCCAGCAGCGCGGGGTCGTAGAGCTCGGGGACGAAGCCCTCGTCGATGTTGCGCAGGCCGTAGACCAGCTCGCCGTACCGGGGCTCGGCGGCGATCACCCGCACCTCGGGCTTCTTCTCCCGCAGGAAGCGTGAGACGCCCATGAGCGTGCCGGTGGTGCCCAGCCCCGCGACGAAGTGGGTGATCGAGGGCAGGTCGGCGAGGATCTCCGGGCCGGTGCCGGTGTAGTGCGCCTCGGCGTTGGCCGGGTTTCCGTACTGGTAGAGCATCACCCAGTCGTCGTGCTCGGCGGCCAGCCCCTTGGCGACGGCGACGGCCTGGTTGGAGCCGCCGGCCGCCGGGGAGCTGATGATCTGGGCGCCGTACATCTCCAGCAGCTGGCGGCGCTCGACCGAGGTGTTCTCCGGCATCACGCAGATCAGCCGGTAGCCCCGCTGCCGGGCGACCATCGCCAGCGAGATCCCGGTGTTGCCGCTGGTCGGCTCGAGGATGGTGTCGCCCGGCCTGAGCTTCCCCTCCTTCTCCGCCGCCTCGATCATCGAGATGGCGGCCCGGTCCTTGATCGACCCCGTGGGGTTGTGGTCCTCGAGCTTGGCCCACAGCCGGACGTCAGGGGTCGGCGACAGGTTCGGCAGCCCCACCAGTGGGGTGTTGCCGAGCGAGTCGACGAGGGAGGCGAAGCGGGCCATCAGGAGTCTTCCGTGTCCGAGGGAGTGAGGACGGTGGTCAGCCGCCGGCGACCGCCGGAAGGATCGTCACCGAGTCGCCGTCCTTGACCTGGGTGTCGAGCGCACCGGTGAAGCGCACGTCCTCGTCGTTGACGTAGACGTTGACGAAGCGGTGCAGCTTGCCCTCCTCGGTGACGAGGCGGTTCTTCAGCCCGGGGTGCTTGGCGTCGAGGTCGTCGACGAGCGCGGCCAGGGTGTCCCCGTCGCCCTCGACGGTCTTGCTGCCGCCGGTGTGGGTGCGCAGGATGGTCGGGATCCGGACCTCGATGGCCATGGCGTGCTGTTCTCCTCAGGGGCTCGGGTTTTGCGTGGCCGCTGTCACGCAGCGGGACGGACGTCTGGACGGGCAACGCCCGCTCGCCGTCGGGCATTCCTGGGGGCGGCCGCAGAAGGACCCCGTCCTCCTCACCCTCGGCCTGCCTGCAGGGTCCCCGGCCCCGTCCCGGGCACCGCCCCGAGCTTGCGAGGGGTGGGGAGGACGGGGTCCTTCAACGAGCGGTGGGGGGCAGGGAGGTCCTTCCTGGGGCCGAGACGGGGTCCTTCCTCAGTCGTAGACGACGGTGGTCGGCGAGTGGCCGAACAGGTAGGACTCGACGACCTCGACGTCCTCCTCGGTGACGACGGCGTCGACGATGCGGAAGCTGCGGAACTCGACCTCGTCGCCGGCCAGACCGGTCTGCTCCCCGTGGTGCCGGGTGGAGACCAGGACGTAGTGCGCGTTCGGCTCGGAGGCGAGGCCGACGTCGGTGCGCGAGGGATAGGCCTCGGTGGCGGTGTGCGAGTGGTAGATCACCACCGGCTCCTCGTCCCGGTCGTCCATCTCGCGGTACAGCCGCAGCAGGTCGGCGGAGTCGAACTCGTAGAACGTGGGCGACCGGGCGGCGTTGAGCATCGGGATGAAGCGCTCGGGGCGGTCGCTGGCCTCGGGGCCGGCGACCACGCCACAGGCCTCGTCCGGGTGGTCCTCCCGGGCGTGGGCCACGATGGCGTCGTAGGTCGCGCGGTCGATGCGCAGCACGACACCAGTCTAAGAGGACCCCCCTGCCCCCACCGAGGAAGGACCCCGTCCTCCTCATCCCCTCGCACGCTCGGGATGGCCTGTGGACGGGGCCGGCGGCGGGACCCTGCAGGGGGGCCGCCGTCCTCCCCCCCTCGCAGGCTCGGCAGAAAGGCCCTGCAGGAGGGCCGCCTGGACGGGGCCGCCCGATACGGTGCGCGTCCGTGGCCCTCGAGCTGCTCATGGTCGCCGGCGTGCTGCTCCTCGCCGTGCCGGCGGTGGTGCTCGGTTCCGGCGGGCTGCACCGCCGCAGCGGTCACCACAGCAGCGACGCCGGCGCCGACCGGGTCTCGCTGGTGCTGCTGGTGTCCATGCGGCTGCTGACGCTGCTGCTGGTCGCCGTGCTGTCGGTCGTCGTCCTGGTCTGCGCCGTCGGCGCGATCGTGCGGGACCTGGAGATGCCCAGCCTCGTATCGGTGTTCTTCGTGCTCGACCTGCTCCTCGCGGTGCTGGTCGTGCTCACCTTCGGTCGGCGCGACCGGCGGCGAGCGCGTCGACGAGCGACCCCTGCAGGCCGGTGAGCCAGTAGTAGACGGCCAGCTGCTGCCCCTCCTCGGTGGAGAGGTCCTCCGGCGGCTCGGTGTCCTCCTGGATGTCCAGCCGGGTGCCCAGCGCCAGGCGCAGGTCGTTGCTGGTGCGCAGCCAGGCGACCGCCTGGTCCGGGTCGAGGCGGAGAGGACCGCCGTCCGGCGGCAGGCTCGCGCGGACGGTGGCCAGGTCGTCGGCCTTGCCCGAGCGCAACGCGGACTCGGTCATCCCGCGGTAGTCGGCGGCCAGTTCCGGATCGCTGCGGTGCCCGGAGGGCAGCAGCCGGGTCACCACGGGGTCGCCGGCCACGTCGTCGGCCTCGGCGGTGAGCAGCTGCTCGAGCTGGTCGAGGAGCAGGGCCACGATGCGGGCCTCGGCCGGTTCCAGCCGCGCCACCAGCTCCTCGCCCCTGCGGCGGAAGGGCTTCATGAGTCGCGCTGGAAGCTGGCCCACAGCCCGTAGGCGTGCAGCCGGCTGGTGTCGTGCTCCATCCGCTCGCGCGGCCCGGAGCTCACGATGGCCCTGCCCTCCTGGTGGACCTGCAGCATCAGCGTGGTCGCCGTCGGCTCGTCGTAGCCGAAGAGCTCCTGCAGCACGTAGGTCACGTAGGTCATGAGGTTGACCGGGTCGTTCCAGACGATGGTCACCCAGGGCCGGTCGAGATCGCCGCGTTCCTCGACGGTCTCCTCGGGCGTCCGTGTCGGCGCGAGCGGTCCGGCCACGGAGCCCACCATAGAACGCCGCGCACATCGGGTCGCGCCTACGCTCCGGGGCCATGCCGACGGGTCCCGCCCTGCTGACCGACCGGTACGAGCTGACCATGGTCGCAGCGGCCCTGGCCGACGGCACGGCCGACCGCGACTGCGTCTTCGAGGTCTTCGCCCGGCGCCTGCCGCACGGCCGCCGCTACGGGGTGCTCGCCGGAACCGGCCGGCTGCTGGAGGCGCTCGCCGCCTTCCGGTTCACCGACGAGGACCTCGCCGCACTGCACGAGCAGGGCCTCACCGACCGCCGGCTGCTGGACTGGCTGGCCGGCTTCTCGTTCAGTGGGGACGTCGACGGCTACGCCGAGGGAGAGCTGTTCTTCCCCGGCTCCCCCGTGCTCACCGTCCGGGCGCCGTTCGCCGAGGCAGTGCTGCTCGAGACGCTCGTCCTCTCGGTGCTCAACCACGACAGCGCGATCGCCTCCGCCGCGGCCCGGATGGTCTCCGCCGCCCGCGGGCGGCCGTGCATCGAGATGGGCTCGCGGCGCACGCACGAGGAGGCCGCGGTCGCCGCCGCCCGCGCCGCATACCTCGCCGGGTTCGCCGCCACCTCGAACCTCGAGGCCGGCCGCCGCTACGGGCTTCCCACCACCGGCACCAGCGCGCACGCCTTCACCCTGCTGCACGACGACGAGGCCGCGGCGTTCCGCGCCCAGGTCGCCGCCCTCGGGATCGGCACCACGCTGCTGGTGGACACCTACGACGTCGACGAGGGGATCCGGACGGCGGTCGAGGTCGCCGGCCCCGAGCTGGGGGCGATCCGGCTGGACTCCGGCGATCTGCCAACCCTGGCCACGCACGCGCGGCAGCTGCTCGACGAGCTGGGCGCGACCGGGACGAAGATCATCGTCACCAGCGACCTGGACGAGTTCGCCATCTCCGGGCTCATGGCCGCCCCGGTCGACGGCTACGGGGTGGGCACCTCGCTCGTCACCGGGTCGGGCGCCCCGACCGCCGGGATGGTCTACAAGCTCGTCGAGCGGGACGGCGTCCCGGTGGCCAAGCGCTCGGAGGGCAAGAACTCGGTGGGCGGCCGCAAGCACGCCGTCCGCCGGCACGACGGCTCGGGGACGGCAACCGCCGAGGTGGTGAGCAGCGCACCGATCGACCCCGGGAACGGCGACCGGCGCCTGGTCGTGGAGCTCGTCCGCGGTGGCGAGCCGTGCACGCCGGCCGCGCCGAGGGCCGCCCTGGCCGCGGCACGGGCACACCACGCGCGGGCCCGCGAGGCGATGCCCGCGGAGGCGTTCGCGCTGTCCCGTGGAGACTGCGCCATCGAGACCGTGACGGCCTGAGAGGGGACCCGGATGACCCGCGCCCTGGTGGTGGTGGACGTGCAGAACGACTTCTGCGAGGGCGGCAGCCTCGCCGTCGCCGGCGGGGCGGCCGTCGCCGGTGCGATCAGTGAGCACGTCCGCGCGCACACCGCCGACTACGCGCACGTGGTCGCCACCCGCGACCACCACGTCGACCCCGGCGGCCACTTCGCCGAGCAACCGGACTTCCTCGAGACCTGGCCGGCGCACTGCGTGGTCGGTACGGACGGCGCTGAGCTGCACCCTCGACTGGAGCGCGAGCCCATCGAGGCGGTGTTCGACAAGGGCGAGCACGCCGCCGCCTACTCCGGCTTCGAGGGGCGCTGCGACGGCGTGCCGTTGGCCGAGTGGCTGCGCGCGCACGCGGTGGACGCCGTCGACGTCGTGGGGATCGCCACCGACCACTGCGTGCGGGCCACCGCGCTGGACGCCGTCCGCGAGGGCTTCGCGACCCGGGTGCTGCTGCCGCTCACCGCCGGCGTCAGCGAGGCGACCACCGACGCCGCCCTCGACCAGCTCCGCAGCGCCGGCGTCGGACTGGAAGGCGCCGTCCACCGGGCCTGAGTGAGCACACCACGCCTGCTCTTGCGGTCCTCCAGGCGCTCTTGCGGCGCTGCCTCACCGCAAGAGCAGGTGAAACACCGCAAGAGCAGCGTTGCAATCACACGGCGTTGCAACCGCACAGCGTTGCAATCGCACCGCGTTGCAATCACACCGCGTCGAGCACCTCGTCGCGGGTGAAGCCGAGCACCTGCAGCACGGCGTCGAGGTAGGGCTGGTTGAGGGCGGTGTGCGCCTGCTCGCGCACGTACGGCTTGGCGTTGAAGGCGATGCCCAGCCCGGCGACCCGGAGCATGTCCAGGTCGTTGGCGCCGTCACCCACCGCCACGGTCTGCTCCAGGGGGATGCCGTACTCCTCCGCGAAGCGGGCCAGCGCCCGGGCCTTCCCGGCGCGGTCGACGATCTCCCCCACCAGTCCGCCGGTCAGCCGTCCGTCGGCGACCTCGAGGGTGTTGGCGGCCGTGAAGTCCAGGCCGAGCTGATCGGCCAGCGGATCGGTGATCTGGGTGAAGCCGCCGCTGACGATGCCGCAGCGGAAGCCGTGCCGCTTGAGCGTGCGGATGAGCGTGCGCGCGCCGGGCGTGAGGACCAGGGCCTCGCGCACCTCGTCGAGCACCTCCACCGGCAGTCCGGCCAGCGCGGCCACCCGGGCCCGCAGCGACTGGGCGAAGTCCAGCTCCCCGTTCATCGCGGCGGCGGTGATCCGGGCGACCTCGGCGGCCCGGCCGGCGCGTGCGGCCAGCTCGTCGATCACCTCGCCGCGGACCAGGGTCGAGTCGACGTCCAGCACGATGAGCCGCTTGCTGCGGCGGGCCAGCCCGACCTGCTCGACGGCGATGTCGGCGCCGGTGGCCGACGCCACGGAGGCCAGGGCGGTGCGCAGCTCGGTGGCCTCCCCGCCGGAGACGGTGAGCTCGAAGCTGGTCACCGGGTAGTCCGACAGCCGGCGGATGGCCTCGATGTTGCCGCCGACCCCGGCGATGGCCGACGCGGCCCCGGCGACCGCCTCGGGCGGCACCGGGCGGCCGAGCAGGATCACGTGGTGCGGCCGGCCCGCGGGGACGGCGTCCAGGCCGGCGTCGGCGGCGGACTCGACCTCCACCCGCATGCCGGTCGCCTGGCCGACCTCCGCGGCCAACCGGCCGAGCGTGGCGAGGAAGCGCTCCTCCTCCACCACGGGCACACTCTCGTCCGGGAGCGCGCCGACGACGACGCCGAGCACCAGCTGACCGTGGACGACGACCTGCTCGACATCGACCACCTCGACCTGCGGGTGGTCCTTCCCGCGCGCGGCGAGGGCGGTGAACAGCCGCGCGGTGACCCCCGGCCGGTCGATCCCGGTGACGGTCAGCAGCGCCCGCGGTGGAGTGGCGAGAGCGGTCGGCGACGTGCGAGGCGCGGGGTCGAACGGCACGGCAGCCATCGTGCCGCACCGCCGTCCCGCCGCCCCCCACCGCCCCGGATGCGTCGACGCCCCGCCGGCCGGAGCCGACGGGGCGTCGCAGGTGGCCCCTCCGGGGCACCGCCCCGAGCTCGCGAGGGGTGAGAAGGAGGGGCGGCCCCTCTGCAGGGGCCCCGGCCCTCTCCTGGCGTGCCCAGAGCTTGCGAAGGGCTCGGGGAGAGGGTCCTTCTACCCGTGCGGGGGGCAGGGGGGTCCTGTTTCAGGTGGGGTCGGGGTCCTTGTCCCCCTGCCGAGGACCGGTGCCGTTCATCAGCTCGCTGGCGTAGTGGCCCTTGCTCTTACCGGCGTGTGCTTCCTGCTGCAGGCGGTCGACGAGGTGCGGGTAGTGGGCCTCGAACGCCGGCCGCTCGGAGCGGATCCTCGGGATCTCCACGAAGTTGTGCCGCGGCGGCGGGGACGACGTCGCCCACTCCAGGGAGTTCCCGTGGCCCCACGGGTCGTCGCGCAGCGCGAGCGGGCCGTACCGCCACGACTTGAACACGTTGTAGAAGAACGGGATGGTCGAGGCGCCGAGCACGAACGAGAAGATCGTCGAGATCGTGTTCAGCGTGGTGAACCCGTCCGTGGCCAGGTAGTTGACGTACCGGCGAGGCATGCCCTCACCGCCGAGCCAGTGCTGCACCAGGAACGTGCCGTGGAAGCCGACGAACGTCAGCCAGAAGTGGAGCTTGCCCAGCCGCTCGTCCATCATCCGGCCGCACATCTTCGGGAACCAGAAGTACATCCCGGCGTAGGCGGCGAAGACGACGGTCCCGAACACCACGTAGTGGAAGTGGGCGACCACGAAGTAGCTGTCGTTGACGTGCCAGTCCAGCGGCGGTGAGGCGAGGAGCACGCCGGTCAGCCCACCGAGGAGGAAGGTGACCATGAAGCCGATCGAGAACAGCATCGGCGTCTCGAAGGTCAGCTGGCCGCGCCACATGGTGCCGATCCAGTTGAAGAACTTGATGCCGGTCGGCACGGCGATCAGGTAGGTGAGGAACGCGAAGAACGGCAGCAGCACCGCGCCGGTCGCGTACATGTGGTGGGCCCACACCGTCAGCGAGAGACCACCGATGGCCAGGGTCGCGAAGACCATCCCCTTGTAGCCGAACAGCGGCTTGCGGCTGAACACCGGGATGATCTCGGTGACGATGCCGAAGAACGGCAGCGCGATGATGTAGACCTCGGGGTGCCCGAAGAACCAGAACAGGTGCTGCCACAGCAACGGCCCCCCGTTCTCCTCCGAGAAGATCAGGGAACCGAGCTGCCGGTCGGACAGGAGACCGAACAGGGCGGCGGTGAGGATCGGGAACGCGAAGAGCACCAGCAGGCTGGTCACCAGCGTGTTCCAGCAGAAGATCGGCATCCGGAACAGCGTCATCCCGGGCGCCCGCAGGCAGGCGATCGTGGTGATGAAGTTGACCGCGCCGAGGATGGTGCCCAGACCGCTCACCGCCAGGCCGGCGATCCACAGGTCCGCCCCCACGCCCGGCGAGTGCACCTCCAGGGACAGCGGGACGTAGGCGTACCACCCGAAGTCCGCCGCACCGCCCGGCGTGAGGAACCCCGACACCGCCAGCGTGCTACCGAAGAGGAACAGCCAGTAGGAGAAGGAGTTCAGTCGCGGGAAGGCGACGTCCGGCGCGCCGATCTGCAACGGCATGATCAGGTTCGAGAACGCGAAGAACAGCGGCGTCGCGAAGAACAGCAACATGATCGTGCCGTGCATGGTGACCAGCTGGTTGTACTGCTCCGGCGACAGGAACTGCAGAGCCGGCTGGGCCAGCTCCCCGCGCATGAGCATCGCCATCAGGCCGCCGATGACGAACCAGGCGAAGGAGGTGGCCAGGTACATGAGGCCGATGGTCTTGTGGTCGGTGGTCCGCAGCAGGTTGGAGAGCCGCGAGCCCTTCTCGACCTCGTGAGCCGGGCTCGGCCGGCTCACGATCGGCGCCGGTGCGATCGTCACGGCCGCAGCTTAGACGGTCTGCGCGGGAGCCCTCCCCCCGACGCTGGGGCGCGCCGATCGCCGCAGCTCAGCCCTTCCCGGCGCCGCCCGCGCCGTTCCCGGACCGTGACCGGCGCGCCGGCCGGTCAGCCGGCGCGGGTCCAGGTGCTGACGTCGACCGAGACCGTGACCGCCGTCCGCTCGGGCAGCCGCGCCACCGCCGCGGCCAGTTCCCCGGGCGCCAGGTGCCGGGCGTGCGGGCCCATCCCGATCAGCGTCGTGACCGCCGTCCGGTGCAGCCCCAGCCGCTCCCGGCGGCCGGACGCAACGTCCGGGCGCAGGTGCGGCTCCAGCGTCGCGGCGAGCCGGCGGGCCTTCTCCGGATCGACCCGCAGCAGCCCGAGCGGCCCGACGAGCTCGGCGAGGTGGTCGGCGGCGGGGGTGACCACGACCAGCCGCCCACCCGGGCGCAGCACCCGCGCGATCTCCGGGCCGTTGCGCGGCGCGAAGACGACCAGCACCCGGTCCACGGCGGCGTCGCGCACCGGAAGCCGGGCCCAGGCGTCGGCGACCACCGCCAGGGCCCGCGGGTGCGCGCCGGCCGCGCGGCGAGCGGCGTACCGGGACGAGTCCAGGACCACGCCCACCGCGTCGGGCAGCCGGTCGAGGACACCGGCCAGGTGCTGTCCGGTGCCCCCGCCGAGGTCGAGCAACGCGCCGGGCGGTCCGTCGTCCCCCGCGACGACGGCGTCCCCCAGCGCGCGGGTCACACCCGCGTAGTGACCGGCGGCGAGGAAGGCGACGCGGTCGGCGACCATCGCCGCGGAGTCGCCGGACGGCGGGGCGTGCCCGGGCGGCAGCAGTGTGACGTGTCCCTGCCGCGCCCGGTCGAACGCGTGTCCGGCCGGGCAGCGCAGCCCGGCGTCGCCGGGCTCGGCGGCCAGCGGCGCTCCGCACACCGGGCACGCCAGCAGCCGCACCGCCCGCGGGGGCCAGGGACGGCGGGGCCTCACCGGCTCGCCACGCGGCCGGCCGCCCGCAGGGATGCCGTCTCGACCGCCCGCCCCGGGACGACGCCGACCGCCAGCGCCGCCGCCACCGTCCCGGCCGCGAAGGCCGCCGGGTAACCGGCCCCGCTCTCCACGAGCAGCGCGGCCAGCGGCACGGTCAGGGCCGCGGACAGGTTCTGCGCGGTGTTGTGGGCACCGAGCGCCCGCCCGGCCCAGGCGCTGCCGGCCTGCTCGGCGACGGAGGTGAACGCGATCCCGTTGGGGCTCACCGTGACGATCGTGGCGAGGACGACGGCCACGGCGACCAGCGCCGTGCCCAGGACGTCGGGGGTCAGCCCGGCGACGGCGGCCAGGGTGCCGGCGGCGGCGGCCACCGCCACCGCGATCAGCCGCAGCGGCCCCACCCGGCTGCCCACGTGGTCGGACCACGCCCCTGCGCCGAGCCGCGCCGCGGCGCCGCCGAGCTGGGTGATCGCCAGGAGGGTGCCGGCGGCGCCCACGCTCCAGCCGGCGGCGCGCACCAGGAAGTCGAAGCTGAAGGCGGCGACCACGAACTGCGGGACGACGAGCAGGGTGCTCGCCGCGTGCACCCGCCACAGCACCGGCGAACGGTAGGGCGAGGCCACCGGAGGGGCCCCCGCGGCGGGCGCCGGCCGGGCCGGGTCGCGCACCAGCAACCCGACGAGGACGGCCGTGACCGCGCAGCCCGCGGCCAGCGCGGCGAACGCCGCACCGACGCCCTCGTCGGCCAGCCGCGGCAGCGCGAGCGCCGCCACCCCGACGCCGATCGGCTGCCCGGCCTGGCGGATCCCCATGGCCAGGCCCCGCTGGCGAGCCGGGAACCAGCCCAGCACCAGCCGCCCGCTCGCCGCGTGCACCGATGCGCTGCCGGCGCCGGCGAGCAGCAGCCACAGCCCCGTGGCGACCGGCGTTCCCGCCAGCGCGGCGCCGGTCAGGGCGGCAGCGGCGACGCCGAGCCCGGCGCTGAGCACCAGCCGCTCGCCGTACCGGTCGGCCGCGGCGCCCCAGGCCACCAGGGTGAGGACCAGGCCGGCCGTGAGCGCACTGACCAACAGTCCGATCGCGGCCAGTGACAGCCCCTGGGCGCGGAAGGCGACGGTGAGGAAGGGCAGCCCGTTCTGGACGGCGCAGGCGGCGACCAGCCCGACCAGGCTCACCCCGAGGTGGCGCCAGCGAGCGGTGTCCCCGCCCGTCACCTCGCTACCGGGTGGAAGGTCACGTTCCGCAGCGCGCCGCCGTCGGCCACCGCGGTCACGAAGGTGCCGTGCGGCTGCCGGCGCCGGTCGGTCGGCGAGCCGGGGTTGAGCAGACGCGGGCCGGTGTCGGCGGTGGTGTCCCAGGGGATGTGGCTGTGTCCGAACACGAGCAGGTCGGTGTCGGGGAAGCGGGCGGCGCAGCGGGCCTCGCGGCCTTTCCTGTCCCCTGTCTCGTGGACGACGGCCAGTCGGATGCCCTCGACCTCGGCGCGGGCGACCTCCGGCAGCCGCTCCCGCAGCGGCCCGTGGTCGTTGTTGCCGTGGACGGCGACCAGCCGGCGGGCGCGCTCCTCGATCCGGTCGAGCAGCGCGACGTCCACCCAGTCACCGGCGTGCACGACGACGTCCGCGGCGTCGATCGCCGCCCACAGCGGAGGAGGAAGGTCACGCGCCCGCCTGGGGACGTGCGTGTCCGCGGTGAACACCAGGGAGGCCGGCACGACGACATCGTCGTCCTCCGGACGACAGCGGCCAACTGCGGTCCCCCGCCGCCGTGGAGCCGCGGCGTTACCTCCTCGGGAGAGCCTCGAGCTCCCCGTCGTCGGGAACCGGGTGGCTCAGCTCCGCTCCGCCAGGGCCTTGAGGCGGGCGTTGTAGGCGGCCAGCTCGGCGTCCTCGGTGCGGGCCGCGGCGCGGTCCAGCCGGCGGGCCTTGCGCTGCTCGGAGCCCATCCAGGCGAACAGGACCAGCGCCATCACGAAGACGGTGGGGATCTCGCCGAAGGACCAGGCGATGCTGCCGGCGGTCTTCTGGTCGGCGAGCGGGTCGACGCCCCAGCCGGCCGGGGGGTCGGCGAACGTCTCCACGACCAGCGAGCCGGCCATGAGGATCGCGACGCCGAAGAAGGCGTGGAACGGCATCGGGACGAGCAGCTCGAGCATCCGACCGCCGTGGCCTGCCGTCCGCGGCCAGGGGTCCTGCGCCAGGATCGGGCCGAAGAACAGCAGCCCGGTCACCGTGAAGTGCGCGAGCATGAACTGGTGGCCGAGAGGGTCGGCCATGAGCGCGTCGAAGATGGGCGTGAAGTAGACGGCGTAGAGGCTGGCGAGGAACAGCGGCAGCGTGAACGCCGGGTGCGAGACGACCCGGGCGACCCGGCTGTGCAGCGCGTCGAGCAGCAGCGCCCGGGGGACGCCGGCCAGCCGCCTGCCGCGGGGCAGCGTCCGCAGCGCCAGGGTGACCGGCGCGCCGAGCAGCAGCAGGATCGGCGCCACCATGGACAGCACCATGTGCTGGGCCATGTGCACGCTGAACAGCACCATGCTGTAGCCGTTGAGCCAGGTGCCGGTCACCGCGAACAGCGCGGCGCAGCCGGCGACCCAGGACGCCGTCCGCCACCACGGCCAGGCCACGCCCGAGCGACGCAGCACCACGAGCGCCACCAGGTAGCCCACGGCACCCAGCAGGCTCAGGACGGCCAGCCACGACCAGCCGTCGAGGTGCGGCAGGAACATCCGGCCCCAGGTCGGCGGCTCGTCCGGCACCCACATGCCCGAGTGCTGACCGTGGTCCACCGATGCCTCCTGCCGTGACGTGCCGCGCGCGATCCCCACTGTCCCACTCGGGCGATGCCCGGGCGGCCCCGTCCCGGGCACCACCCCGAGCGTGCGAGGAGCGGGGAGGACGGCAGCTCCCTGCAGGGTCCCGCCACGAGCCTGGTGACGTACTGGAACGGGCCACCCTCCAGGGGCCCGCGCCGAGCGTGGGGGGAAGGGTCGCCCTCAGTCGTGCACCGGCGCTTCGTGCCCCGCGTGCGCCGCGGCCTCCAGCTGGAAGGTGCAGTGCTCGACGTCGAAGTGGTCACCCAGGCAGGCGCAGAGCGCGTCGAGCACCCGGCCACCGTGGCCGGCCTCCAGGGCCTCGTCCGTGACGACGACGTGCGCGGAGAGCACCGGCAGGCCGGAGGTGATCGTCCAGGCGTGCAGGTCGTGGACACCGAGGACGCCGTCCACCCCGAGGATGTGGGCCCGCACCCGGTCCATGTCGACCCCACGCGGCGCCGCCTCGAGCAGCACGTCGACCGCCTCGCGCAGCAGCGACCACGCCCGCGGCAGCACCAGCGCGGCGATCAGCAGGGAGGCGACGGTGTCGGCGGGGGTCCAGCCGGTGGTGGCGATGACCACGCCGGCGGCCAGGACGGCGACCGAACCCAGCGCGTCGCCGAGCACCTCCAGGTAGGCACCGCGGACGTTCAGCGAGTCGCGCCGCCCGCCGTGCAGGACGACCAGGCCGACGAGGTTGACCGCCAGGCCCAGCGCGGCGACGGCGAGCATGACGCCCGACCCGATCTCCGGCGGGTCCCCGATCCGGCGCACCGCCTCCACCACCACGTACCCGGCCACTCCGACGAGCAGCAGGCCGTTGGCGACGGCGGCGAGGATCTCCGCCCGCTGCCAGCCGAAGGTCCGCCGGCCGCGGGCGGGCCGCTGGGCCAGCGAGACAGCACCCAGGGCGAGGGCGATCCCCAGCGCGTCGGTGGCCATGTGCCCGGCGTCGGCGAGCAGCGCCAGCGACCCGGAGGCCAGCGCGCCGGCCACCTCGGCGACCATGACCGCGACGGTGAGCGCGAGGACGGCGGCCAGCCGCCGGCGGTACCCGGCCGACGCGGTACCGGGCGGACGCCCGTGACCGTGACCGTGACCCATCAGCTCTTCCCCGCCCGTCCGCGCACAGTGCGAGTGTCGCGCATCGAGCGGCCACCCTTCAGGGGCCTGCGCCGAGCAAGCACGTAAGGCGTGGGGGGAAGGGTGGTCCCTCCTCCAGATCTGGACGCCGCGCTCCCGCAGGTACGGGACCGGGTCGACCTTCTCGCCGCCCGGACCGCCCAGGCGCACCTCGAAGTGCAGGTGCGGGCCGGTGGACTGCCCGCGGTTGCCGAGCACCGCGACGGTGTCGCCGGCGCGCACCACCTGGCCCGGGCTGCGCAGACGCCTGTGACGGAGAGTGATGGGCGCGCCGAGCGGGGGCGAGACGAGGGGCGATGCAGCTCACGACGGGGCAGGAGTCTTCTCGTCGAAGCCCGTGGACGTCGATCCGAGGAGTTCATCCCCCATGCGCGCAGTGACCTGGCACGGCCGAGCCGACGTCCGGGTGGACACCGTCCCCGACCCCACGATCCAGGAGCCCACCGACGTCGTCATCGAGGTCACCTCGAGCGGCGTCTGCGGATCGGACCTGCATCTCATCGAGGTCCTGGCCCCGTTCATGACGGTGGGCGACATCATGGGCCACGAGCCGATGGGCATCGTCCGGGAGGTCGGCTCCGAGGTGACCGCGGTCAAGCCCGGCGACCGGGTCGTCGTCCCCTTCAACATCTCGTGCGGCACGTGCTGGATGTGCTCGCAGGGCCTGCAGTCCCAGTGCGAGACGACCCAGAACCGCGAGCAGGGCTTCGGCGCCTCGCTGTTCGGCTACACCAAGCTCTACGGTCAGGTCCCCGGCGGCCAGGCCGAGTACCTGCGGGTGCCGTTCGGCAACACGCTGCCGATCAAGGTGCCCGACGGCCTGCCCGACGACCGGTTCGTCTACCTCTCCGACGTGGTGCCCACCGCGTGGCAGGCGGTGCAGTACGCGGCCGTCCCGCCCGGCGGCACCCTGCTGGTCCTGGGCCTGGGCCCGATCGGCGACATGTGCACCCGCATCGCCCACCACCTGGGCATCGAGAAGGTGTACGCCTCCGAGGTCGTCCCGGAGCGGATCGCCCGGGCGAGCGCCCGCGGCACGAACGTCATCCGCTCGACGAAGAAGGACGACGTCGTGCGCGAGATCCAGGACGCGACCGCCGGCCGCGGCGCCGACGCGGTCATCGACGCCGTCGGCATGGAGGCGCACGGCTCCCCGCTGGCCAGCATCGCGCAGAAGGCCACCGCCGTGGTGCCCGACGCGGTCATGGAGAAGGTCATGCAGGTCGCCGGCGTCGACCGGCTGGCCGCGCTGAACACCGCCATCGACGCGGTGCGCCGCGGCGGGACCATCTCGCTGTCCGGCGTCTACGGCGGTGCGACCGACCCGCTGCCGCTCATGCGGATGTTCGACAAGCAGATCCAGCTGCGCATGGGCCAGGCCAACGTGTGGCGCTGGGTGCCCGACATCCTGCCGATCCTCGCCGAGGGCGACCCCCTGGGCGTGGACGACTTCGCCACGCACCACGTGCCGCTGGAGCAGGCGCCGGAGGCCTACGCGAACTTCCGCGAGAAGAAGGACGGCACGGTCAAGGTGCTGCTCCAGCCCTGAGCCGCCGCATGTGAGCAGACCCACCCGCCGCCCCGGGCATGTCCGCCCGGGGCGGCGGCTTGGCTCCGGGAGGGTCCTGTCGTCCAGGACTCGGCAGGACGACGACGTCCGCCGCACCGTCCTCCGCCGTCGCCCTCCTGGAGCTGTTCCCCGTGCCCCGCGCCCTGCTCGCGCTCGCCATCGGCGCCTTCGGCATCGGCACCACCGAGTTCGTCGTCATGGGCATGCTGCCCGAGATCGCCGAGGGCCTCGGGGTCTCGGTGCCGTCGGTCGGCCTGCTCATCTCCGCCTACGCCGTCGGCGTGGTCGTCGGTGCCCCGACGCTCACCGCGCTCGGCGTGCGCTTCCCGCCGCGCCGGACGCTGGTCGCCCTGATGGCCGTGTTCACCGTCGGCAACGCACTGTCGGCGCTGGCGCCTACCTACGAGACGCTCGCCGCGGCCCGGGTGCTGACCGCGCTGGCGCACGGCTCCTTCTTCGGCGTGGGAGCGGTGGCCGCCCGCCGGCTGGTCGCCCCCGACCGGGCCACCAGAGCGATCTCGCTGATGCTGGTGGGTCTCACCCTCGCCAACGTCATCGGTGTGCCGCTGGGCACGTTCGTCGCCCAGCAGTCGAGCTGGCGGCTGGTCCTCGGCGCGGTCACCGTCGTCGGCCTGGTCACCATCGCCGGGCTGCTGGCCTGGATGCCGCGCGAGCTCGGCGAGCCCGGCGACCTGCGCAGCGAGCTCGCCGCCTTCCGCCGCGGCCAGGTGTGGCTGGTGCTCGGCCTCACCATGGTCGGGTTCTCCGCGCTGTTCGCCGTGTACAGCTACGTCAGCCCGATCCTCACCGAGCTGGGCGGCATCCCGGTGGAGTGGGTGACGCCGGTGCTCGCGCTGTTCGGCATCGGCACCACCGTGGGCACCCTCGTCGGCGGCCGGCTCGGCGACCGCTACGGGTTCTCGTTCGTCGCTGTGGGCCTGCTGGCCACCGCCGTCGTCCTGGCGGCCTTCGCCGTCCTCGCCCGCAGCCCGGTCGCCGCGGTCGTGCTGCTGGTGCTCTTCGGCACGCTGGCGTTCGCCCTCGGCCCGGTGGTGCAGAACGGCGTCATCGAGGCGGCACGGGTGCGCGGCGGCAGCCTGGTCTCGGCCGCCAACCAGGGTGCGTTCAACGTGGCCAACGCCCTCGGGGCCGCCCTCGGCGCGGCGGTGCTGTCCGCCGGCCTGGGCTACACCGCGCCGATCTGGGTGGGCGCGCTGCTGGCGCTGCTCGGCGCCGGGATCGCCGTCGTCGCCCGCGCGGTGGACCGGCGGGCCGATGCCCCGGCCGTCGCCGACCCCGCCCCGGTCGCCGCGGAGTGCCGCACCGCCGCCTGACCGTCGGAACGGCAGGGTGGGGGCCGCCCCGCCTGCGCAGTTCGTCGCAGCGCCGGACGGCGGTGGCCAGCGTGCGGCGCGGTCGAGGACGTCGAGGTCGGCCATGCCGCAGCGGGCGCCAGGTCGAGCCGACCGTCGACACGGCCTGACATGCCTGTGATGAGCACGGGTCGTCGTCGGCGACACGGATGGACGCGCCGGCGCGGCGCGCAACGAGCCCGTGATCCACTCAGGCGCCCGGGGCGACCAGGGGTGCTGCTGAGGCGGCTGGTGAGGGGCCCGGCGGGTCGGGCGGCACGTCCCTGGAGCGGGGCACCGGCCACATACGGTCCCGCTCCGACTCGTCAGCCCACCGAAGGAGCAGTTCCGTGAGCCATCCGCCCCAGGCGCCGTACCAGCCGTACCCGCCGGTCCCGCAGTACGAGCAGCCGAAGAGGGGTGCCGGGCTGGCCGTCGCCTCGATGGTGCTCGGCATCATCGCCCTGCTGCTGAGCTGGGTGCCGATCATCAACAACCTCGCCGCCGTCCTGGCGGTGGTCGGCCTCGGGCTCGGCATCCCCGCGCTGCTGCGCGCCCGCCGGGGCACGCACGGCGGGAAGGGCTTGGCCATCACCGGCCTCGTCACCTCGGTCGTGGCCCTCGTCCTGGTCATCGCGACGCAGTTCCTCTACGCCAAGGTCATCGACGAGGTCGAGCGCAGCATCGACGAGGAGCTGAACAGCGCGCCGTCCGACACCGTGACCTCCGACCTGGCCGAACCCGCGACGGGCGGCGCATCCGACCCGGCGGAGGTCGTCCCGCTCGGGGTCCCGGCCCGGATCGGTGACTACCAGGTGACGGTGGACGCCGTGGAGCTCGACGCCAACGCCTCCGTGGCCGCCGCCGACGAGTTCAACGAGCCGCCGGCCGGGCAGTACGTGCTCACCCAGCTGACCGCCACGTACACGGGCACCGGGGAGGGCGCGCCCGGCTGGGACCTCACTGCGGTCTTCCACGGCACGGACGCCCGTCAGTACAGCGATGCCGACTGCATGGCCCTGCTGGCGGACGACGCGATGGACGCGCCCACCCTCAACCCGGGGGGGACGGACACCTTCCAGTTCTGCATGGACGTGCCGCCGGCCGCCGTCCAGGGCGGGCAGCTGTCGATCGAGCCGACGCTGAGCTTCGACTCCTCGGAGCGGGTGTTCTACGCGATCCAGTAGCCGGTCCCCCGGCCGCGCCGACCGGACGCCCGATCACGGGGTCCGGTCGGCGCAGCCTCTCAATGACCGCTGCACCATCCGGGTTCAGCGTGCTCGAACGACCCGGGTCTCGTCGAACACCGGCTCGGCCGACTCGTACACCCGGCCGTCGGCGCCGAAGACCAGGAAGCGGTCGAATGAGCGGGCGAACCAGCGGTCGTGGGTGACCGCGAGGACCGTGCCCTCGAACGCGGCGAGCGCCTCCTCCAGCGACTCGGCCGAGAGCACGTCGAGGTTGTCGGTCGGCTCGTCGAGCAGCAGCAGCGTGGCGCCGGAGAGCTCCAGCAGCAGCACCTGGAAGCGGGCCTGCTGGCCGCCGGAGAGCGTGCCGAACGGCTGGTCGCCGGCCGCGGCCAGGCCGTAGCGACGCAGCGCGGCCATCGCCCGACCCCGGTCGACGCCCGGCCGGCCGGGTTCCCCGTGCCACAGCAGGTCGACCAGCGTGCGGTCGAGCCACTCCGGGTGCGCGTGGGTCTGCGCGAAGAAGCCGGGGACGACGCGCGCGCCCAGCCGCCACGAACCGGTGTGCGCGACGTCCTGGCCGGCCAGCAGCCGCAGGAAGTGCGACTTGCCCGCGCCGTTGGCCCCGAGGACGCCGAGCCGGTCGCCGTACCAGACCTCCAGGTCGAACGGCCGCATGAGGCCGCTCAGCTCGAGCTGCTCGGCCATCACAGCCCGAACCCCGGTGCGGCCACCGCGCAGCCGCATCGCCACCTTCTGCTCCGGCGGGCGGTCCGGCGGCGGGCCGGCCGCCTCGAACTTCGCCAGCCGGGTCTGCATCGCCCGGTACCGGGAGGCCATGTCCGGCGAGTTGGCCGCCTGCTGCTGCAGCGTGCGCACCAGCTCGACCAGGCGCGCGTGCTCCTCGTCCCAGCGCCGGCGCACCTCGGCCATCCGCTCGTGCCGCGCCGCCCGCGCCTCGGCGTAGCCGGCGAACCCGCCGCCGTGCACCCACGCCGTCCCGCCCTCGACGGTGACCACGCGGTCGGCGACGCGGGCCAGCAGCTCCCGGTCGTGGCTGACGAACAGCACGGTCTTGCGGGTCTCCAGCAGCCGCCCCTCGAGCCACCGCTTGCCCGGGACGTCGAGGTAGTTGTCCGGCTCGTCGAGCAGCAGCACCTGGTCCGGACCGCGCAGCAGCGCCTCGAGCGCGAGCCGCTTCTGCTCCCCGCCGGAGAGGGCGGACAGCTCCCGGTACTTGCAGCGGTCGTACGGGACGCCGAGCGCGGCCACGGTCACGGCGTCCCAGGTGACCTCGGCGTCGTAGCCGCCCGCGTCGCCCCACTGTGCGAGCGCGTCGGCGTAGGCCAGCTGCGCCGCGTCGTCGTCGGTCTCCATGAGGGTGAGCTCGGCGGACCCGACCGCCTCCCAGGCCGCCCGCACGGCCGGCGGCGCGAGGTCGACGAGGAAGCGCTGGACGGTCGTGTCGTCGCGGACCGAGCCGATGAACTGGCGCATCACGCCGAGGCCGCCGCTGCGGGTGACCGCGCCGGCCTCGGGCACCAGGTCGCCGGCGACGATCCGCAGCAGCGTCGTCTTCCCGGCTCCGTTCTCTCCCACCAGCGCGGCGCGCGCGCCCTCACCGACCCGGAGGGAGACGCCGTCGAACAGCACCCGGCCGTCGGGGAGGATGTGCCGTACCCCGGTCACGTCGACGTAGCCCACTCCGACATCGTCCGGACGACGGCAACCCGTTTGCCGAGGCGGCTCCGTCCGGCCGCCTCCCAGGTCCCGCCGCGAGCTTGCGGGGGCGGGAGGACGGGGTCCTTCGTCAGCCGACGGACTGCAGCCGCTCCCGGGCCAGCCGCTCGACCAGCTCGGGCAACGCCGTGGCCGGTACCCCGCTGAGGTCCTCACGGCAGGTGCGGACCACGGTGTCGACGACCTGCGGACGCAGTCGGGTGCGGAACTCGTCTGCGAGTCGGGCGACGGCCTGCTCGACGGCCTGCTCGACGGCGGGATCGTCGGTCAGCGTCATGCGTCAGGCGCCTCCGTGCGCGCGGGGACATGGGCGTCGAGCGGACGCCCCTCGGCGTCGGCGCCCTCCACGGTGGCTGCCGACGGCCGCGTGCACCAGGGACCAAGGTCATCGCTGCAACCCCCGGTTGCGGATCGCGTTCCCGGAGGACCAGGGTGACCATGGGGTCGACGCCGGGGAGGGAGCCGCGGGTGCCGTTCCAGGACCGCAGGGACGCGGGCCGGCAGCTGGGCCGCCGGCTCGCGCCGGTGGCCGGCCGCGACGTCGTCGTGCTCGGTCTGCCCCGCGGCGGGGTGCCCGTGGCCGCCGAGGTGGCCCGCGCGGTCGGTGCGCCGCTGGACGTGGTCCTGGTGCGCAAGCTCGGCCTGCCGCACCGCGCGGAGCTGGCGATGGGCGCGGTCGGCGAGGACGGCGTGGTCGTAGTCAACGACGACGTCGTGCGGGCCGGCCGGGTCGACGGAGGCACCTTCGCGGAGGTCGAGCAGCGCGAGCGGGCCGAGCTGGACCGGCGGGCCCGGCAGCTGCGCGGCGATCGGTCCCGGCTCCCGCTCGAGGGCCGGACGGCGGTGGTGGTGGACGACGGGGTCGCGACCGGGGCCACCGCCCGGGCCGCCTGCGCGGTGGCACGGGCGCACGGCGCGGCGCGGGTGGTCCTGGCCGTGCCGGTCGGCTCGCCGCAGGCGCTCCGCGAGATCGCCCCGGTGGTCGACGAGGTGGTGTGCCTGGAGAGCCCGCGTCGGTTCACCGCGGTCGGGCAGGCCTACGGTGACTTCCGGCCGACCGCCGACGAGGAGGTTCTCGGGCTGCTGCGCCGTCCCGCCCCGGTCCTCCCGGCGGTGACCCCCATCCCGCGGGACGACGACGTGGTGGCCGACGCCGGCCCGGACGGCCTCCCCGGACACCTGACCGTGCCCGGCCACGCCGGCGGGCTGGTCGTCTTCGCGCACGGCAGCGGCAGCGGTCGGCGCAGCCCTCGCAACCGCCTCGTGGCCGAGGTACTGCAACGCGCCGGGCTCGCGACGCTGCTGGTGGACCTGCTGGACCCGGCCGAGGAGACCGACCGCCGCCCGGTCTTCGACGTGACCCTGCTGGCCGGTCGCCTGGCCGCGGTCGCCCGCTGGGTGGCCGCCGAGCCCGCCTGCACGGCCCTGCCGCGGGGGTACTTCGGGGCCAGCGCCGGCGCCGCGGCGGCACTGGTGGCGGCGGCCGGGGACGGCAGCGTGCGCGCGGTGGTCTCCCGCGGGGGCCGCCCCGACCTGGCCGGACCGGCGCTGGCCGACGTCCGGGCGCCGACGCTCCTGGTCGTCGGCGGCCACGACCAGCAGGTGCTGGAGCTCAACCGGGAGGCGCAGACCCGACTGGGGTGCCGGAACCGGCTCGCCGTCGTCCCCGGCGCCTCGCACCTGTTCGAGGAGCCGGGGACCCTGCAGGTGGTCGCGGAACTGGCCCGCGACTGGTTCGCCACGTACCTGGCCGGGCCCGGGAACCCCGGGCCGCCGGCCCGGCGGCGGGCCGATCAGCCAGCGGAGTAGGCGTTCGCGCCCGCCCGCGTCGCGGCGACGGCGTCCTGCAGCAGCGCGGTGAGCTCGACCCGGTCGACCCGGTCCAGGGAGGTGAACCGGATGCAGCTCTTCCCGCAGGACACCCTCCCCAGCCGTCCGGCGCGGGCCTCGGGCAGGTACTCACCGTCGACGACGGCACAGACGTACAGCGACAGGTGCCGCTTCCGGGCCGCGAGCGCGACCAGCGGCCACGTCGCCGTCTTCGTGGCCGACCTCGGCCGGTAGGGCATGAGCCCGTAGCCGAGCATCCGGCCGGACCCGGCGGGGACCAGCTGCCGGTCGATGCCCGGCGCGGCCGCCACGACCAGCGCGTCGACCCGCCGCAGCTCCGCCTCGCGCGGGCCGGCCGCGGCGAACCACTCCTCGATCCGGGCGTCCATGGCGTACTCCGTCAGCCCAAGGCGATCGAGAGCACGGTCGCCGCGGCCGTCACGAACAGTGCGACCACCACGACCGTGGCGATCAGCCGCCGGCGCCGTTCCGCGTCGGGGCCCCCGGCCCCGCCCATCCCCATCACGGGGCGCACGCTACCGCCGTGGGCCGACGAGTCGGCCCCCGGCGGCGTCCCCACAGCAGGGTGTCCAGCGCGGTGCCGGCCGGCGCCGCGCGGCGCACCTGCTCGAGCCGGTCGACCTCGAGCAGCGCGGCCACCGGGGCCAGCCGCGCCGTGCTGTGCAGGATGGCCGGGTCCTGCGGGCCGCCGACGCCGTGCGCGACGTTGTCGACGTCGTGGCCGAGCACGAGCAGCCGGCCGCCCGGCCGCAACCAGCCGACGGCGCGGCGCAGCACCGCGGTCGTGTCCGCCTGCGGCAGGTGCAGATAGGCGACGAGCACGAGGTCGAGCGACGCCGCCGGGGCGTCCCAGGCGAGGACGTCGGCGGTCACCCACGTGACGCGGTCGGCGCCCGGCCGGCTGCGGCCGCGCGCCAGCCCGGTGGTGGAGAAGTCGACCGCGGTCACCTGCCAGCCGCGCTCGGCCAGCCACAGCCCGTGCCGCCCCTCCCCCGCCGCGAGGTCGACCGCGGCGCCCGGCGGCAGGTCGGCGAGCAGCTCGGCCACCAGCGCGTTGGGCCCGGCCGACCACTGCTGCTGCTCGGCGTAGCGCGCGTCCCAGTCCTCCGCCTGCACACGGAGAGTGTGTCAGCCGGCCATCGCGTCGCACCCCGCTGGCAGGCTTCCGGGACATGACGACGGCACGCGACCTGGCGCTGCTGCGGCTGGTGGCCCAGCGGGTCGCCAGCCCGCCGCCGGCCACCGCGACCGAGGCGGTCCGCCTGCTCACCTGCGTGCAGGGGCAGGACCTGCCCGGTGCCCTGACCTCGGTGGCGCTGCGGACGGCGCAGCGCACGCGGGCCGGGGTGGCGGCGGCGCTGGACGCCGGCGAGGTGGTCCGCTCCTGGCCGATGCGCGGCACCCTGCACCTGCTGCCCGCCGAGGACCTGCCCTGGATGCTCGAGCTGCTCGGCCCGCGGGCGCTGGCCGGCGCCGCCCGGCGGCGGGCCGTGCTGGGCCTGACCGAGGCGGACACCGAGCGGGCGCGCGAGCTGGTCACCGCGGCGCTGGCCGGCGGCCGGTGCGGGCGCAAGGAGCTGCTCGCCGCCGTGGCCGAGGGCGGCGTCGCCGTCACCGGACAGCGCGGCTACCACCTGCTCTGGTACCTGGCCCAGACCGGCACCCTCTGCCTGGGCCCGATGGCCGGCGGCGAGCAGCTGTTCGTGCTGCTCGACGAGTGGGTGACCGCACCCCGACGGCTGGACCGGGACGCCGCGCTGGCCGAGCTGGCGCTGCGCTACTTCCGTGGCCACGGGCCCGCGACCGTCGCCGACCTCGCCCGCTGGGCCGGGCTGCCGGTGACCCAGGTCCGGGCCGGGGTGGCCGCGGTCCGGGATCGGCTGGCCGCCGTCGAGGTCGACGGCCGCGAGCACCTGCTGGCGCCCGGGACCGCCGACCTGCTGGCCGGATGCCGCGCGGAGGCCGCCGAGCTGTTCCTGCTGCCCGGCTTCGACGAGTTCGTCCTCGGCTACGCCGACCGCAGCTGCGCCGTCCCGCCCGAGTTCGCCGACCGGATCGTCCCCGGCCGCAACGGCGTCTTCCGGCCGACCGTCGTCCACCGCGGGCGAGTGCTCGGCACGTGGGCCTGGGAGGGGCGCGGCGCGAAGCGGACGGTCGCCGCGACACCGTTCACCACGTTCCCCGACGACGTCGCCGCGGCGATCCCGGACGCCGCGGCCGCGCTCCCCTGACCCGGCCGACTCACTGCCGGCGTTGTCCGCGCACGGTCGGTGTCGGTTCCGGGCAGAGCGGGAACTCGGTCGGCAATGGTGGCCGAGGCCGCAGCCGACCGCGGGATCCCTCCCGGGCACGGATGGCGCTGGCCTGGGTGCTGGCCAGACCGGTGTTGACCGTGCCGATCGTCGGCGCCGTCAGGAGGCCACCTCGACGGCGCGGCGGCCGCGGTCGGCACGTGGCTGACCGACGAGGAGGTCGCCCGGCTGGAGGAGCCCCATCAGCCCCGTCCGGTTATCGGGTTCTGACGATCGGCGACCGGACGGCTCTCTCGGGGGCTCGGGGGGCCTGCGGCCGGAACAGGCGAGGACCCGGCCCTGGCGACCGGGACGAGCAGGGGTCCACCGGTCACCGGGTCGGTCAGGATTCGGCTGTCGATGCCGAACAGGGCCCGCACGGTCTCGGCCGTGACGACCGCGCCGGGCGGCCCCTCGGCGACGATCCGCCCGGCGCGCATGGCGACGAGGTGGTGGCCGTACCGGGCCGCCTCGTTGAGGTCGTGCAGCACCATGACCACGGTGCGCTGCTGGGATCGGTTGAGCTCCGCCAGCAGCTCGAGCACCTCGAGCTGGTGGGCGATGTCGAGGTGGGTCGTCGGCTCGTCCAGCAGGAGTACGGGGGTGCGCTGGGCGAGGGCCATCGCGATCCAGACCCGCTGGCGCTGTCCGCCGGAGAGCTCATCGACCTGCTGGTCACGCAGCTCGGCGGTGTGCGTCACGGTGAGCGCCTGTTCCACGGCCGCCTCGTCCTCACAGGACCACGAGTCGAAGAGGTGGCGATGAGGGAAGCGACCGCGGGCCACCAGGTCGGCCACGGTGAGGCCCTGCGGCGCGACGGGCGCCTGCGGGAGCAGGCCGACGTGGCGGGCCACCTCCTTGGTCGGCAGCCGGTGGATCGCCCGGCCGTCCAGCAGGACCGCTCCGGCGGTCGGGCGCAGCAGCCGGGCCAAGGCGCGCAGCAGGGTCGACTTCCCGCAGCCGTTCGGACCGATGATGCAGGTGATCCGCCCGTCCGGCACGCCCAGGGACAGCTCGTCCACGACCGGGCGAGCGCTGCCGTAGGCGAGGGTGACGGCATCGACGGTCAGGCGGGTCAGGAGACACCTCGGTTGGTTCGCCAGAGCAGGAACAGGAAGTAGGGGGCGCCGACCGCGGCGGTGACGACGCCGACCGGCAGGCTCACCGGGGAGAAGGCATGCTGGGCGATCAGGTCGCTGCCCAGCACGAGCACGGCACCGAGCAGGCCGGTCACGACGAAGACCCCGCTGGTCAGCGGGCCCATCAGCATCCGGGCTGCGTGCGGCACCACGAGCGCCACGAACCCGACCGGCCCAGCGGCCGCCACCCCCACCGCGGCCAGCGAGGCGGCGACCAGGAGCAGCCCCGCGCGCGCCGTCTGGGTGCGGGTGCCGAGTGCGGCGGCGGTGTCGTTGCCCAGCTCGAGCAGCTGCAGCCGAGGTAGCAGCACGAGCGCCGCGGGCACCAGGGCCAGCAGGCCGATGGCCAGCCAGCCGACCTGTTCCCACGTGGTGGCGTACAGGGTCCCGGTCAACCACAGGACCGCCGAGCTCACCAGGTCGATGGGGAAGCGCACGAGGACCAGCGTGGTCAGCGCGGTGAGGAGGGCGTGGACGGCGATGCCCACGAGGACCAGGCGGTAGCCGGCGATCCCGCCGCGCCAGGTCAGCAGGTACAGCAGCGCGGTCGCCCCGAGCGCGCCGAGGAACGCCCCGACCGGGACGACCGCCGGTGTCCCGAACACCACGATGAGCACCACCGCCACCAGGCCGGCTCCGCTCGTCACCCCGATAATGTCCGGGGCGACCAGCGGGTTGCCAACCAGGGACTGGAAGATCGCGCCAGAGGTGGCCAGCGCCACCCCGACGCCGAAGGCCGCCAGGGTGCGCGGCAGGCGGAGGGTCCGCACGACGAAGTCGTGCTCTCCCGAACCGAAGCCGAGCGAGGTCGTCAACACGTCCGCCAGCGGGATGCGGATCTCACCGAGGGACATGGTCCAGGCCATGAGGCCGGCGGCCACCAACGTGAGGAAGGCTCCGGTGACGAGGACGCGCGGGCGGTAGCGGAAGGAGATCCGGACCGGCCCGGCCCGCCGGACGGTGCGGAGCCTGGCTGGTTCGGTCCGGCGTCGTGCGCCCGCTCTCAGCGCGGTCACAACTGGCTCAACCTCCGGCTCCGGACCAGGTGGACGAGGAACGGCGCACCGATGATCGCGGTCATGATGCCGACTTCTATCTCGCTGGGCCGGGCGACGATGCGGCCGAGCACGTCGGCGACCAGGAGCAGCACCGCGCCGTAGATGGCGGCGTAGGGCAGCAGCCAGCCGTGGCTCGGCCCGACGACGGCCCGGACGGCGTGCGGCACGGCCAGCCCGATGAAGGCGATCGGCCCCGCGGCCGCGACCGCGGCGCCGGCCAGCAGGACCACGGCCAGGACGGTGAGCGCACGGACGGCCCGAGTGCGCTGGCCGAGGCCCGCGGCGAGACTCTCGCCCAGGCTCATGGTGTCGAACTGCCGCACCATTGCCCCGCCGATGGCCAGTCCCACCAGCAGGAAGGGGGCGATCTCGGCGAAGGCGTCCAGGTCCCGGCCGACGAGCGATCCGGCGAGCCAGAACCGCACCTGGTCGAGCGTGCGCTCGTCGAGGACCAGGATTGCCGAGATCCACGAGGTGAGCAGCGCCGTCACCACGGCGCCCGAGAGGGCCAGCTTGATCGGGGTGGCGCCGTCCCGCCCGGCCGAGGCGATGAGGAAGACCACGACCATCGCCACGAACGCTCCGGCGAAGGCGAACCACACGTAGGCCGACGGGGAGACGATCCCCAGCAGGTGTACCGCGGCCACCACCGCGAAGGCCGCTCCGGCGTTGACGCCGAGGATCTCCGGCGACGCCAACGGGTTGCGGGTCACCGCCTGCAGGGCCACGCCGGCCACGGCGAGCGCCGCGCCCACGCCGAGGCCGATCACCGTCCGGGGCAGCCGCAGCTCGCGGACGATGAGGTGTTCGGTCGAACCGTCGAACGCCGTGAAGGCCTCGATCGCCGTCGCGGTGGACAGCGGAAGCGAGCCGAACCGCAGGCTGGCCAGGACGGTCCCCACCAGCACGCCGAGGCTGGCCAGCAGCCCCGCCGACCGCAGGGCCGGCCGCAGTGCGCGGGCCGCGCGGCGGGCGGTGGGCGGAGTCGACCGCTGGTCAGGACGGGCGGTGTGGATCATCCAAGGGACCCGATCAGACGAGGGCTGCGGCAGTAGTCCCGAGCACACTGCGTACATGCCGTGGCCGTCGGGTGCGGCTGCCACCAGCCGCGCCCGACGGCCGACCGGTCACAGACAGGCGCCCTCGTCCAGGAACGACTCGACGTCGTCCAGGACGATCTCGGCGCCGATGAGCCCGATACCGAGCATCCACTCGTCGTCCTCGACCTCGAACGCACAGTCGGGCACCGCCTCCAGGTTGCCCCACAGTGCCGTGACGGCGTCCTTGGTGGTCGCGACAGGGTCGCCGTAGGTGGTGGAGAAGATGACGTCCGCGTCGGCCTGCTCGACCTGCTCCGGGCTGATGTAGGCCATCGAGTACTCGTCGTACTCCAGCTCGGGCAGGTCGAACCCGACGTCGGTCAGCACGCTGCCGGCGAAGGTCTCCGGCCCATAGATCCGGGTCTCGTCGGGCAGGAACCGCACGACAGAGGCGGTGGCGCCCTCAGCGCCGATGGCCTCACCGACCTGGTCGGCCTGCTGCTCGTACTCGGCCAGGGCCTGCTCGCCCTCCTCGGCGAGGCCCAGCGCCTCCGCGGTAGTGGTGAAGATCGACTGCCAGCCCTCCTCGTAGTCGGTGAAGACAGTCGGGGCGATCTGGCTGAGCCGGTCGTAGATCTGCTCGTGCCGCACCTGCGACGACAGGATCAGATCGGGGTCCAGTGCCGCGATGGCCTCGAGGTCGGGTTCCTCGATCGTTCCGACGATCTCGATGCCCTCGGTGCGGTCGCCCAGGTAGCCCGGCAGGCCCTCGGCGACGCTGGACTGCACCGACCCGACCGGGGTCACCCCCAAGGACAGCGCCGTGTCCAGGTGCGGGGTGTCGAGGGTGACCACCCGCTGCGGATCGGCCGGGACCTCCGTCGTCCCCATGGCATGGGCGACCGACGATGATTCCACGGACCCGGAGCCGCCCTGGGCGGATGCCTCCTCTCCTACGTTCTCGGTGGTCGAGCCGCAGCCGGTCAGGGCCGCGGTGGCGATGACAGCGGTGGCGACGAAGGCGGGGCTGAGCAGTCGTGAGCGCACCTGGCGCACGTCCTTCCGGGAGTCAGCGGCGCGGGACCGCCGGGCTCGACGCGCGTGAGGCCGGATCGAGCCCGTCGGAACGGGCCGAGCTGTCGACCCGCTGCTTAGGCAAGGCATACCTTAGAGCATGCGCCTTTGGCGGCGACCGCCGTCCCCCGACCACGGGAGCCGCGGGCCTCGGCACAGCCAGGGCCGGCAACGCACTCCTGGGACGGGTTCCCTCCCCCGGACGGCGCCGACGCCCGACGGGTCCCTCAGCGCCGGCGCTCCACGACGAAGACCGGGATCTCCCGGTCGGTGCGGTTCTGGTACTCGGCGTAGGGCGGATAGGCGGCGACGGCGCGCTCCCACCACCGCCGCTTCTCCTCGCCGGTCACCTCGCGGGCCACGCCGTCCCACGGCTCGGGTCCGTCCTGCACCGTCACCTGGTCCGGGTGGGCCCGCAGGTTGGCCACCCATGCCGGGTCCGTGGGCGCCCCACCCTGCGATCCGACCATCGCGTAGGCGCCCTCGTGCGCCACCCGCATGAGCGGCTGCTTGCGCACCTTGCCGCTCTTGGCGCCCCGGGTGCTGAAGATCGCCACCGGCAGCCCGGTGTCGCGCAGCGTGTTGGCCTCCCCGCCTCCGGTGGCCTCGTAGCGCTCGACCTGCTCGCGCACCCAGGCCTGGGGGCTCGGCTCGTACTCACCTTCCAACGGCATGACCCGACCGTAGGGGGGCTACCGGCGTGCGGCCTCCGGAGCCGTGAAGTCGATGGTGTGCGGCACGAAGAAGCTGAGGTTGTCGGTGACCAGCCCGTCGCTCTCCCGGATGCCCAGGCCGGCCGGCTCGCCGTCGACCACCCACGCGCCCAGCACCGGGTGGTGCGAGCCGTCGACGCCGGCGAAGTCCGGCAGCGGGGCGAACTCCTGGACGACGAACCCCTCGGTGCCGTAGCGCCCGGGCATGTCGACGGCGACCTGCCCGTTCCGCACGATCTGCACGTTCGCCCCTTCCCGGCCCCACAGCGGCTTGCGCACGAAGGTGCGCCACGACGAGGGCATCTCGTCGGCGAAGTAGGCCGGCAGGAGCAGCGGGGAGAGCACCGGGTCCCCGCCGAACAGCTGCCACAGAACCGGCAGCAGCGCCTTGGTGCTCCACAGCATCTTGTAGGCCGGCTCCACCCAGGTGGTGCCGCCCGGGCGGGCGGCGTCGGCGAGGACGGCGGGGCCGAACTCGTCCTCGAGCAGCCACTCCCAGGGGTAGAGCTTGAAGACGACGTCGAGGTGGCGGCCCTGCTGGTCGTAGAAGCGGCCGTCGCCGTCGTCGAGCGCGATGTCCTCGACCACGAGCTCGATCGCCTCGTAGCCGGCCTGGACGACGGTGTCCATGAGGTACGCGACGGTCATCCGGTCCTCGCCGGAGCGCTCCTCCGACGTCCAGGCCAGGTGCACCCGCGGGCGGACGCCGGTGCGCCGCTCCCAGCGCAGCAGGTTGCGCTGCCAGGCGGCGACCAGCCGGTCGTGCAGGGCGTTCCACTGGTCGGCGCCCTGCCCGGTGAACAGGTGCCAGTTCCACTGGGTGACGGCGGACTCGACCAGCCCGGTCGGGGTGTCGGCGTTGAACTCCAGCAGCTTCGGTGGGCCGGAGCCGTCGTAGCGGAGGTCGAAGCGGCCGTAGACGCTCGGCGGCTCGGTCTCCCAGGTGCGCCGGATCTCGGGCCGGGCGATCGGCGGGATGCCCATCCGGTCGAACAGGTCGTGCTCGATCACGTGGTCGCCGGCGGCCACGCACATCTCGAACAGCTGGGCGACCCAGCCCTCCAGCCGCTCGACCTCCTCCATCGGAAAGTCGTAGAACGGCCCCTCGCGCCAGTAGCTGCGCACCTCACCGCCGGGCAGCTCCGTGCGGTTGTAGACCAGTCCCTGGGCCTCGATCTCGGCCTCCCAGCCGGGGCGGACCACCCCGCCCTCGACGCGCCTCACCCGCGGTCACCTCCGCGACCCGCGAGACCTGCGAACTCGTGGCGATCGGGCCCTGATGGCCACGAGTTCGCAGGTCTCGGCGGAGGGGCGGACATCAGCCGCCGGCGGTGCCGACGCGGCCACCGAGGCCCGAGCCGATGCCGCCGGTGACCCGCGTGCCGGCGTCGACCCGGCCGGTCGGGGGCAGTCCGGCGCGCTGGCGGGCGGCGGTGTCGGCGGGGTTGATCCGGGTGCCCCCGCTGGGCAGCACGGTGCCGACCGGCAGGCCGGGGCGGAAGGCGCCCAGGTAGAGGAAGAAGAGCCCGGGACCGCGGTAGTCGTCGTCGCAGAAGTCCTCGTCGACGATCTCGCCGTCCTCGTTCGTGCAGTAGGCGACCTGCTCCTGCTCGTCGTCCTCCCCGGTGCCACACCCGGCGAGGAAGCCGGTGGCCGCGGTCGCCAGCACCGTCGTCGTCAGGGCGCTGCGGACGCGGTTGGAGACCGCCATGCGTCCTCCCGGGTCGAGGGGCGTGTCGACCGACCCTAGAGCGCCGGGCGCCCGGGGCGGTCCCGGCCCGGCGCCCGAGCGCCGGATCCGGCCGCAGCCAGTACCGTTCGGACGCCAGGCCCGTATCCGTGGGAAGGCGCCGATGTCCGCTCGGCGACCACCCGAGATCGCCCAGGTGGCCAGCGAGACCGGCGCAGGACGGCTTCACCACGGTCCTGGCCGCGGCCGGTGACGCGGTCGAGGCGCGGTTCGCGATGTCCGACGTCGACCGGGAGGTCTTCGGATCATGAGGTCCAGCGAGGGCGCCGGCCTCGGCACGTCGAGCGTCCGGGACCGCCGCGGGGGCGGGCTCGAGGGGGCCGGAGGCTCACGATCGGGCCGAGGATGAGCGACTTCCTGCGCGTGGACACCGACGGTGCGGTCGCCGTCCTCACCATCGACCGGCCCGAGAAGCGCAACTCCATGACGGCGGGCATGTGGGCGGCGCTGCCCGAAGCGCTCGCCGGCCCCGCCGGCGACCCCGCCGTCCGGGTGCTCGTGGTGACCGGGGCGGGCGCGAGCTTCTGCGCCGGCGCCGACATCGCGGACCTGCTCGGCGGCCCCGACCGCGAGGACCCGATGGCGGCGCTGCGCCGGGACAACCTCGCCGCCCAGGCGGCGCTGCGGGAGTTCCCGAAGCCGACGATCGCGATGATCCGCGGCCACTGCATCGGCGGCGGGGTGGAGCTGGCCACCTGCTGCGACCTGCGGGTCACCGACCCGACCGGCGTCTTCGGCGTGACGCCGGCGAAGGTCGGCATCGTCTACACGCCCGAGTCGACCAAGGCGCTGCTGGACCTCGTCGGACCCGGGATGACGAGGTACCTGCTCTTCAGCGGCGAGCTGGTCGACGCACCGATCGCGCTGCGCGCCGGCCTGGTCGACCGGCTGGTCGACGCGGCGGACCTGGAGGACGAGGCGCACCGCCTCGCCGGGGTGCTCGCCTCGCGCTCGGCGCTCACCCAGCGGGCGGCGAAGGAGATCGTGGCCGCGCTGGGCGCCGGGCGGGACGGACAGGCCGAGGCCGGCCGCTGGTACCGGGAGACGATCGCCGCTGGCGAGCTGGCCGAGGGCGTCGCCGCGTTCGCCGAGCGCCGTCCGCCGCGCTTTCCCTGGACCGGCTGACGAAGGACCCCCTGTTGGCGAAGGACCCCCCTCGCAGGGTCGGGGACGCCCGGGAGGAGGCCGGGAGGGCGTCCTCCTTCAGGCGACGGCAGCCCGCTCGTCGGCCTCCACCGCGGCGTTCCACTCCGCCTTCTCGGCGCGCCAGCCCTCGTCGGTGCGGCCCAGCCGCCAGTAGCCGGACGCCGAGAGCCGCTCGCGCGGCACCAGTCGCTCGGCCCGCAGGAACCGGCGCAGCTCCCGCACGGAGCCGGCCTCCCCGTGGACGAAGGCGTGCACCGAGCCGGCGGGCAGCGCGGCCTCGCGGACGGCGGCGACGAGGGCCTCGCCCGGCAACCCGGCGCGGTGCACCCAGGTCAGCTCCACGCCCGGCGGCACCGCGAGCGGTTGCTCCTCGGCGGCGTCGGCGACCTCGACGAACACCCGCGCCACCACCCCGGCGGGCAGGCGGTCGAGCGAGGCGGCGATCGCCGGGAGCGCGGTCTCGTCGCCGGCCAGCAGATGCCAGTCGACGTCCCCGCTCGGCGCGTAGGCCCCCCCGGGGCCCAGCAGCTGCACCAGGTCGCCCGGTCGCGCGGCGACCGCCCAGGGGCCGGCCAGCCCCTCGTCGCCGTGGACGACCACGTCGATGACGAGCTCCCCGGCCACGGCGTCCCAGGCCCGGACGGTGTAGGTGCGCAGGCACGGCCACAGCTCCCGGGGATGCTCGGCCTGCACCGCCTCCATGTCGAACGGCGCGGCGTACGGAGCGCCGGACGGCGGCAGCACGAGCTTGACGTAGGCGTCGGTGAACGCGGAGGTGAAGCCGGCCAGGCCCTTCCCGCCGAGCACCACGCGGACCAGGTGGGGAGTCGGCCGGGAGGTGCGCAGCACGGTGGCCAGCCAGGGGCTGCGCGGGCGGCGCGGGGCCTGGTCGGCCATGGCGGAACTCCTCGACTCGGACGGCAGAGAGGAAAGCCTGACCTTAGTCCGCCGTGTCCGGACGGAGGCCGCCGCCGGCACCCGGGAGCTCACGTCGTCTCCCGCCCGGGCGTTCGTACCGGTTTCTGCTGCGATGCCGCCCACCCCTCCGGCGACGCGACACGACGATTCGGCACCCGTACCGCCCGCGCTCCCGTGGCCCCCGGCGCACGCGCACACGGGTCCGGGACGGCCGTCCGCGGGGCATGTGTGGGTGATCGTTTGATGGGTACCGCCCGGTCCGACCATGACGTTTGCCGAGGAGGAACGATGACTCACTCCATCGACACCCCGTTCCCGCCGCCGCCCTCCCCCGGCACCGGCGCCACGAGCGGGACCACGACCGCCCGGACGACGGACTCCCCGTCGACGGGTGACGTCGCCAAGGGCGAGGCCCGCAACGTGGGCCAGACCGCGAAGGAGGCGGGCAACCAGGTCGCCTCGACCGCCACCGACCAGGCCAAGGGGGTCGCCCAGGAGACCAAGCAGCAGGCGCAGGACCTGGTCCAACAGGGCCGCACCCAGCTGCGCGAGCAGGCCGTCTCCCAGCAGCAGAAGGCCGCCGAGGGCCTGCAGGGCCTGGCCTCCCAGCTGCGCGGCATGGTGGAGGGCAACGAGCCCGCCCCGGGCCCGGCCCGCGACCTGCTCGAGCAGGCCACCGGCAAGGTCGAGGAGTTCGCCGGCTGGCTGCAGAACCGCGAGCCGGCCGATCTGCTCGACGAGGTCCGCTCCTTCGCCCGCCGCAAGCCCGGCACGTTCCTCCTGGGCGCCGCCCTCGCCGGCGTCGTCGCCGGCCGGCTCACCAGCGGGGTGAAGGCCGCACACAGCGACTCCGGCTCCTCGAACACGGGCGGGCAGTACCGGGACAGCTACGCGCAGACCAACTACGTCGACCCGGCGCCGGCCTACTCCGGCTACGGCGAGACGAGCACCGGCTACAGCGGCACGGGCACCACGAACACCACCGCCGGCGCTCCGGTCCCGCCGCCGCCGTACGGCACGGTGCCGCGCGCGGGCGCCGCCGTTCCGCCGACCACCCCGGCCGGCTGGGACGACCCGGCCCGCCGGCCCGGTCAGGGGGTCTGAGCGATGAGCTCTCCCTACTCCGGCGCGACGCCGGTCGGATCGCCCCAGGGCCAGCCGGACCCGTACGGCCAGGGCAACTACGCCGTCGCTCCCGACCAGGACCAGACCTACAACGAGCACAGCGGCGCCATGGGCACCCCCACGACCGCCACCGGCCGCCCCGACATCGAGGGCGCGTCGGTGGGGCAGCTCTTCGGTGAGCTCGCCAAGGACCTCTCCACCCTGATGCGCCAGGAGGTCGCCCTGGCCAAGGCCGAGCTCCAGGCCGAGGCCAAGAAGGCCGGCAAGGGCGCAGGCATGCTGGGCGCAGCCGGCTTCGCCGGCTACATGGTGCTGCTGTTCCTCTCCTTCGCCCTGTACGCGGCCCTGGCCAACCTCATGGACGCAGGCTGGTCGGCACTGATCGTCGCGATCCTGTGGGGCGTCATCGGCGCGGTCGCCTTCTCCGTGGGCAAGAAGAAACTGCAGCAGGTGAACCCCAAGCCCGAACGCACCGTGGACTCCCTGCAGGAGGTCCCCGGCGCCCTCAAGCCCCACTGACCCGCGGCCCTGCGGCCCTCTCAGACATCGGAGTACGGAACATGACCACGAGCAACGACCCCGAGGCCATCCGGCGGCAGATCGAGCAGACCCAGCGCGAGCTGAGCTACGACGTCGACGCCCTCAACGAGAAGGTGAACCCGTCCCGCGTGATGGACCGGCGGGTCAGCGCGGCCAAGGGGCGCTTCGGCCGAGCGCGGGATCGGGTGATGGGCAGCGCCCAGGACACCCGGTCGTCGGCCCAGTACCGCACGCAGAACGCCGCCGGCACCGTGCAGGGCAAGGCGCACGGCGCCGCCGAGTCCGTGCAGGGTGCCGCGCAATCCGCGGCACAGACGGTGCAGCAGGCCCCGGACACCATCACCCGGCAGACCCAGGGCAACCCGATGGCCGCCGGCCTCATCGCCTTCGGCGTCGGCTGGCTGGTCTCCAGCCTCATGCCGGCGTCGGAGAGGGAGCGGCAGCTGGCCCAGCAGGCCGAGTCCGCCGTCCGCGAGCACAAGGACGAGCTCCTCGCCCCGGCCAAGCAGGCGGCGCAGGAGATGCGGGAGGAGCTCCAGCCCGCCGCCGAGCAGGCGGTCCAGGAGGTCAAGTCCAGCGCGCAGGACGCCACCCAGACCGTCAAGGACGAGAGCCAGTCCGCGAAGCAGGACGTCCAGGGTCAGGCCCAGCAGTCCCGCCAGACGGTGCAGAGCCAGTCCGGCAGCTGAAGAAGGGCCTCCCTGCCCCCACCGCTCGCAGGCTCGCGGCGGGACCCCACAGGGAGGCCGCTGCGCCCCTCACCGCGCCCCGCCGGGTCCGTCCCGGCGGGGCGCGGTGCTGTGTGCGGCCGGTTCCCCTGTTGGGGTGAGGTCGGGGCTCCCGCGCTGCAGAGCGGAGCAGGCAACGCCGAAGTCGTGCGGGACGACGCCGCCGCAGCGAGGGAGCCCCGACCGTGCCGACCGCCCCGCCGCGCGTCCTGGTCGCCGACGACGTGGCGCGCGGGCTCGTCGCCGGCGCGGAGGCCCACCTGGCCAAGCCCTTCTCGGTCGCCGGGCTGGCCGTCCGGGTGCGCGAGCTGGCCACCGGGGCGACGCGATGACCCTCGACTCGCCGAGCACCGCCGAGGCCCCGCCCGCCGGCGCCGACGTCGCCGCCCTGGAGGCCGAGGTGCTCCGCCTGCGCGCGGAGAACGCCGCGCTGCTGGCCCAGATGCAGCACCGGGACGGCGAGCTGGAGATCGCCACCCGGATGCTTCGGGCGCGGGCGCGGACGATGACCAGTGTCATCGACGCGGTCACCGAGCAGTCGATCATCGGCACCGACGTCGACGGCGTCGTCCGCGTCTGGAACCCGGGCGCCGAGCGCATGCTGGGGCTGCCGCGCGCCGACGTCGTCCGCACCCGGTCGATCACCGACTTCCACCTGCCCGAGGAGCTCGAGGAGGCCGGCGGCGGGCTGGCCGCCCTGGTGCGCACGGCGCGGGAGCAGGGCAGCGACGTCCGGGACTGGACCTACGTCGCCGCCGACGGCGAGGAGCTCACCGTCTCGGTGGCGGTGACCCCGCGCACCGACGACCGCGGCGTGCACGCCGGCTGGAACTTCGTCGGCACCGACATGACCGAGGCGCGGGCGACCGAGCGGATGAAGGACCAGTTCGTGAGCCTGATCAGCCACGAACTGCGGACGCCGCTGACCTCGATCCTCGGCTACCTGGAGCTCGTCCTGGACGACGCGGAGCTGACCGAGGACCAGCGGCGACATCTGAGCACCGTCGAGCGCAACGCCCAGCGGCTGCTGCGGCTGGTCGGCGACCTCCTCTTCACCGCCCAGGTGGACGCCGGCCGGTTCAGCCTCCAGCCCGAGGACGTCGACCTGGCCGCCGTCGTCCGCGCCGCGGAGGAGACCGCTCGGGTGACCGCCGCCGCGACGGGCGTCGAGATCGTGCTGGCGGTACCCGAGGACGGCCTGGTCGTCCACGGTGACGCCGTCCGGCTGGGACAGGCCTGCGACAACCTGGTCTCCAACGCGGTGAAGTTCACCCCGCACGGGGGCCGGGTCACCCTCGCGCTGCGCGCGGCGTGGCGCACGCCCGGCGGCGCGGTCGCCGACGAGCCGCGGGACGACGCCGTGCCGGTGGCCCGGCTGACGGTGAGCGACACCGGCGTCGGCATCCCCGCCGGTGAGCAGGGGCAGCTGTTCGCCCGCTTCTTCCGCGCCTCCACCGCCCGGCGCTCCGCGGTGCCCGGGGTCGGGCTGGGCCTGGCGATCACCCGGGCCATCACCGCCGCGCACGGCGGGACCCTGGAGCTGGCCAGCGTCGAGGGCCGGGGCACCACGTTCACCCTCACCCTCCCCCGCTGAGGTCCGCGGCCCCCGTGCAGGTAGAAGGGCCCCGCCCTCCTCACCCCTCGCGAGCTCGCGGCGAGCCTCTGGACGAGGCCTGGCGCGAGCTGGCGAGCGGGGGGCGAGGGGGTCCTTGGTCTTGCGGATCTCTTGCGGTGGGCGGGTGGGTGGCCTGCGGTTGGGGCCGCAGTCTCGTTCCTGTCGCCGGATCACCCCGATCCCGGCCGGACAGGCAGGAGAGCACCCCCGATGAGCACCGACCGCGCCGGCACCACCCGCAAGGTCTTCGGTTCCCTGGCCGTCATCGGCACCGCCGCCGCGGTCGCCGGCCTGGGCACCTTCGGCACGTTCACCGACTCCACCACCCCGGTCTCGGCCGAGCTGACCTCCGGCACCGTCTCCATCGACCTCGCCCAGCCCGCCGCTCCGATCCCGGCCACCACCACCGGCCTGCTGCCCGGCGACACGCTCTCGCGCACCGTCACCCTCACCAACGACGGCAACTCCCCGCTGTCCTCGGTCACCCTCGGCGTCACCACTCCCACCGCCGGCATCCTCACCACCGACACCGTCCACGGCCTGCAGCTGTCCCTGACCTCCTGCTCGCTGCCCTGGACCCAGAACGGCACCACCGCCCCCACCTACACCTGCAGCGGCACCACCACACCCCTGAGCTCCGGCCCGGCCGTGGGCCACCACGCCATCGACGGCGCCGCCAGCCTCACCCCCGGCGGCGCGGACAACCTCCTGCTCACCCTCGCCCTGCCCGAGAGCGCCGACAACCGCTTCCAGGGCCAGACCAGCACCCTGAACCTCACCTTCTCCGGCATCCAGCGCGCCGCCACCACCCGCTGACCGCCCGACCCCCGAGCCGACCGGAGCTCCCCATGACCACCGCCCTCCCCCTGCCCCACCCGCGGGCAGCCGCCACCCGGCTGCTGCCCTCGGTCGGCACCGCCCGGCACCTGCTGCGCCCGGTGCCGGCCTTCCTGGGCCGTTGGGCGGTCCGGGCCCTGGTCGCGCTCGCCGTGGTGGCCTTCGCCGTCCTGGCCGCCGGCCCCCACCTGCTCGGCTACCGCACCATGACCATGCTCACCGCTTCGATGGCCCCGGCCATCGACCCCGGCGACGTCGTCATCACCACCCCCTTGGCCGTCACCGACGTCACCGAGGGCATGGTCATCAGCTACCACATCCCCATCGACGACCACCGCGTCGTCACCCACCGCGTCACCGACGTCACCCACGCCCCCGACGGCACCGTCACCGTCCAGACCAAGGGCGACGCCAACGACCACCCCGACCCCTGGACCGCCGTCCTCCAGGGCGACACCGCCTACCAGGTCCAGGCCGTCATCCCCGAGGCCGGCCACCTCATCACCGCCCTGCGCACCCCCACCGTCAGCCACGCCCTCGTCTACGGCGTTCCCGCCCTGCTCGCCGCCTGGCTCCTGCTCACCATCTGGCGTCCGGTCGCCGGCGCCGACGGCGAGAGCGGCACCGGTACCGACGAGGCCGGCCACCCCGTCAGCGCGCCGCGCACCGCTCTGGTCAGCCGGCTGGCGGTGTACGGCGCCGCCGCCCTCCTGTCCGGCTGGCTCCTGCTGGGGACCTGGCGCCCGGTTGCCGGGACCGACGAGGAGGCACAGCCGTGAGCAGCCGCACCGTGGACCTCTCCTCCCGCCTCGCGCAGCGTCCGGTGCCGACCGCCCTCGTCGTCGACGCCGACGCCGCCGACCGCGCCCTGGTCGCCGGGCTGCTGCGGCTCACCGGGTGGGACGTCCGCGAGGCCGCCGGCACCCGCGAGGCCCTGGCCCTGGCCCGCCGCCTGGACCTGGACCTGGACCTGGTGGTCACCGACCTGGCCGGCCCGGCCGGTGAGGCACCGGCCCTGCTGCGCCGCCTGCGGTTGGTCGGCTGCCGGGCGCACCTGCTGGCCGTCGCCGCGGACGCCGCCCCACACGAGCGGGCCGCCGCGCTCGAGGCCGGGGCCCTGGCCTGCCTGCCCAAGCCGGTCGACGCCGGCCTGCTGCTCGGTCTGCTCCGCCGCCGGACCGCCGGCCCACGGGGGACGGCGTCCGACGCCGGCGACCCGCCGGGCGAGGACGTCGACGCCGAGCTGATGGACCGGCTGCAGCAGCTCTACGCCGCCGCGCTTCCCAGCCGGCTGACCGCCATCGCGGACGGTGCGCGGGCCGGGGACGCCCCGGCCCTCGCCCGGGCATCGGCCACCCTGGCCGGCACCAGTGCGCAGCTGGGCCACCCGGAGGTCGCCGCGGTCTGTCGGGCGATCGCGCAGGACGCACGGCGCGGCGTCCTCGCCCACGACCTGGTCGTCGAGCTGGCCGCCGTCGCCGGCAGCTGAAAGGGCCCCGGTCCCCTCCCGAGGCTCGGCGCGAGCTGGCGAGCGGGGGGCGAGGGGGTCCTTGGTCTTGCGGATCTCTTGCGGTGGGCGGGTGGGTGGCCTGCGGTTGGGGCCGCAGTCTCGTTCCTGTCGCCGGATCACCCCGATCCCGGCCGGACAGGCAGGAGAGCACCCCCGATGAGCACCGACCGCGCCGGCACCACCCGCAAGGTCTTCGGTTCCCTGGCCGTCATCGGCACCGCCGCCGCGGTCGCCGGCCTGGGCACCTTCGGCACGTTCACCGACTCCACCACCCCGGTCTCGGCCGAGCTGACCTCCGGCACCGTCTCCATCGACCTCGCCCAGCCCGCCGCTCCGATCCCGGCCACCACCACCGGCCTGCTGCCCGGCGACACGCTCTCGCGCACCGTCACCCTCACCAACGACGGCAACTCCCCGCTGTCCTCGGTCACCCTCGGCGTCACCACTCCCACCGCCGGCATCCTCACCACCGACACCGTCCACGGCCTGCAGCTGTCCCTGACCTCCTGCTCGCTGCCCTGGACCCAGAACGGCACCACCGCCCCCACCTACACCTGCAGCGGCACCACCACACCCCTGAGCTCCGGCCCGGCCGTGGGCCACCACGCCATCGACGGCGCCGCCAGCCTCACCCCCGGCGGCGCGGACAACCTCCTGCTCACCCTCGCCCTGCCCGAGAGCGCCGACAACCGCTTCCAGGGCCAGACCAGCACCCTGAACCTCACCTTCTCCGGCATCCAGCGCGCCGCCACCACCCGCTGACCGCCCGACCCCCGAGCCGACCGGAGCTCCCCATGACCACCGCCCTCCCCCTGCCCCACCCGCGGGCAGCCGCCACCGGCCGCTGGGCGGTCCGGGCCCTGGTCGCGCTCGCCGTCGTCGCCTCCGCCGTCCTCGGCGCCGGCGCCGCGAACGCCACCTTCTCCGACTCCGTGGCGCTCCCGGCGATGACCGTCGGCACGGGCACGGTGGCCCCGGCCACCGACGTCACGGTCGAGACCACGTGCCGCACGACGACGACGGTGGTCAAGCGGACCTACCGCGTGAGCCCGGGAACGGGGGCCACCACGCTGATCGCCTACAGCCTGACCTCGAGCACCGTCACCAGCACGAGCAACGTCGAGAGCGACGAGACGACGACCACGTGGTCCAAGCCCACGGAGTACACGACCACGCAGACCGTCCAGGACACCGAGCTGTACGCGACGCTGAGGTGGCAGCCGAGCACCTCGACCCGGGTCACCGGCTACCGCATGACGGCGCACACCACGTACGGCCCCTACCCGATGGGTGAGACCGGCCCGACGACCACCCGGATGTCCGCGCGGTACGACGCCGATGTCGTCGACTACGGCGCGCAGCTGTCGATCGACACGCTGACCGACTACGGCTGGACGGCCACCTCGGACCTCAGCAACGTCGTCACCTGCTGACCGCGGCCCCCTGCAGGGACCCGACGCCGGCCCCGTCCAGGGCACCGCCCCGAGCGGAGCGAGGGGTGGGGAGGACGGGGTCCTTCCACGGTGGGGACAGGGGGGTCCTTGCTCAGGCGACGAGCCGGTAGCCGACCCCTCGCACGGTGCGGATCTCCGGCGAGGAGAGTCCGGCGGCCTGCAGCTTGCGGCGCAGGTTGGACATGTGTGCCTCGACCAGGCGGACGCTGCCCTCCCAATCGGTCTGCCAGACCTCGCGCAGCAGCGTCTCGCGCTGCAGCACCCGGCCCGGCCGGGACGCCAGCGCGGCGAGCAGGTCGAACTCGGTGCGGGTCAGGTCGACGACGGCGCCGTCCACCCGGACCTCGCGGCTGTCCTCGTCCACCTCGAGCTCGGCCAGCCGCAGCACCGACTCCTCGACCGGCGCGGGACGCGGGGCGGGGATGCGCGGCCGGCGCAGCATCGCCTGCACGCGGGCGACCAGCTCGCGCGGGGAGAAGGGCTTGGCCATGTACCCGTCGGCGCCGACGGCCAGCCCGATGAGCAGGTCGACCTCCTCGGCGCGGGCGGTGAGCATGAGGACGTAGCACTCGCTCTCGGCGCGGACCTGCCGGCACACCTCGGTGCCGTCGGCGTCGGGCAGGCCCAGGTCGAGGACGACGACGTCGGGTGCGGCACGCCGGACCTCGACCAGCGCCTCGGCGCCGGACGCGACCGCGCGGACGTCCATCCCCGCCTTGCGCAGGACCGTGCAGACCAGCTCCCTGATCTCCTCGGTGTCCTCCACGACGAGCACGGACTGCTCGGGCACGACCTCTCCTCCTCCGGGTGTGGACCGACGCCGGCGGGGGCCGGACGTCACCTGACCGGGTGATCGGCGCCGTCCGTGCCGGGCTTGAGCGGGGCCCGCCGGCCTCACCCGCAGGGAGGAGGCGTCAGCCGGCCCGCCGGTGCAGCTCCACCGCCGAGAACGCCACGCCGACCCGGCCGGTGGGCCACGAGCACCTCTCCCGCCCGCTCGGTCAGCAGCGCCACGGACGCCGTGGCCGCAGCCCATCTCGAGCGCCCGCTCCCCCGTTGCGCGGCGACCACACCGGCGGCCCAGGCCGGACGCTCGGAGGGAGCGACGGCGGCACCGTAGGGGCTCACCCCGACGGGGCGGACGCCGTCCCGCCCGGCTCAAGGCCGGGACGGGCGGCGTCGAGACCATCCGCGCCCCACTCCGAGGGCGCCCCCGGGGCCCGCTGCCCCGCCCAGCAGGAGGACCGCCATGATCGGCCTCACCCGCCGCACCGGCGAGCACTGCCGCCTGGACCCCGACCACATCGAGCGGGTCGAGGCGGGATCCGACACCGTCGTCGTCACGACCGACGGCAGCTCCTACTGCGTCCGCGAGACGGTGGACCAGATCATCGTGAAGGTCCGCGAGGACCGCGCCGGCGTGATCGCGGCCTGCTACGTGCTCGACCGCGGTGAGGACGCCGACCCGCAGGGCCTCGGCCGCCGCGACCTCCCACCCGAGGCGCACGGCCCCGCACCGGTGATCCCCATCCGGCTGCCGTAGCCGCACGGCCGTTGCTCCCCCGGAGGGAGGGCAGGGGTCGGCTGCGCACTCAGGGTGCCCGTCGGCCCTGCCGATCCCCTCTGCGGAGGCCACCGACCACCGAGCGAGGGAGCCGCACGTGATCATCAGCGCCCGGGCGACGCCCGCCGGGGACATGCAGGTGTACAGCGAGGTGGCCCAGCTGCTCGACCGCCGGGCGGCGCTGAAGCACCCGCCGTTCAGCCTCACCGTGTCCGATTCGGTCGCCCTCGGCATCGCCCGCATGTTCCGCAGCCGGTCGCTCTCCGGTGAGGTGCTCGACCGATTCGCCGCCGGGGGGTCGGTGGACAGCGACGAACTCGTGGAGGCCGCCCGCTTCGAGCAGGACTTCGCCTCACCCGAGGGCTACGCCGCACTGCGGTGTCTCGTCCTCTGGGTCCACAACCGGACGCACCGCTCCGAGCAGCGCACGCGGGTGGAGTGACCGCCGGTCAGACCGTGAACTCGACCCCCTGCGCGAGCGGCAGCTCGCCCGAGTAGTTGATGGTGTTCGTCGCCCGGCGCATGTAGCTGCGCCACGCGTCCGAGCCGGACTCCCGGCCGCCGCCCGTCTGCTTCTCGCCGCCGAAGGCCCCGCCGACCTCGGCGCCCGACGTCCCGATGTTGACGTTGGCGATGCCGCAGTCGGAGCCGTCGGCGGCGAGGAACCGCTCGGCCTCGGCCTGGTCGGAGGTGAAGATGCTCGACGACAGACCCTGGGGGACGTCGTTGTTCAGCGCGACCGCCTCCGCCAGCGTCCGGTACGGCATGACGTAGAGGACCGGCGCGAAGGTCTCCTGCCGCACGATGTCGGTCTGCTCCGGCATCCGCACGATCGCCGGTTCCACGTAGTAGGCGTCCGGCGCCTCGTCCGCGAGCCGGCGGCCGCCGCCCACGACGACCTCGCCGCCCTGCTGGCGCGCGGCCTCGAGGGCGTCGTGCATCGCCTTGTACGCGGCGTCGTGGATCAGCGGGCCGACGAGCGTCCCCTCCGCGATCGGTGAGCCGATCGGCAGCCGGCGGTACGCGGCAGCGAGCCGCTCGGTGAGCTCGTCGACGACGTCGACGTGGGCGATGACCCGGCGCATCGTGGTGCAGCGCTGTCCCGCCGTCCCGGCCGCGGCGAAGACGACGCCGCGGGTGGTGAGGTCCAGGTCGGCCGAGGGCGTGACGATCGCGGCGTTGTTCCCGCCGAGCTCCAGCAGGGACCGGCCGAAGCGGTCGGCCACGCGCGGCCCGACCGCGCGGCCCATGCGGGTCGACCCGGTGGCGCTCAGCAGGGCCACGCCCGGGTGGTCGACCAGCGCCTCCCCGACGTCGGCGCCCCCGACGAGCACCTGGCTGAGGCCTGCCGGCGCGCCGTTCTCGGCGATCGCGCGGTCGAGCAGGGCGGCGGCGGCCAGGGCGGACACCGGGGCCAGCTCCGACGGCTTCCAGACCACAGGGTCGCCGCAGACCAGGGCGATCGCGGTGTTCCACGACCAGACGGCCACCGGGAAGTTGAAGGCGCTGATCACCCCCACGACGCCCAGCGGGTGCCAGGTCTCCATGAGCCGGTGGCCGGGGCGCTCGGAGCTGATCGTCCTGCCGTAGAGCTGGCGGGAGAGACCGACGGCGAACTCGCAGATGTCGATCATCTCCTGGACCTCGCCGCGGGCCTCCGAGGTGATCTTCCCGACCTCGAGACTGACCAGGGTGCCGAGGTCCTCCTTGTGGTCCCGGAGCAGCTCGCCGAAGCGGCGCACCAGCCCGCCGCGGACGGGCGCGGGCACCGTCCGCCACGTCCGGAACGCCTCGCCGGCGCGGGCGATCGCGCCGTCCACGTCGGCCGCGGTCTGCCCGCGGACGGAGCACAGTGGTGCCCCGTTGACCGGCGACGTCACCACGTGGTCCCCCGCGTGCGCGTCGAGGTCGACGCCACAGCGGCGGGCGGCGTCCTGCGCCCGACGACGGAGGTCCTCGGCACTGGGCAGGCTGGTCACGGGTGGCTCCCTGGGGTCGGTGTCGTGCTCAGACGACGTTCAGTTCGGGTCGCTGGTCCGCGCCCGTGAAGCGCTCGGCTCCGAGGCCGGAGACGTCGACGAAGGGTTCCTCGCCGAGGTGGAGGTCACGGACCACCTCTCCGACGGCGGGCCCCATGAGGAAACCGTGTCCGGAGAAGCCGGTCGCGTACAGGAACCCTTCCACGCTCTCGGCGCGGCCGATCAGCGCGTTGGAGTCCGGGGTCATCTCGTACAACCCCGCCCAGCCGCTCGCGATGCCGATCCCGGCCAGCGCCGGTGCCCGCCGCTCGATCACCTCGCCCAGTCGCGGCAACCACGCGTCGGACCGGGTGAGCGTGAACCCGGGGGTCTCCTCGGGGTCGGACATGCCGAGCAGGAGCCCCTTCCCCTCGCCGTGGAAGTAGAAGCTCGTCTCGAAGTCGATGGTGAACGGCGTCTGTGGGTCGAGGCCGGGGACCGGCTCGGTGACCAGCACCTGGCGACGCAGCGGGGTGACCGGCAGGTCGACGCCGGCCCACGAGCCGACCTCGGCCGACCAGGCGCCGGCGGCGCAGACGACGGTGTCTGCCCGGATGGTCCCGGACTCGGTCCGCACGCCCACGACCTGCCCGTCGCGGACGTCGATGCCGGTGGCCGGGCAGTGCGGCAGCAGGGTGGCCCCGGCCCGGCGCGCCGTCGACGCGTAGCCCGCCACGACCGACTCCGGGGTGCAGTGGCCGTCGGTGGGCGAGTACACCGCAGCGAGCAGCCCGTCGGTCTCGACGAGCGGCGACAGCCGCCGGGCCTCGTCGACGGTGGTCATGCGGCTCGGGACGCCGAGGTCGTTCTGCAGGGCGACGCCGGCCTCGAAGGCGGCCACGGCCTCCGGCGTGCTGAGCAGGAACAGGTACCCGACCTGGTGGAGGTCGATCTCCTGGCCGAAGCGCGCGGGGAAGTCGCGGAACGTCTCCAGGCTGCGCGCCCCGAGCGCGATGTTGACGGGGGCGGAGAACAGCGCGCGGACGCCGCCCGCCGCCTTGCACGTCGATCCGGACCCGAGGGCGCTCTTGTCCAGGAGGACGACGTCCCGGACCCCGGCCTGCGCCAGGGAGCATGCCGAGCTGAGCCCCACCACTCCCCCGCCGATGACGACGACCGAGGCGACGGACGGGGGCGGACGCCGGGGAGCGGGCATCACGGTCCTTCCGGGATGGGGACGACGGGGCGCACTCCACCCCATGCTGAGGCCACCGGAGGCCCCGCACCATGGCCGGGTCGACGACGACCACGTCTCTCCGGCTGCTCACGCCAGCGGCCTCCGCATCACCTGCGAGGTCGCGGCGTACCCCGACCTCTCGTCAAGCCGGACCGCGGAGCCGTTCGACGAGAAGACGTCGAGACGGATCTCGGTGGCACCGGAAGCGGCCCTCGCCTCCGCCTCGATCTGGCGCATGGCTGCTCCGCGCGCCCCCGGCCTCGGTGCAGCGGATCCATGCAGAGATCCCAGACCCACCCGTAGCGGTCGCCGTCGTGCTCCCGCACGCCCAGCCACACGCGGCCCACGCGATCAGGACCGACGGTCACCGTCCGCAGCAGGGTGAGCGGGTCGTCAGCCCTGTCGGCAGGAGAGCCTCCACGTCGCGCGCGGCGCGTCGACGGGCCTGCTCTCAGGACATCTCTCCGGAGCTCGCCGCACCGCCGGCGTAGGTGTCGACGACCAGGTCGACGAACTCGTGCGCGGCGAGCGGACGCAGCGCCACTCTCGGCACCGGTGCACCCTCGCACGCAGCGCCGGGCACTGACCGACGGCCGGACCGGCGCCCAGTTCCGGCGACGACCCGGGGGCGTCGTCCCCGCGGGAGCCGACGCCATCGCGGGACGGTCGTCGCCCATCGTCGGTCCATCAGCTTGGCAATACCGGGTATACTGGAGCCTGTGGCCAAGGTGATGGTGTCGCTGCCCGACGACCTCCTCAGAGCGGTCGACGTCGAGGCAGACCGCCGCGGGACGACCCGGAGCGGGCTCCTGCGCGAGCTGGCGGAGGAGACACTGCGCCGACGGAGCGCCCACCGCGCCGAGCGGATGGCCGAGATCAGCCACCGGACCGAGGCCATCATGGGTCACGGCGGAAACGTCGCCGGACTCGTCAAGTCGACTCGGCCCGAGCAGTGAACCTGTGGCTCCTGGACGCCAGTGTCCTGCTGGCGAGCGAGGACCCGGACGACGAGAACCACCACGACGCCACTCGCCTGCTCGAAGGTAGCGATCCACTCACCACCCTGGATCTCGCCTACTACGAAGTGACCAACGTGGCAGTGCGTGCCTGGCGGGACCTGCCAGCGGCGCATCGCCTTCGCGAGCGGGTAGAGGCTGTGGCCGACGACGGCGGACTCGCCCGCGCCAGCCCCGCGCTCCTCGCGGACGCGGCAGCTGTCGCCGATGAGCACGGCATCTCCGTCTACGACGCGGCCTACGTTGCGGCGGCCCGTGCATCCGGTAGCGAACTCGTGAGCTGCGACGTACGCGACCTGGTGTCGCGCGGACTCGCACGCCTCCCCGGCGACGCTCTGGCCGCCCATCCCGGCTCCTGAACAGCGGCATCGTCGGCACGGTGCGCAGCGATCGACGCGCACGTCGCTGAACCTCGATCCACCGTTGATCTTGGCTGAGGGGACTCGAACCCCTGACCCCCACACTGCCAGGCCGTCATGATCGCATTCATGGCGGTTCGTTGCAGTTCCATAAGCCGTGTGACCGGCGGATAAATACGGCCGCGCACGGCTACGAATAATCATGAACGCGGCAGAACTGCAACCGCAGCGAGCGATCCACCTGCCGTTCGCCGGCGCGGGGGCGCCGTCATGTCTCGAGGAAATCCGGTGGTCGCCGAGCCAGCGAGCCTGACGGCGGAGGCCCATCAAGACAGCGGCACTGCGATCCCGACCGCCCGCGCGTGCGCACCGCCCGCCTGCTCGACGCCGAGCAGGTCGAGGAGCTGCTCGCCCGCTACCGGGCGGCAGCGACGGTTTTCAAACTCGGCGGGCACTTTGGCATCGACCGCCGGACGGTCGGCGCCATCCTCAAGCGCAAAGGCATTCAGACTCGCGGGCCCGGAGGCAGATGGAAAGCGATCAGCATTCCTCCGACCTGATTTGCTGCCGCTCCAGAAGCGACGCAACCCGGCCGCCGGTACGTCGGTCATCCTGACCGCGGGTGTCCGCGGCCGCAGGTTGCGCGCTTTCGGGCACGCGGGCCGTGACGGTGTGGAAGAGATCGACCGGCACCCGACACTGCTCGATCAGCCGCGCTTCGTCGATCCCCTCCTGCGCAAGCAGGTGGATGGCCCCGGGAAGCAACGACGGCTGTTCGATGGCACTCACCAGCCCGGGCTCATCGCGCCGCCAACCACGGTTTGAAATGTGGATCATGGCGTTGCGGTACGAGACGTCGCTAAGACGGCCGAGCCAACGTGCGCGATAAAGCAGGGCCTGCATGCTGACGCCCCACTGTTCCTTGAGCCGAGCCAGCGTCCGCCAGACGTTGCCGCCCATCGTGGCCGGCAGGAGGTCGCGAATCTGCTCGGCGGGCATCAGCAGTTCGGCGGCGAAGCGATGGGCCTGGTCCTCAACGATCCGACCGCCCGGCTCGGCATCGCTGTGCATCACCAGATGGCCGAGTTCGTGTGCCACATCAAACCGTTGGCGGTAGTAGTCACGTTTGATCGGGTTCAGAACTACGACCGAGCGCAGCCGACTCTCGAAGGAGTAGGCATCGACTGACGCAGTCTGCGGCGGACTGAACACCACCAGCCCCCCGTGGTTTTCCAGCAGCCGGACCATGTGCCCCGCCGGCCCGGAGTCCATGCCCCACTCCTCCCGGACGAGCCGCGCGGCCCGCTCCGGACCGTCGCCACCGCGGTCGTCGACCGCGACAGGAAGGCTCGGCACATCTGGGCCCGGGAACTCGACGTGCTTCTCCAGGCTGGTGGCAATGTCCACGGCCAACTGCCCGTAGGCGAAGGCTTGGTCCCGGGCGAGCTGGCTGGTGGAGCGCAGCGAACGGAAGTGTGGCGTGGTACTCAGGGCCGCCACGTCATCCGGCCGCACCACGAAGAATCCCGGCTCGACACCGAGGCTCAACGCGAGCTGTGCCACCGTGGCGGCTGTCGGCCGCTTGGCTCCTGACTCCCAGGCCCCCACGGCGGTTGGGCTCTTCTCGATCAGCGTCGCGAGTTCGCTCTTGCGAAGTCCCGCCAGGTGTCTAGCCAGCGTTAGGCGGGCTCCGTCGAAAAAGGCGACGACAGCGGCCGCCTGTTCGGTCGTGGACGTACGAGGGCTCACCGGTCCCCATTAGAGCGGTCGCGAGACTGCTTGTCCGCCTCACGACGCAGGCGCACAGGGGCGTCTGGCACGGCGTTAGGCCCGGTGGGCAGCGGGGCATCGTCGGTGCGGCGTCCGCCATCGGCCGGCGGCGCGGTCAGGAGGTCCTGCCGCCAGTGCCAGGCCTGACCACCGCCCGTGTTGAGGCGAGGTCGTCCGAACGCCAGCTCCATCTGCTGGCTGAGCGGGTCGAGACTGTGCGCGACCACGAAGGTCGCCAGGTCCAGGTCGAACTCGGCGGACAGGGCAGCTTCCAGGCCGCCAACCTCCTCGTCGGCAAGACCCTCGAATAGCGATGGCTGCGGCGGCTCAGGATTGCGCTGCCGGGCGACCCGCTGCTTCGTGGGGCTCTTCTGCGGCCACGGCAGCTCGTCGAGCTTGCCGAAAACGGCCGACGCCAACAGGAATCGGCGTGCGCCATGCGCCCAGCCGGGGCTGCCGTTCAGGTTGGAGCGGCGCACCAAACCGGGCTCCAACTTCGGCATGGTGCGGATGTCCTGGTCGGACAGCTCGGCGTACAGCAGGTCCAGGTCAGCGTCGTCGTTGCCCGAACTCACGGCGTAACGCTCGCAGGCGAACACTCGGTCCAGTCGGTTACGGAACAGCGTGAACCGGGTGTTGCCCAGCCAGGCTGCGTCATGCCCGTCACCCTCAGAGAAGGTCTCGAGGGACCGGGTGGTGGCCGAGACGTACGCCCAGCGCAGGCCGGCCAGGATCTTGACCTCGCCGATCTCTCCGATAACGTCCTGCTGTTCGCTCACGGACCAAGAGCTACATCATCAGCAGTAATTTCTGCGTCAGGCTCAACCGTGCGGCGTGTCGGCCGGCGCCGGCTGCACCGCTCGCCCCTCAGTACCCCACACGCTGCCACGAGCCACCGGAGGGTAGACGTAGCCAAGTTGACCGAGGAACAGAGAGCCCAGCGAGCGGCCGCACGTCGTCGGAGCGCTGCCTTGGCGGCCGAAGAGGACGCCCTCCGACAGGAGGGCAAGCGGCAGGAGTGGGACGCCAACGGCACCCGGCTCGCCCGCGACGAGATGGAGGCCGGCGTTCCCTGTCGCGGCTGCGGCCAGCCGATCATCGACGGGCTCGGCGACTGGCCGCCGCTCATGAAGCTGACCGAGCAGGAGAAGCGCGAGTACGACGCCGCCCAGGCCGACTTCGCCGCCCGCCACAGGGACTGCCGTGGCCATCGCTGGAGCATGTCGGGCTCCCGGGCACTGCACTGCGGCTACTGCTGCCCGCCGCCGCCGCTCAGCGAGCGGCAGCTGGAGAGGCTCAGCACGCTGCTCCGCGCAAGCCGACCGGATCCGGCGGAGCTACGGACGTGGCGCCTGACCCTGACCTGCGACCACGTCATCGACGTCCAGCAGCACAAGTCGCACGGGCAGTGGACGACCAACGTGCGGCACTGCCCCACCTGCGATCAGACCCGCGGAGTAGTCACCGCCGAACTTCAGAACCCGTAGAGGTGCTGCCGCGCGTTGAAGGCCGTCGGGCCGCCTTCCAGCAGGTTTTCGGCCAGCGAGCGGATCTTCGCATCATCAAGCGAGCCGACGCCTTGCTCGGCGGGCCAACCGTGTTGACCGTCTCCCTCCAGCGCCACGATGAGCTCGGCATCCCCAAGTACCGGCACATTTGCATTGTGGGTACTGGCGATGATCTGGCGCTCCCCCTTTAGCTCCCGCAGCTTCTGCACGATCCCGTCGTAGACAAACCGGTTGTCGAGATCATCTTCCGGCTGGTCGATCACGAGCGGAGCGCTCGACGCTCCGAGCAGCAGAAGGAGCAGCGCGGTTGCACGCTGCCCCTTGATAGATCCTCAAGACTCCGATACTCGCGCGCCCCCGAGCCTGCCGCTATGTCGAGCTGGACATCAACCGCCTGCCCGACACTCAGCTCTTCGAGCTCCCGAAACAAGGGCTCCCCAGCAGCCAGCAGGCTGGCCGCCTGCGCGCCCTTGACATTGAACTTCTCCTCAAGTTCTTCCACACTAACCCGCGCGGCCGCCACGAAGGCTCGCGGCGAGAAACCCTCCGAGTCAATAGCCGCCATTATCTGGGTACGGGCTCCCTTGACTCCGCGCTCGACCACGGCCTTGATGTGCCGACGGTCCGGTGCCGCGACCGGCCGGACTATCACAACGCCCTTCGTAGCGGAGTTCGCCGACCTGATGGCCTCATGGAGCTCCTCCAACCGCTTGCCTTCGTTGGTAGCGAGCTCACCTAGAAGTTCGCCGCGCTGCCCCGACAACTCGGAAAGCGTCTTGACGATGCCTTCACGTCGCTGGGCCTTGGCCTTCAGCGTGTCCAGCGCCTTCGTCGTGGCCAGATATTTGTCGGGATCATGGCCATCCTCAACGAGCTTGCGGAGGACCTCCGCGTGGCCGGCCCGCTGCGGTTCCGTCGAAGCCTTCCACTCCGCTTCCGCAGCTTCGATTGCCTGAACCGCCTCCTGCACGGCCGCATCGGCGGACGCCTGCAGTCCAGCCAGCCTCTCGCTCAACGAGCGCGTCGCGGCTGTCACCTTTTCCAGGACAGGCTTCTGCGGAGACTCGTCGACGGCTTCGATGGGCGCGGTCAGCGATGCGACCACCTGCTGGTCCCCAAGCGGTTGGAGGATGCTACGCACATTCGCGACACGCTCGTTCGCCTCCGTGAATACTCCAGAGTCACGCTCAAGCCTCTGCAGCTCTGAGAGTCGAGTGGGTAGGTCGGTCGCCGTGTAGTGCGCGACATGTTCTTCTAGCCTGGGAATATCCGCGAGCTCTTCCTCCAGGTCATCCCGGCCCTTTTCTGCTCGCTGCAGCTTTTCGCGGTTCTCCGCGAGACGGCCGACGATCCGGTCGTGCTCAGCGTCCGGACCAGTGGCGCCCGCAAACCGCTCCAACATGCGGGCGACACTCGCCTTGTCGTGCGCGAGTTCGGCCAACTCGTGCTGTCCAAATATCTCGACGGTTCCTATAACGTCGGCTGGCAGAAGGTTCGTGGACGATCCGCTGGCGTCGCGAACTACAGGGAGGTTCGGGACGGAGCGCTCGATCGTGTACCGATGCGGAACCGGGGAGATCGTTTCGACCTCGAGCCGCACTGTCGTCCCGGACCGCAATACGCCCGACACGATCGCCGCGTGGTCGCGCTTGGCTTCCTGGCCGAGCGCATCAACACCCAGCACATATCGCAGGCTTTCGATGACCGTAGACTTGCCTGTTCCGCGTCCCCCGATCAATGCGGTCAAGTCGGGAGATAGCGGGACTGTGACGCCGTCGAGAAACCCGCCGACCCAGGAGATCTGACGGATCAAGGGTCGTGAAGTAGATCGAGGATCTTCAACAGCAATCCGGGTGGACGGGGTCCGCACGGCCAACTTGAGGTTCTCCAGGCGCGTTGAACTGACCTTGAACCAAGTCGCCGCTCCCCTAGATTCCAGGGCGTTTGGGTGCGTGACGTCATCGGCGAAGATGACGGAGAGCGGGTGCACTCGGTCGTAGGGCTTGCGCCCGGCACAGACGGCTTCCTGGTCAGGCGCGGCCGACGACTCGGGCGTGACCGCGATGGCATGCAGGTCAGGGTGGGTCACCATGTTGACGAGCGGAGGTCCCGAGCGCCCAGTGAGCATGCCGCCGTTCGCAACATTCACGTGGGCCGGGATGACCAGGGCGCCCCGCTCGTCCATCTTCCGCAGGATGTCTGCGAAAGGCTCACCCGCCGTGCCGTTGGCGCAGCCGGGTGTGCCACCACACACCCCAATGGCAGCGTTGACGTCGGCGAGGTCCGTGCCTGCCTCGAAGATGACCAACAGGTGGACACCTTCAGCAGAGTTTGCTTCGAAACCGGGCAACGCAACTATGTCGCGGGCCGCAGCAGCATCGATCAGTGATCGCGCAGTATTGACGCACCAGTGATCGGTTATGGCGATGAGTTCTATGCCTTGGGCCGCGCATCGGTCGAGTAGTGCGTTGTTGTACTCGTCCTCACTTTGGAAAGCGTTCGCTGGCGCCGCGCGTCCGTTGTAGGCGTAGGGGTTCACCTGAAGCGCGGCACGTATCCACCGCGCGCCGGCGCCGTGACTTGTGGTCATCGCGTTTCTCCAAACCACAAGCGAGCCCCTCGCTGTGCCAGCTCGTCCTTGTTCCCCTCGTAGTCCGGCATCGCACGCGTGAGGAGCTGCCAGAACGCTGGCCCGTGGTGCGGCTCCCGGAGGTGGGCCAGCTCGTGGACGAGGACGTAGTCCACCAGAGCTGGCGTGAGCTGGAAGGTCGCCCAGTGCAGCCGCACACGCCCCTGAGCGGAGGCGCTACCCCACTTGTGTCCGAGATCGGCCACCGAGATGGCTTCCGGCTCGACGCGGAGCCTTTCGGCCCACGACCGGGTGCGCGGCTTGAGCCACGCCTCCCCTCGCCGGCGGTACCACTCGATGATGGGCTCAGCGCCCGCGTCGGCTTTCACTCGCGGAAGCACCAGGCGCCCGCGCTCCAGCCGCACGTCGGTCGCGTCGTCTGAGAGCTGTAGTCGGTGGCTGCGGCCGAGGTAGGAGAAGCCCTCGCCGTCCACCATCTCCTTGGTGACCGGCTCGTGTTGGAGGGCCTCCTTCTCGGAGAGCTTGCGGTAGACCCAGGCCCGCTTGGAGATCAGGAACTGCTCGAGCTCATCGGGGGCCACGTCGCTGGCGGCCCGCAAGCAGAGCGAACCGTCTGCCTCGATCGTGAGCCGGGCCTTGCGACTGCTCCCGGCCCTCTCGACAGGGACCCGGATGCCATCGAGGTGGAGGACCAGCGCGTTCACGATGCTCTCCCGCAGCCTACCCGCTCGGCGATCAACGGCTGGTTGGCCTTGGCCAGCTCCATGAGGCGGTCCGCGATGGCGGCTTGGTCCTCGAACGGGAACAAGTCGCGGTCGTCGAGGGTGTGGATGAGTTCCTTGCGGAGGTCGTCTTGCGCAAGCGGGTTGTGCCAGAAGCGGACGATGCCGGCGTGGTCGACGATCTCGACCACGATCCGCTCGGAGAGGTAGACGAGGTCGATTCGGACTTCGTCGGGTAGATCGGCGCCGGTCGCGAACTCGGCCTCCAGCAGGCCGTAGAAGCGAGCCACGAGCGGGTCGTGGTGGACGGAGTCCTTTTCGACCTCGTCGGTGGCGTCTTTGAGCAGCTCTTCCAGCGCGAGCGTGAGCTCATCCCACTTGCCCGTGAGCCCCTTGAGGATCTCGTCAAGCCGCTCGGAGAGCTTCGTGTAGCGGGCCGGGTCTTCGTCGAAGTTCTTCCTGATGTGGAACCGCAGGGCGTGTTCCATCTCCGACGCCTTGGCCTTGGCTGACGTGAGGCCCTTGACCTTGGCGAGGAAGTCGGGATCGGTCACCGACACTGGAGGGATCTTGGTGGTGATGTCCAGGGCAGTGACGTGCTCATCGATGAGCGCGCGCACCTTTCGCCGTAGAGGGACGGGTCGAAGTCGCCGAGCCCGTCGTCGCGGTAGCGGCGGCGTGCCACCTTCTGGATGACCCCGAACCGCTTGGCGTCGGGTACGAAGGGCAGCGCCTCCGGCCGCGGGAGGACGGTGTCGAGGGTGCTGAGGAACTGCTTGAGCAGCACACCGAAGCGGGCACGCAGCGCCTCATCGGCGAGCACCTCAACGCACGCTTCGATGTCCTCGTCCGCATCGAAGGTCTCGATGCCTGCCTGGGCGAAGACGGCGACCACGCGGTGGTGCCGGTCCCGCAGCTTCGGCACTTCGTCCTTGATGGACGCCAACGCGCCGACCGCGTCTTCGGCGTCTTCCGGCGCGTACGCCTGCAAGGCGCGCTGGAGGTGGGCACCGACGCCGAAGTAGTCGACGAGGAGTCCTGCCTGCTTGCCCGGGGCTGTCCGGTTGACGCGGGCGATGGCCTGCAGCAGTTCGGCGTCCTGGACGAAGCGGTCGAGATAGAGCGCCTGCTCGACCGGGGCGTCGAACCCGGTCAGCAGCATGGTTCGAACGATCAGGAAGGCGATCGGGCTGGTCTGCTCGCCGGCCGGCCCCAGCGGCTTCTTGAAGTCGGCGATGACGGCGTCCTGACGCGCCTTGTCCGTCCACTGAGCCCATGTGGGGTCGTCGTTGTGGCTGCCGGAGATCACCGGGACGAACTCGAGGTCGCGGATGAGCGGGAGATGCGGGAGCGCTCGCACCAGCACCTGGGTGCGGCGGTCGAGCGCGTCGATATCCACGCTGCCGTCGGACGCTCCGGCCACGAGATGGTCAGGTAGCGCGCTGATCTGACCGACGAGGTCGTCACGTGCCTCGAGCAGTGCTGTGCGGTACCGGACCGTCGCCAAGCGGCTGGTCGCTGCGAGCTGGGCCTTGAAGCCGCCCGGCAGGACGGTGGAGACGTAGTGCCACAGCATGGATCGGGCCTTGGCGGCGATCAGCTTCGGCGCTTCCAGGACCGCGCCCGTCGTGGCGTACCGCGCCTTAAGCTTCTCCAGCTCATCTGGTGTGTGCTGGTCGAACATGTCCTCGAAGAGCTCATCGAGGTCGCTTCCGCCGGCCACGGCTCCCTTCGCCGTACGCCCCTCGTAGAAGATCGGGACGACGGCGCCATCGCTCTCGGCCTGACGGATTGTGTACTTGTCGATGAAGTCGCCGAAGATCGCTGTGGTGCGCTTCTTGCCCTCGCGCATGATCGGCGTACCGGTGAAGCCGACCTTGGCGGAGTTGGGCAGCGCAGCCATCAGGTTGGCGTGCAGGGTCGAGGTCTGGGAACGGTGCGCCTCGTCGACCAGGATCACGATGGTCTCGTCGGTATTCAGGACACCCAAGGGCTCCTGTGACTCATCGTCGGCGAGCTGGACGTCCTTGTCTTCGGCCTGCTGCGCGTCGGTGTCGCGGTACTTCTGGATCATCGCGAACACCAGGGCCGGCCCCTTCTCGGCCAGCACCTTGCGGAGCTTGCTTGCCTTCCGGGCGCGCTCCACACCCTCGCCCGAGAACTTGGCGGTCTCGGCAAGCTGCTTTTCCAGGTCGGTGCGGTCGGTGACAACCACGACCTTGAAGGCCCGCAGCACCGGATCCGAGCGCATCGCCCGGACGAGAAAGACCATGGTGAGCGACTTCCCGGAGCCCTGGGTGTGCCAGATCAGCCCACCGCGGCGATCACTCTCGCCGTCCTGTTGCCGGGTTTTGCCCGTGCGCAGTCGCCGCAGCGCCCGGCCGACCGCGCGGTACTGCTGATACCGCGCGACGATCTTGACGCGCTTGCCGCCGGCCTCCGTGAACAGCGTGAAGTGCCGAACGACGTCCAGCAGGTTCGCGGGGCTGAGCATGCCGGCGACCAGCAGCTCCTGACCCGACAACTGCGCCACCGACTTGCCAAGCGACTGGGCAAGATCATCACGCGACAAGGGAGCGGGATCTCGCCACTCCAGGTAGTGCTCAGCCCCGGCCGTGAAGGTGCCAACCCGCGCCCTGTCCCCGTACGTGGAGACGACGAACTGGTTGGTCCAGAAGAGTTGCTCGTTCCCCTCCGGCGCGCCCAGGCCACGCTGGTTGGCGTACCGGCGGAGCTGGTTGATCCCCTCCGCCATCGGGTCTGAACCGTCCTGGAACCGATGGAGGGTGGCGATCAGGCCACCTCACGGCGTGAGGCGATGGAACTAGCATACTCCATTTCCTTCTCGATGGGCGGCATGTTGCCGATCGAGGAATGGAGTCTTTCGG
>NZ_SPQN01000030.1 GCF_004571065.1 Geodermatophilus sp. DF01-2
CGTGGCGGCGGTGCCGCCACGGGTCCGCCGGCGCGGGCGGCTCTTGCGGGCGCCGACCGGCTGCTCGCGGTCCTCGCGTGCGGGGCCGCGCCCGCCTCCGCGGGTGCGCTTGCCGGTCTCACCGAGGTCCTCGAGCGTCTCGGCGTCGAGACCCTCACGGGTCCGCTGGGCGCGCGGCAGCCGACCCGTGGCGCCCTCGGGCACGTCGAGGTCGGTGTAGACCCACGGAGAAGTGGAGTAGGTCTCCGGCGGATTGTCGAATGCCAGGTCGAGCGCCCTGTTGATCAGCTGCCAGCGCGGGACGTCGTCCCAGTCGACGAGGGTGACCGCGACACCGGTCTGCCCGGCGCGGCCGGTGCGGCCGATGCGGTGCACGTAGGTCTTCTCGTCCTCGGGGCACTGGTAGTTGACGACGTGGCTGACACCGGTGACGTCGATGCCGCGAGCGGCGACGTCGGTGGCGACGAGCACGTCGACCTTGCCGCTGCGGAAGGCACGCAGCGCCTGCTCACGGGCGCCCTGGCCGAGGTCACCGTGCACGGCGGCCGCGGCGAAGCCGCGCTCGACCAGCTCGTCGGCGACCTTCTGCGCGGTGCGCTTGGTGCGGCAGAAGACCATCACCAGGCCGCGGTCGCGGGACTGCAGCACGCGGGCGAGCAGCTCGGGCTTGTCCAGGTTGTGCGCCCGGTAGACGAACTGGGTGGTCTGCGGGACGGTCGAGCCCTCGTCGTTGCCGTGCGCGCGGATGTGCGTCGGCTGGGTCATGAACGACCGGGACAGGGTCACGATCGGGCCGGGCATCGTCGCGGAGAACAGCATCGTCTGTCGCTTCTCCGGCACCATGCCGAGAATCCGCTCGATGTCGGGCAGAAAGCCCAGATCGAGCATCTCGTCGGCCTCGTCGAGGACGAGGACCCCGACCTTGCCCAGGATGAGGTGGCCCTGCTGGGCGAGGTCGAGCAGCCGGCCGGGCGTGCCGACGACGACCTCGACGCCGGTCTGCAGCGCCTGGACCTGTGGCTCGAAGGCGCGACCGCCGTAGATGGCCTGCACGCGGATGCCGCGCCTGGCGCCGGCGGTGGACAGGTCGCGGGCGACCTGCACGCACAGCTCGCGCGTGGGCACGACGACCAGGGCCTGCGGGACGCCGTCGCCGCCCTCGGCCGGCGGGGTGACCCGCTGCAGCAGGGGGACGCCGAAGCCCAGGGTCTTCCCGGTTCCGGTGCGTGCCTGGCCGATGAGGTCGTTCCCGGCCAGCGCCAGCGGGAGGGTCAGCTCCTGGATGGCGAAGGTCCGGGTGATGCCCACCTCGGCCAGCGCCGCGACGACGTCGGGGTGGACGTCGAAGTCGCTGAACAGCGGGGCGTCCTCGGCGACCGGTGCGCCGCCGAGCTCCTCGACGGACTGCTCGAGCTGTTCGGGGGCGGGCGCGCCGGTCTCGGCGTGCTCGAGGTCGGGGGTGGTGGGGATGTTCGCGGTGGAGGTCAGTGCTCTCGCCTCTGGTCTGCTGGGGGACCGGCTCCGGCGGCGCCGTTGCGCCGCTTCACACCTGTCCCGGTCGGGTGTCGCGGGATCAGTTCCAGCGCCGACGCGGCCAGCAGAACCGGGCCGCACCTGGAGTGTCGGCCCGGGAGGCAGCCCCTCGGGGCGTCGTCTCCAGCGGTCGTCAGCGCGCAGATACACCAGCGAACCGAAGGGCTCGCCAATTCCCATCCTAGCGTGCGCACCGGTTAGCCTCCGTGCGCCGCGCTGTCCGGGGCCCTCGGGACCACCCGTCCGGGGCAGGCGCCGAACCGTTCCGCCGACCCCGGGAGCTGCCAGTGGCCACCGTCGACGAGCAAGCCGTCGTCGACCTGCTGGGGGTGCTGGCCTACGCCGAGCTCACCGCCTTCGACCGGCTCGCCGAGGACGCGCGGCTGGCGCCCACGTTGGCCGGCCGGGCCGCGCTGGCGCAGATGGCGGCAGCTGAGATCGACCACCACGCCCGGTTGACCGCGCGTCTCGTCGACCTCGGCGTCGACCCGACCGCGGCGATGAGCCCGTTCGTCGCCGCACTCGACGCCTTCCACGAGAGCACCCGGCCGCGCACCTGGCTGGAGGGGTTGGTCAAGGCCTACGTCGGGGACGGGCTCGCCGCCGACTTCTACCGGGAGATCGCGGCGTTCCTCCCGGAGCCGGACCGCGGGCTGATCCTCGACGTCCTCGCCGACACCGGCCACGCGGATTTCGCCGTCCGCGAAGTGCGGGCGGCCATCGCCACCCACCGGACCGTCGCCGGCCGGCTGGCGCTGTGGGGACGACGGCTCGTGGGAGAGGCGATGACGCAGTCCCAGGCGGTCATCGCCGAGCGTGACCAGCTCGCCGCGCTGATCGTCGAGGGCACCGGTGACCTGACCGGCATCGGACGGCTGGTCGAGCGGATCACCACCGCGCACACCGAGCGGATGAAGACCCTCGGGCTGAACCCCTGAAGGACCCCGGTGCCCCCCACGCCTCGCACGCTCGGCGCGGGCCCCTGCACCGGGGCCGGTCCGTCGCACCCGGTGGGGACCCTCCTGGCCCCCTACCGGGAACGATCCTCGCAGGCGGCTCCCCTCACTGCCGTCCCCGAGTCAGCGAACACACGTCAGGCGCCCTCTCGACATTCCGGAGAGGGCGCCCGACGTGTGTTGGGCGACAGCGGGCCCGCCCGAGACGACGACGGGGCGCCACCGCAGCTGCGGCGGCGCCCCGTCGGGTCGGGTCGTCAGGCCATGCTGTCTGCGCGACTCCGCGCCCCGGTCTGCTCCTCGCTCGTTCCTCGCTGCGATGCTCCCGGGACTGTCGTCAGGAACCGGCGATGAAGCCCACGCGCCGCTGGTCGGCCTGGGCGATCTCCACGTAGGCGATGCGGTCGACCGGGACGAGCACGCGGCGACCACGGTCGTCGACCAGCGTCAGCAAGCCGTCCTTGGTCGCGCCGGACATGGCCTTCGCCACCTCGGCGGCGATCTCGTCGGGGGTCTGGGGGCTGTCGATGACCAGCTCCCGGGGGGAGTGTTGGACACCGATCTTGACTTCCACGGGGGATGCCTCCTCGAGTTGCGCGGCTGTTCCCCACGCTAGTGCAGCCGGCGAGCCGCCGACCTGCGGTGCAGGTGCGCCGTCAGCGAACGGCGACGGAGGCGTTCAGCGCGGCTGGCCCTCGCCGCCCTCGACGCGCGGGAAGCCGGAGATGCCCCGCCAGGCCAGGGCGGTCAGGAGTGACACCGCCTCGTCGCGGGACACCGTGCCCTTGCGGGGCAGCCACCAGCGGGCGCTGGTCTCGGACAGCCCGGTCAGACCCGAGGCGAGCAGCAGCGCCCGCTCCCGGTCCAGGCCGGTGTCGGCGGCGATGACCTCGCCGATCGCCTCCACGCAGGCCCGGTGGCCGCGGTCGGCCAGCTCCCGGACGTCGTCGTCGTTGCGCAGGTCGGACTCGAAGACCAGCCTAAACGCGGCGCCGTCGGCGTTGATGAAGTCGAAGTAGGCGCCGACCGCCCCGTTGACGCGGGTCCGGTTGTCGTCGGTGCCCTCCATGGCCTCGCGCACCCGGTCGGTGAGAAGGGTGACCTGCTGTTCCAGCAGGGCCAGGTACAGCTCCCGCTTCCCCGGGAAGTGCTGGTAGAGCACCGGCTTGCTGACGCCGGCCCGGTCGGCGATCTCGTCCATCGCCGCCGCGTGGAAGCCCTGGGCGACGAAGACCTCCTGCGCTGCCTGCAGGAGCTGCGCCCGGCGGGCGCCCCGCGGCAAGCGGGACGGGCGGCGGACGGGCGCGGACGCAGACCGGGGTACGTGCATGGCGGACGGATGTTACCGACGAGTCACCCGATCGTGCGTCCGCATCCGCGCTGACCTACCGTCGGCCGGTGCCCGAGGCTCCCCAACCGTCGTCCGGCGTCGCGGGCGGGCGCCCGGTCCGGCCGGCCCGGCTGTCGGCCGTCCCGCTGCCGCGCACCGACACCGTCCCCCCGCCGTGGCCGGGTGAGCCGGCCCCCGTCCGCGGAGGAGAGGTCTTCGTCCGGCGGACGCCGTGGAGTGGCCCGGTGGACGGCGCCTGCGCGGGTGCGTCGCGGGAGCGGGCGCTCTACGTGCACGGGTTGGGCGGGGCGTCGACGAACTGGACCGACCTCGCGGCGCTGCTCGCCGTCCGTTTCGACGGCTGGGCCGTGGACCTGCCCGGGTTCGGCCGCTCGCAGCCGCCGGCACGCTCCTCGTACTCGATGCGCGGGCACGTGGCGGCGGTGGTCGACGTCCTGGAGCGGATCGTCGCCGAGCCGGGGGAGGGCTCCGGCCGGCCGGTGCACCTGCTGGGCAACTCGCTCGGTGGCCTGGTGTCGCTGTTCGTCGCCGCCGGCCGGCCCGACCTGGTCGCCACCCTGACGCTCGTCTCGCCGGCGATGCCGGTCTACCGCGTGCCGCGGGCCTTCAGCCGCACGCTGCTGCTGCTCCTGCTGCCCGGGATCCCGACGCTGGCCGAGCGCCGGCTGTCCGGCGTGACGCCCGAGCAGCAGGTCCGCGGCATGGTGCAGATGTGCTTCGGCGACCCCCGCCGGGTGCCGAGGGCACGGCTGGAACAGGCGCTGCAGGAGATGCGTGAACGGGCCGAGCAGCCGTGGGCGACGCGCGCACTGACCCGCAGCATGCGAGGGCTGATCACCTCGTACCTGCGTGTCGGCCCGGGCAACGCCTGGCGGATGGCCCGGTCGTTGCGCCCGCCGACACTCGTGGTCTGGGGGGACCGGGACCGCCTCGTCGACCCCGCGCTCGCGCCGCGACTGGCCGCTGCCGTCCCCGACGGACGGCTGCTGGTGCTGGACGGGGTCGGGCACGTCGCCATGCTCGAGGCGGCCGAGCCGACGGCGCGGGCGGTCCTGGCCCTGGTCGAGGACGCCACCGCGGCCGCGGAGCAGCCGGTGACGACCGACCGGGACGGGGCCCAGGCCTCCTGACCCACCACCGCCGGGGGGCCGGCCTGCTGCACGCCGTCCCGACGCGCTCTGCACAGGAGCCCCTCCGCCGTGAGAGTCTGGCGGGGTGAGCCCCGCGGACGCCTCTTCCGGCCGCGGGCCGAACGGGCGCCCGGGAGCATCTCCGGGCGCCGGCCCGCGCGCTCGCCCCACCGGCCCCGAGGAGTCGGCCCGCGGCCTCCCGCGAGTGCCCCCACCCGCCTCCCGCCGTGCCGATCCCCCCGAGGGCCCGCAGCACGTGGACACCAACCCGGTGATGACGCGCTCCGGCGCCGGGTCGCGAGGAACGCATGAGCGGAGCCGTCGCACCGTGGCCGCCGGCCGGTCCGCGCGCCCCGGTCCCGCGGACCCCGGCGGTGCGGGCGGGCGCCCGGACGCCGCCGGGCGGACCCCCGCGGGGTCCCCGGGCCGGCGGGGTGGCCGTGTCCGCCGGTTCATGACCCGGTGGGGATGGCGCGCCTACGCGATCCCGCTGCTCGCGCTCGCCACCCTGGTCACCCTCGTGGACCTGACGGTCGGCGGACCCGGGGCCGGCGAGCCGGCCATCGCCTCGTCCGCTCCCTCGGCCGCGGCGGCTCCCAGCACTGCCGAGGGCGAGCCGGTCACCGAGCCCTCGTCCGAGCCCACGGCGCCGGCCGAGGGGGACGCCGGGCCGTCCCAGGCGCCGGAGAGCTCCGCCGGTGCCCCGGGGTTCGTGCAGCAGGGCGCCGGGACCGTCACCGTCGTCCCCGGAACCTCGCAGGTCTACGGCAGCGGGCCGCTGCAGCGCTTCGTCGTCGAGGTCGAGGACGGCATCGGGGTCGACGGCGCCGGGTTCGCTGCCGCGGTCGAGGGCACGCTCGGCGACCCGCGGTCGTGGGGCAACGGTGGCCGGATGTCGTTCCAGCGGGTGGGCCCGGCCGAGGCCGCGGCCGGCGGGTACGAGTTCAAGGTGACCCTCATCAGCCCCGGCAACATGGAGACCTACTGCCCAGGGGTGGGCACCGGTGGCTACACCTCCTGCCGGTACGGCGACCGCGCCGTCATCAACCTGGCCCGCTGGGAGACCGCCGTCCCCGACTACCAGGGCGACGTCGCCACCTACCGGCACTACGTGGTCAACCACGAGGTCGGTCACGCCCTGGGCAACGGTCACCGGCCGTGCCCTGGCCCGGGTCAGCTCGCTCCCGTCATGCAGCAGCAGACACTGGGCCTCGATGGCTGCGCGAAGAACCCCTGGCCCTATCCGTGACATGGTCGGCCTACCGGCCTACCGGCCGACACCGCCACCACGTGTCGCTCCCTAGGTGCGCTGAGCGTGTCCCGCGCACTCGTCGGGGAGCCTTCGGCCCCCGCTCCTCGCACGCGCCTCGCAGGGCGGCCCGCCCGGGAGGCCGCGGTTCCGCACGGAGCGCGACGGGGTCAGAGCGGCGCGGTGAGCTCGATGGCGATGCCGTCGGGGTCGAAGGCGGCGAGGAAGGCCATGCCCATGACGGGCACCTCGCGGATCGGGCCGTGCTCGACGCCGCGCTCGTCGTAGCGGGCCAGCGCGGTGTCGAGGTCGGCCCGGCTGGGGACCGAGAAGCTCAGGTGGTCCAGGCCCACCCGGAAGGGGTCGAAGCGGTCATCGGCGTGCGCCGCGTCGACCGGGCGCAGGCCGACCATCACTCCGGCGTTGACGAGGACGACTCCGCCCTGCAAGAGGTCCTCCACCTGCCCGTCGGGATCGTCGTCGGGCGGGCCGTCCAGGGCGACGTCGAAGCCCAGCACCTCGGTGTAGAAGGCGCGCGAGCGCGCGACGTCGATCACGGTCAGCCGGATGTGGTTCGGGGTCCCGATCTGCAGCGGCGCGCTCATGGGCCCGACGCTAGGGGAAGCCGCCGCAGTCCACAGCGGGAAGAGGAGGGCATGCCACGCTGTTGTCCCGACGAACGCCGGCCCCGTCACCGGGCCGTTGTCGAGCGACTGAGGAGCAACCCGTGTCCCTGCCTCCCCTGGTGGAGCCCGCCGCCGACCTGTCGATCGACGAGGTCCGCCGGTACAGCCGTCACCTGATCATCCCGGACGTCGGGATGGACGGGCAGAAGCGGCTGAAGAACGCCAAGGTGCTGGCCGTGGGCGCCGGCGGCCTCGGTTCGCCCGTGCTGATGTACCTGGCCGCGGCCGGCGTCGGCACGCTGGGCATCGTCGAGTTCGACACCGTCGACGAGTCCAACCTGCAGCGCCAGATCATCCACGGCGCCTCCGACGTCGGCCGGTCCAAGGCCGAGAGCGCGCGGGACTCCATCAAGGAGATCAACCCGCTGATCGATGTCCGGCTGCACGAGACGCGGCTGGACACCGACAACGTCCTGGACATCTTCGGCCAGTACGACCTCATCGTCGACGGCACCGACAACTTCGCCACGCGCTACCTGGTCAACGACGCCTGCGTGCTCTTGAACAAGCCGTACGTGTGGGGCTCGATCTACCGCTTCGACGGTCAGGTCTCGGTCTTCTGGAACGAGCACGGCCCCAACTACCGCGACCTCTACCCGGTGCCGCCGCCGCCGGGCATGGTGCCCAGCTGCGCGGAGGGCGGCGTGCTCGGCGTCCTGTGCGCCACGATCGGCGCGATCCAGGCCACCGAGGCGGTCAAGCTCATCACCGGCATCGGGGAGACCCTGCTCGGCCGGCTCATGGTCTACGACGCCCTGGAGATGACCTTCCGCACGATCACGGTGCGCAAGGACCCGGAGGCCGAGCCGATCACCGGCCTCATCGACTACGAGACCTTCTGCGGTGTCGTCTCCGTCGAGGCACAGGAGGCGGCCGCCGGCTCGACGATCACCGTCGACGAGCTCAAGGACATGATGGACGCCGGCAAGGACTTCGAGCTGATCGACGTCCGGGAGCCCAACGAGTACGAGATCGTGTCGATCCCGGGCGCGGCGCTCATCCCCAAGGACGAGATCCTGTCCGGCCGGGCGCTGGCGCAGTTGCCGCAGGACAAGCCGATCGTGCTGCACTGCAAGACCGGTGTCCGCTCCGCCGAGGCACTGGCGGCGCTCAAGAACGCCGGCTTCTCCGACGCCGTCCACGTCCAGGGCGGCGTGACGGCGTGGGCCACGCGCATCGACAAGACGCTGCCCACGTATTAAGGACCCCGCGTCCCCCCACCCCTCGCAGGTTCGGGGCGGGGCCCTGACGCGGGGCCGCCGAGGGCCTGGTCCGTCCCGCACGGGGCGGGCCGGGCCCTCGCGCTGTCTACTGACCACATGGCCGACTTCTCCGCGACCGAGCTGCTGGCCCTGTTCCAGCGCGCGCAGGCCGCCTTCACCGACCGCGTGGACGCGGTGGAGCCCGAGCAGTGGGACGGCGACGCGCTGCCCGGGTGGACCGTCGCCGACCTCGTCGCCCACCTGGTCTCCGAGGCGCTCTGGGCGCCGCCGCTGCTGGCCGGCGAGCCGTACGTCGACGGGCGCTTCCCCGACGACACGGCTGACCTGCTCGGCGACGACCCGCTCATCGGCTGGGAGAGCGCAGCGGACGCCGCACTGGCCGCCTTCGCCGAGGACCGGGCGCTGTTGCACACCGTCCATCTGCAGCGCGGTCCGACCCCGGCGGCCGAGTACATCGAGGAGATGACCGCCGACCTCACGGTCCACTCCTGGGACCTCGCCCGCGCCACCGGCGGCGACACCGAGCTGGACCCGGCGATCGTCACGGCGTCCCTCGTCGTCGCGGACCGGCTGCCGGGGGAGGGCGTCCCGGGGCTGTTCGACCCGCCGCTGGACGTGCCACCCACCGCCTCGCCGCAGACGCGGCTACTGGCCCGGTTCGGCCGCCGCGGCTGACCCGCCGCAGCCGGTACAGCGGGTGGACGACAATGCACCCCGGTCCCGCGCCAGGAGCACCGGCGGGCCGCCGTCCCCGGACGCCTCGCTGGACGTCGACGAGGCGGTGTTCGACGTCATCGAGCGCATCCCGCCCGGCCGCGTGAGCACCTACGGCGCCATCGGCCGGCTGGTCGGCGTCGGACCGCGTCGGGTCGCCCGCGCGCTGTCGCAGGGCGGGGGAGCGGTGCCCTGGCACCGCGTCGTGCGCGCCGACGGGACGGCGGCCGAGCCGGTCCGCGTCCGGCAGCTGAAGCTGCTCGCCGCGGAGGGTGTGCCCGTGCACGACGGCCGGGTCGACCTGGCCGTTGCCGGCTGGCCGGATTGATTGCCTCAGCCTGTGCCGATTGCAGGGGCAGGTGCAACACAGCGCCCTTCATCTCCGGGTTCGCGGTGGGTCGAGTTCGCCTTCAGACATGGCTGGCCGGGACAGTCGGAGGACGAGCCGCAAGTGGTGCACCCCTGCGCGGACGCGACCAGCCGGGGGCGGCCGAGGAACGGCCGCATCCCCCTCGTTCACTCGGCGTGCCAGGTCATGGTGTCGTCCACCTGTTTGCTGCGCCCCGCCTCGGCGAGCAACTCCGCGAGGTGGCGGCCCTGGCGGTCGCCGAGGTGCGTGAGCTGCGTCCGGCAGGAGAAGCCGTCGGTGAGGATGACCGCGTTCTCGCCGGCGGCCCGTACCGCGGGCAGCAGCGCGGTCTCCGCGACCGCGACGGAAACGTCGAAGTGCCCGCGCTCGGCGCCGAAGTTCCCCGCCAGTCCGCAGCACCCGCCAACTGCCGTCACCGACGCCCCGCCTCGGCGCAGCAGTTCGGCGTCGGCGCCGAAGCCCATGACCGCGTGCTGGTGGCAGTGTGGCTGCGCGACACCGTGGACCCCCGACAGGTCCGGCGGCCGCCACCCCTCGCGCGAGGTCAGCAGCTCGGCCAGCGTCCCGGTCGCCGAGGCCACCGCGCGGACCCCCGGCGCGTCCGGCCCGAGCAGTTCTTCTGCGTCGCCGCGGAACACCGCGGTGCACGATGGCTCGAGCCCCACGATCGGCACGCCCGCCTCGGCTGCGGGAGCGAGCGCGTCGACGCTGCGCTGCAGCTGCTTCTTCGCCGCGTCGAGCTGGCCGGTGGAGATCCAGGTCAGCCCGCAGCAGACCGGCTCGTCGGGAATTCGCACGGAGAACCCTGCGCTCTCGAGCACCTCCACGGCCGCCGCGCCAACCTGCGGCGTGAAGTGGTTCGTCCAGGTGTCCACCCAGAGCACCACCGGGTCACCCGGAGCTGACTCGGGCCGCCCGGCGAACCAGTCCCGGAACGTCCGCTCGGCGAACTGCGGCAGCGGCCGTCGCGGGTCGATCCCGGCCAGTCGCTTGCCGAGCGCGGCAGACGGTCCCAGCCTCAGGAGCCGGTTGGTCAGCCGCGGCGCCCGCGACGCGAGCCGCGCCCACCGCGGCAGCCACCCCAGGCTGTAGTGCGTGCGCGGCCGCGGCCGCCGCTTGTACGACTGGTGCAGCACCTCGGCCTTGTAACTCGCCATGTCGACCCCGGTCGGGCAGTCGACCGCGCATCCCTTGCACTGCAGGCAGAGGTCGAGGACCTGGTGCACCTCCGGCGACCGCCAGCCGCCGCGCACCTGCCGGCCGTTCACCATCTCCTGCAGCACCCGGGCCCGGCCGCGGGTGGAGTCCTTCTCCTGGCGGGTCGCGAGGAAGGACGGGCACATGACCCCGCCGCTGCCGGTGATGTCGGCGCGGCACTTCCCGACGCCGGTGCACCGGTGCACCGCGTTGGCGAAGTCGCCGTCGTCGTCGTCGTAGGCAAGCGCCAGCCCGCGCCGCACCGGCCGGGCCCCGGGAGCCCGCAGGTCGGCCGTCGCCGGGGCGGGATCGACGAGCACCCCGGGGTTGAGCAGGCCCTCGGGGTCGAACGCGCGCTTGACCGCGGCGAACGCGGCCAGCGCGGCCGGTGAGTACATCAGCGGGAGCAGCTCGCTGCGGGCCCGGCCGTCGCCGTGCTCTCCCGACATCGATCCGCCGTGCGAGGCCACGAGCCGCGCCGCGTCGAGGAGGAACTCGCGGAACACGCCCACCCCGCCCGGTTCGGAGAGCGGGAAGTCGATCCGGACGTGGACGCACCCCTCGCCGAAGTGCCCATAGGGCAGCCCCACCAGCCCGCGCTCGACCAGCAGGGCGTCGAAGTCGCGCAGGTATGCGCCCAGCCGCTCGGTCGGGACGGCTGCGTCCTCCCAGCCGGCGTGGAAGAACCGCCCGCCGGCCGGGCGGCTGGCCAGCCCGGCGCCGTCCTCGCGGATGCGCCAGAGCTGCGCGGTCTCCCCGCGGTCGGTGACCACCCGGGCGTCGAGGGCGCCCGCGTCGGCGGCCACCCTGCCAGCCAGGTCGGCGACCTCGGCTGCGGTGTCGCCGCCGAGTTCCACGAGCAGCCAGCCGGCCCCGCGGGGCAGGTCGGGCACAAACGCCGGCCCGCGGCGCCGGAGCACCACGTCGACGATCCGCGCATCGAGGCCCTCGATCGCCTTGGGGCCGTGCCGGCGTATGGCGGGAGCGGCGTCGGCGGCACTGGCCATGTCGGGGTAGCCGAGGGCGAGGAGCGTCGTCACCCGCGGGGCTCGGGCGAGGCGGACCGTGGCGCCGGTGAGCACGCCGAGCGTGCCTTCCGTGCCGACCAGCGCGCGGGCGACGTCGAACGCATGCTCCGGGAGGAGGTGCTCCAGCGAGTAGCCGGACACCTGCCGGCCGAACCGGCCGAACTCGGTGCGGATCACCGCCAGGTTGTCGCGGACGACGTCGGCCAGCGCGCGCACGGCCGGGGACGACGCGGGGTCCGCCTGTGCCCGGGCCGTGATCCGCTCCCCGGCGCCGGTGAGCACGTCGAGCGCGACGACGTTGTCACTGGGCCGGCCGTAACCCAGCGACCGGCTGCCGCAGGAGTTGTTGCCGATCACCCCGCCGAGCGTGCAGCGGTTGTGCGTCGAGGGATCGGGGCCGAACCGCAGTCCGTGCGGCGCGGCGGCCCGCTGCAGGTAGTCGAGCACGACGCCCGGCTGGACGACGGCGGTCGCCGCCTCGGGGTCGAGCGCGACGACTCGGTGCATGTGGCGGGAGAAGTCGAGCACGAGACCCGGGCCGACCGCGTTCCCCGCGATCGAGGTGCCGCCGCCCCGTGGCGTGACCGGGACTCTCAGAGAGCGGCACACCGACAGGGCGGCCTCCACGTCGTCGGCGGAGCGGGGGAAGGCCACCGCCTGCGGCACGACCCGGTACAGCGAAGCGTCGGAGGAGTACTCGGCCCGGGCTCGGCTGGAGGAGTCCACCTGCACTCCGGCCGACTCCAGCCCGGCAGTCAGGTCCCTGATCAACGTCGCGGGGCTACTCATGACTGTCCTTCGCGTGTGACTCGGTGAGGTCGGGCGGCGCCGTCCCCGGCGCCGCGTACAGGTCGTCGGTGAGGAGGCGCAGGTCGCCGCCGGGCTGTGGCGCCGCGGCCACCAGGGCATGGAGCCGCTGCGCCCGCTCGCGCCCGACGACGGGCTCGGTGTAGGACCAGTACTTGGCGGCCAGGTCGCCGTCCGCCAGAGGATCCTCCGGATCCCCGCATGCTTCGACGAGGCCTGAGGTCAGCCGGCGGCCGTCGGCGAGCCGGACGGTCACCCGGGCTTGGCGCCGCGCCGGGAATGCCTCGCTCATCTCGGCGCACTCGGTGACCGTCATGGTCCGGGCGAGTCTGCGGATGACCGCGTCGGTCTCGGGCAGCTCGGTGACGTCACACGGAAGCAGTCTCCCGCGGGCAGCGGCCACCGCGACCGGGAACGGCAAGCTGTACTGCGCTTGCTCGGTTGTGAGCGGTTCACGAACCGCCAGCCGGGTGGCCAGGCGGAACGTCTGCACGTCGATGTGTTCGATGGCGGCCGCGGCGAGCCCGTTGCCCTCGACGAGTGAGATCACTGCGTCAACAGCCGGATGCGCCCATCGGCACACCGGGTACGGCTTGACGTACTGCTCCAGGATTCGCCACGTGCTGCCGAGGTCGCTCCACAGCCCGCTCGCGGCGCTTTCGACGAGGGCCGGCGGCGCGCCGGTGAATCCCTGACTGGCCAGCAGCGAAGCAGACACACCTGCCTGGCAGCCCCCGGCTGAGCTGTCCTTGACCATCGTCGGGTGGTCGAGCACCCGGGTCATCGGCCCCCGCGGCGCGTGGTATTCGGCGATGCCGAGCGCGTGGCTCACCTGCGCGGCATCGAGCGCGAGGGCTCGGCTGCCGGCCGCAGCGGCCCCGACCGCGTTCCACGCTCCAGAGCTGTGGTAGTCGCCTGCGCTGGCGTGCAGCGCGATGCCGGCGCGAGTCGCGACCTCGTACCCGACGACCAAGGTGGTCAGCAGGTCCATGCCGTCGCTGCTGAGGGGATCGAGGAGGGCGAGCGCCGCGGGCAGGACGCTCACGCCGGCGTGGCCCTTGGTGAGCCGGTGCCCGTCGTGCGCGTCCATCGAGTCGATCGCCGCGGCGTTGGCGAACGCCGCGCCGACCGAGCTCACCGGCCGGCCGTCGAACAGCAGCCGGGCGGTGCGCCCGGCCGGCAGGAACTGGTCGAGCGCATGCTGACGCGCAATCCGGGACAGCTCTGTCGTGCTACCGGCCGCTGCCACCGCGACCAGGTCCAGCAGGCAGCGATGCGCGCACTCCACCACCGCAGCCGGCAAGTCCTCGAACTCGAGCTCCCGGATGAATTCCGTGACGCCGGAGCTCACCGCAGGAACAGCTCAGCGGGGACCGCCGAGGCGGCGGCGTCGAGCCGTGACCGCGGCACCCCGTGCGCCGCGAGAACGGCGATGAGCTGCTGCAGAGCCTCGGGGGGCGGAGGGGAGTCGGGCTGCCCGGCGTCGGAGGCGAGCACGAGCCGGTCGCCGGCGGCCCGGGCCACCTCCGCCAACATCTGGGGCGAGCAGCCAGGCTGGTGGAACAGCTGGTAGGCGGTGATCTCGACGTGGCCGCCGAGGTCGGCGAGCTCGGCCACCTCACCGGGGGTGAGCCCCGGCACGGTGTAGGACGGGTGAGTCAGCAGGACGCGCCGGATGCCGAAGTGCCGGGCGCGCTGAAGCAGCCAGGCGCACTCCGGCCCGCTGAGGTGCCCGGTCGCGAGCACGGCGTCGTGGTCGGCGACCAGCTGCAGCACGAGCTCGGTGACCCTTTCGGCGTGCGGCTCCACGGGCGGCACCGCGTACACCTCGCGCGACAGCCGGGTGTCCCGGTCGCAGAGCCGCGGCAGCCCGGCCCGCTCCTGGGTGTGCGCGTCGGCGCTCGGCATCCAGACGACCCGCCCGCCGGCGGCGAGTGCCGCGGCGGCCGCCGCGGGATTGACGCCTCCGGCAGTCTGGTTCAGCGCGACGCCGCCGACGACGGCGAGGCCGGACCGGCGGGCCAGGGCTGCCGCGCGCCCTACGGTGGACTCGTAGTGCCCCTTGAGCACGAACCCGTCGAACCCCGCGGCGACGTAGCTCTGCAGGATGTCCTCGTCCTCGCCGATACGGTCAACGACGTCGGGCCCGGCATGGACGTGCGAATCGAACATCGCCGCTCAGTCCTCCTCCTGCATCAGTGTCTCCAGCGCACGGCTGATGACGTCGAGACGGGCCTCGCGCAGCAGTGGCCACCGCCGGCGCAGCGCGCGGAGCTCGGTGAGGTCGAGGGTGGCCTCGGTCCGGCCCGGCTCGGTGCCGAGCCGGGCGATCTCCGCGCCGTCCGGGCCGAGGACGCGTGAGCCACCCCAGAACTCCTGCCCGCACTCCGTGCCCGACCGGTTGACGAACACCACGTAGGACTGCAGCACGACGGCGGAGTGGGCCAGCAGCAGCTCCCACGCCCGCTCGACCTGGACGACGGAGTGGCTGCGCACGCTGTTGGCAATGACGAACAGCACCTCGGCGCCGGAGTGCACCGCCAACCACGGCAGCGGCGGCTGCCATATGTCGTTGCAGATCAGGACCGCGGCCCGGGCGCCGCGGAGATCGAAGGACTGCAGCCGGCCGCCGGGGCGGAAGTGCTTGCGTTCCTCCCAGCCGCGGTAGGTGGGCAGGAACAGCTTGCGCTGCACGGTGACGCGGTCGCGATCGATGACGGCCGCGCTGTTGTACTGGTCGGAGCGGCGGTGTTCGACGAAGCCTGCGATTACGGCTGGGCCGTGCTGGCCGAGACCGGCCAGCCGCTGGTCGTCAGCGGCGAGCGCGTCGACCTCGTCGAGGGCGCCCAGGAAGTAGCCGTGCAGGGCGAGTTCCGGGGCGACAGCGACATCGGTGTCGGTGAGCTGGTCGAGCTCGGCGTGCAGTTTCGCCAGGTTGCGTTCCACGCAGCCGAGCTGGGGCGCGGTCTGCAGCAGTGACACCCGCAGCTGCTTGCCCGCGTCCGCACCGCCGCCGGGAGCAGCCGGGGTCACTGGATGAACCCCTGCTCGCGTAGCCAGTCGTTGGCCACCTGCTCCGACGTCAGGCCCTCGACGTCGACCTGTGCGTTGAGGGCCTGCAGCGTCTCGTCGTCCAGGGCCTCGCTCACCGGGGCGATCACGTCGGCGATCTGCGGGAACTCGGCGATGACGGGCTCGCGCACGGTCAGTGCGGGGTTGTAGGCGGTGAAGAAGTTCCGGTCGTCCTCGAGCACCCTCAGCCCGAGTGCCTCGATTCGGCCGTCGGTGGCGAACACCTCACCGAAGCTGCAGGGGTCGCCCTGGTCGATCGCGTTGTAGATCGCTCCGGCGGCCAGCTCGGCAGTCTGCGCGTCGGGGAGGTCGAACTCGTAGGCCGCCTCCAGCCCGGGCCAGCCGTCGCCCCGGCCGAAGAACTCTGCGGCGCCGCAGAACGTCGCCTGCTGCGGGTTGGTCCGGGCGAGCTCGGCGTAGTCGGAGATCGTGGTGACCCCGAGCTCCTCGGCGGTCTCCTCGGCGACCGCGATCGCGTAGGTGTTGTTCGCCGGGGCGGGAGGGAGCCACACGACCTGGTTCTGCTCCTCGTCGGCCTCCGCCACGGCCTGGAACAGCTCCTGCGGGTCGCTGCTCGGGTCGGTCCGCTGGAGGTGGGTGATCCAACCCGTTCCGGTGTACTCCCAGTACATGTCGATTTCGCCGCTGAGCAGGGCGGAACGGGCGCTGTTCGTCCCGGACAGCCCGCACGTGCGCTGCACGTCGGCACCAGCCGATTGCAGCGCCTGGGCGGTGATCTCGCAGAGCACGAGCTGCTCGGTGAACTCCTTCGACCCCACGTTCAGCGTGGCGTCCTCCAGCGTGGCGCCTTCGGCCAGGGAGCCGGCTTCGACATCGGCGGCGGTTTCCTGGCCGAGCGCGCACCCAGTCAGGGCGACGGTGGCGAGTACTGCGGACAGGGCGAGACCTTTCGGCATGGGGTCCTCTGCATCGTGAGATGGGCGTGGTCAGGAGCGGCGGTCAGAGCCCACGGGGGCGGAGCTTGTTCTCGGCGAGCCCGGCGAGCCAGTCGACGATCAGGGCGAGCGCGATGGTGAGCACGCTGCCGGTGAGCAGGATCGGCATCCGGTTGAAGACGATGCCGCTCTCGATGAACGTTCCCAGGCCGCCGGCGTTGGTGTAGGTGGCGAGCGCGGCCACGCCGACGTTGAGGATCAGCGCGACCCGGATGCCGGCGAGCATGACCGGGACGGCGAGCGGCAGTTCGATCGTGGTCAGGACCTGGCGCGCGCTCATTCCCATGCCGCGTCCGGCGTCGATCAGGCTCCGGTCGACCTGTTGCAGCCCGACCATGGTGTTGCGCAGCACGGGTAGCAGCGCGTAGATGACGAGCGCGACGACGGCCATGGAGAAGCCAACCCCGACGAGGATCGCGAGGAGCACCAGCACCCCGATGGAGGGGATGGCCTGTCCCGCGTTCGCCAGTGCGAGGACCGGGGCGCCGAGCCAGCGGGCGCGGCGGCGGCTCAGCAGGATCCCCAGGGGCACGGCGATGACGATGACGAGCAGTGTCGAGGCGACGACGAGATTGATGTGTTGGATCGTCGCGTCGAGGATGGCGTCGGGGACGAGCACGCGCTGCTCGATGGAGTCCAGCGAGGCGACCTGCAGGTAGCCGAGCATGCCTGCGGTGAGGACGACGGCCAGGACGGGGAGCACCCAGCTGGCGACCGGTGCCTCGGCTTCGACGTCGATGACGCCCTCGGCCCTGCTCATGACGGCACCTGCCGTCCTCGGGCCGCCGCCGCCAGCATCTCCTGCAGGCTCAGGCTGCGCTCCGCGCCCGGCTCGCCGTCGACGGCGAGCCGGGCGGCGCCGGCGTCGAGCATCTGCTCGAGCGCGGCGTACACCGTGGTCTCGGGCGGGACGCGCAGGGCCGGACCCGCTCCCGCACCGCCGCCGGCGCCCTCGAGGTCGCCGACGCGCAGCAGCCCGAGCCGGCGGATCGCAGCACCCGTGCCGACGAAGCTGCGCACGTAGTCGTCGGCGGGGTGACTGAGGATTTCCAGGGGCGTGGCGAACTGCGCGAGCTGGGAGCTCTCGCCGAAGATCGCGATCCGGTCGCCGAGCTTGAGGGCTTCGTCGATGTCATGGGTGACGAAGACGATCGTCTTGCGAATCCGCTGCTGCAGCTTGAGGAACTCGTCCTGCAGCCGTTCCCGGGTGATCGGGTCGATGGCTCCGAACGGCTCGTCCATGACCATGACCGGCGGGTCGGCCGCGAGCGCCCGGGCGACGCCGACGCGTTGCTGCTGCCCGCCGGAGAGCTGCTTGGGATAGCGCCGGCGGTACTGCGCCGGGTCCAGTCCGACGAGGTCGAGCAGCTCGTCGACCCGCGGCTCGATCCGCTTCTTGTCCCAGCCGAGCAGCTTGGGCACCAGACCGACGTTCTGGCTGATCGTCAGGTGCGGGATCAGCCCGACCTGCTGGATGACGTAGCCGATGTGCCGGCGCAGCTCGTCGGGATCGGTATGCGTCACGTCCCGGCCGTCGATCCAGATCTGCCCGGACGTGGGTTCGACCAGTCGGTTGATCATCCGCAGCGTCGTCGTCTTCCCGCAGCCGGACGGGCCCACGAAGACGACGAACTCGCCGCGGCGGATCTCCATGTCGAGCGGTCGCACCGAGTCGGTGGACTGCCCGGGATAGCGCTTGCGGAGCCCCTCCAGCTTGATCATCACGTCGTTCGGAGGAGAGGCGCTGTCGAGGCGGAGAGCAGTGGAGCCGAAGGAATCAGACACGAAGACCTCGCGGTGTGGTGAGGCGGCGGGCCAGCACGAAGAGCAGATCGAGCACGAGGGCGACCAGCACCACGCCGACCACGCCGGCCAGTGCTTGGTTCAGGGCGTTCGCGCCGCCGATCCGGGCCAGGCCGCGGAAGATCAGTTCGCCGAGGCCGGGGCCGCGTACGGCGGCGGCGATGGCCGCGATCGCGACCACCATGATCGTCGACACCCGGATGCCGTTGAGGATCACCGGCCAGGCGAGGGGGAGCCGAATGGTGCGCAGGCGACCCCAGGAGTTCATTCCCATCCCCCGCGCGGCCTCGACAACCGCCGGGTCGACGGTCTCCAGTCCGGTCACCGTGTTCCGCAGGATCGGGAAGATCGCGTAGACGGTCAGGGCGACGACGGTCGGGGCGAGCCCGAGGCCGAGGACCGGGATGAGCAGGCCGAAGAGGGCGAACGACGGCACCGTGAGCAGCGTGCCCGTGAAGGCCAGGAGCAGACGGCGCAGTCGTGGTGCCCGTTCGGTGGCGATTCCGAGACTGACTCCGATCACCGCCGCGACGGCGACGCTGAGCAGCACGACCTGCACGTGCTGCGTGGTGAGGAAGATGATCTGCTGGGCGTTGCGCGAGACGTACTCGAGGAACTCCATCAGCCCTCCCTGTCAGTCCGTTGCTGTCGGCTTCGTGGTGCTGAACGCCTTGGCGAGGAACTCGTCGACCAGGCTCATGACGTGCTGGAACGTGGGGTCCTCGTCGGCCATCCACTCGGTGTGCCCGCGGCCCTCCAGCAGCTCCAGGCGCTTCGGCTCGCCGGCGGCGTCGTACAGGGCCTGCGCCTCCTCGGCCCGGTGCAGCTGGTTCTCGGCGCCGTGCACGACGAGGACGGGCCTGGGCGCGATGCGGTGCACCACCTCGCCGGGGGCGAAGCGCAGCAGGTAGTCGGCGGACTCCAGCGTGACGCCCGAGCCGAAGCCGGATGCCTTGTACAGCTCCTCCCCGACGTATCCGTCGGTCCGCGTGTCGAGGTCGAGCCGGACGATGTCCCAGGGCGAGGTGATCTCCGACCGCCCGGTCGAGACGCGGTGTTCCCGGTCGGCGTCAACCCGCTTGAGCAGGCTGTTCCAGGAGTTGTCGTCGTGCATCTTCTGCGTCGACCGGTATCCGTCCGCGATCCCGTTGGCGACGACCACCGCGCGGACCCGCGGGTCGTAAGCCGCCTCCGCCACGACCACGCCGCCACCCAGGCCCCAGCCCAGCAGGGCGACCCGCGTGGCGTCGAGGTCGGAGTGGGAGGTCACGCGGTCGACCGCGGCGCGGACGTCCTCGGCCCACTCCTGGGGCACCAGCCGACCCCGCTCGCCCTCACTGAACCCGAAACCCCGGTAGTCGAAGGCGAGGACGGCGTAACCGCGGCGCGTGAGGGCCCGCGCGAACCGCTCGGGGTGGATGATCTTCAGGCCCTGGTAGCCGCTGGCCGGGACTACGACCGGGTACGGCCCGCGGGAGTCCCCGTCAGGCAGGTGCAGGTCGGCGTCGAGCCGGAACCCGTTGCTGAAGAAGGGCAGGTGGACAGTGCGCACGTGATCTCCAAGGAGGTGTGTCGGGTGTTGCGGGGGCAGTGAGGGCGCGCGAAGTGGCGGCGGCCCGCCTCAGGGCGCGGGGGCCGATGTGATCCGGGACAGGTGGGACGCGGCCGCGGCGACCTGCTGGCCGACCGCAGGCAGCCGGTCGCGCAGCCGGTAGGCGGGTGCGGACACGTTCAGGGCCGCTACGATGCGGCCGCGGAAGTCCCGGACGGGAGCCCCGGCGGCGACCAGCTCCGCATCGAACTCGCCGTCTGCCAGGGCGAAGCCCCGGGCCCGAGCCTCGTGCAGCCGCTGGAGCAGCTCCTTGGCGCTGCGCGGGGTTCGAGGGCCTGACGCGCCCGGCGGGGGACCGCCGTCGAAGAGGCGCCGCACGTCGTCGTCCGAGTGGTCGAACAGCAGCGCCCGACCCGACGCGGTGCAGTGGATGGGGGCGCTGCGACCCACCCAGCCGACGGCCTGGATCATCTGACGGGAACTCTCCGACAGGATGGTGAGCACCTCGCCGCCGCGCAGCACGCTGAGGTGCACGCGCTCGCCGGTGACAGTCGAGAGTCGGTGCATGACCGGGGGTGCGAGCAGCAGGAGCCGTTGATCGCCAGCGCGGGCGGCGAGGGTGAACAGGCGCCAGCCCAGCCGGTGCCGCCCGTCCTCGCTCCGCTCGACCAGACCCAGCTCGACCAGCGGGCGCAGCTGGCGAGACGCGATCGATTTGTCCCGCCCGATCTCCTGCGCGAGCTCCGCGACGGTGAAGCCCGAGCCGCTGGCGCCGTCGTCCGCGATCCCGGCGACAGCCTCGAGCATCGCGAGCACCTTGCCCGCTGCCGTCTTGTCCGTGTCGTCCACATCACACACGCTGATGGGGCTGGTCGACGAATGCAATCTGCCGATGCATTCATTGCAACGCCACAGCGCCCCACAGCTGCCCTGCGTCGGCACCGGGACCGCTGCGCCCACCGCCTTGCCGGCGAGCAGGGGGACGCCCTGCTGTGCCGGACTTCGGGGGCAGGCATGACCCACATCCCCTCCTGCTCCCGACAGCTGCCGGTCGCGCGGTGCGGCCGCCGGGGACAAGTTGGGCCGAAGGCCCATCACCCAGTGGCGCGAAGCGCCCTTCCGGCGGGGTGGCGGAGCCGCGATCATCGAGGCAGGGAGCAGTACCACTCGCTGGGCTACGCGGCGGGTCCCTGGCCCGAATGGTCCGGGATGGGGCCAGCGGCGGTCCGCTGCCGGGCCGTGCTTCTGCGTGCCTTGGGTGCTCTTGCCGCGGGAGCGACCGTGGGTGCGCCGGGCGGGGTGTCGAGGCCGAGCTTGCGCAGGTACTCGGGGCTCCATCCGCTGTTCTCCGCGGTTGCGTGGGCGGTGGCGTCGGCTCGTTCGGCCTGCTCCAGTGCGGTCCGGGCGTCGATGACTGCCTGGCGCGTCTGGGTCAGGTGACGGACGGCGGTCACGCGGTTGTCGAGCAGGGCGTGGGCCTTCTGCTCGGGGTCCTCGGTGATGGCGGGCGTGGTCATGGCGTCGCACTGGTGCGCGGGTCCAGGACCGACCCCGATGGATGCGCGCCGCACCCATCTGCATGGGCGTCCGGGAGCAAGCTGTGCGGGCAGGTCCGCCAACCTTGGCCGCGTTGTCACCAGCGCACTCCACTCCGCAAGGTGCTTTGGGACGCGCGGCCCGGTTTCCGGTGCTGTCAGCAGGCCGTGGTCTCATCGGCCCGTGGTGCAGCGGGGTGGTGGACGGGCGGCTGCTCTCGATGGTGGCGTGGGCTCGGGTGCGCCGGTCTACCGACTCGTGCAGGGCGAGCCGGTCGCGGCCGCGCGTCCGCGGCTGGACCGCACGCAGCAGGCCGTCGTCGACCACCCTGGCGGCCCGCTGCTGGTTCTCGCCGGCCCCGGCACCGGCAAGACGACGACGATCGTCGAGGCCGTCGCCGCGCGCATCGAAAGGGGAGTGGACCCCGAACAGATCCTGGTCCTGACCTTCAGCCGCAAGGCCGCCGCCGAGCTGCGCACCCGCATCACCGGCCGGGTGGCGCGCACCATTCGTGAGCCGCTGGCCCGCACCTTCCACTCCTACGCCTACGGCGTCCTGCGTCGCGCCGCGCTGCTGCACGGTGAGCCTCCGCCCCGGCTGCTCACCGCCGCCGAGCAGGACGCCGTCGTCGCCTCGCTGCTGCGCGGTGACCTCGAGGGCGAGGGCGCCGTGCGCTGGCCCGAGGACCTCGCGCCGGCGCTGGCCACCAACGCCTTCCGCGGCGAGCTGCGCGACCTCCTGCTGCGTGCCACCGAGCGCGGGGTGCCCGCGGCGCAGCTGGCGGCGTGGGGCCGGGAGACCGGACGCGAGCACTGGCTCCACGCGGCGGCGTTCGCCGAGCAGTACGAGGCGGTCACCGCCTTCGCCACCGCGGCGCGCGGCGACTCCTCCGGGTACGACCCGGCCGAGCTGGTCCGCCAGGCCATCCTCGAGCTCACCGACGACCCCGACCTGTTGCGTCAGGAGCGCGAGCGCGCCCGCTGGCTGTTCGTCGACGAGTACCAGGACACCGACCCCGCCCAGGTCGAACTGCTCGAGCTGCTCGCCGGCGGAGGCGGCGACCTGGTCGCGGTCGGCGACCCCGACCAGGCGATCTACGCCTTCCGCGGCGCCGAGCCGCGCGGCATCGTCGAGTTCCCCGACCGGTTCCGGCACGTCGACGGGCGGCCCGCCGACCGGGTCTCCCTCGGCGTCTGCCGCCGGTCGGGCGCCGAATTGCTGCAGATCAGCCGCAAGGTCGCCGAGGGGCTGCCCGGTCCGGCCCAGCACCGGCGACTGCAGCCCGTGGACGGGGCCGACGACGGCACCGCCGAGGTGCACGTCTTCGGATCGGCCGCGGTCGAGGCCGCCTACCTCGCGGACGTCCTGCGCCGCGCGCACCTGCTCGACGGGGTGCCGTGGTCGCAGATGGCGGTCGTCGTCCGGACGGCGATGGCGCTGGGGCCGCTGCGTCGGGCGCTGACCTCCGCCGGCGTCCCGGTGGCCGTCTCCGCCGACGACCTGCCGCTGGCCGCCCAGCCCGCCGTGGCGCCCTTCCTCTCCGCGCTCGACGCCCTGCTGCCCGGCACCGACGGCACACCCGCGGGTCTGGACGAGCCGGCGGCCGAGGCGCTGCTGGCCTCGCCGCTGGGCGGCGCCACGGTGCTCGACCTGCGCCGGCTGCGCCGCGCGGTCCGCATCGCCCTGGCCCAGCAGGGCGTGGACGCCGCCGAGCGCGGTGCCCCGCTGGCGACCGCGGTCACCGACGAGCTGCTGCTGGAGACGCTGCCCGAGCACGTGGCCCGCCCCGCGCTGCGGGTGGCCGGCGTCCTCGCCGTGGGGCGGGCCGCGCTCGCGCACGACGGCAGCACCGAGGACGTGCTGTGGGCGATGTGGCAGCGCAGCGGACTGGCCGGCCGGTGGGCGCGGGCCAGCGCTGCCGGTGGGCCGGCCGGAGCCGTCGCCGACCGCGACCTCGACGCCGTCGTCGCGCTGTTCGACGCCGCCGCCGGCTTCGTCGACCGGTTGCCCTCGGCCGACGTCCGGGCATTCGTCGAGCACCTCTCCGCCCAGGAGCTGCCCGGCGACACCGGCGCGGCGCGGGCCTCGGCCGACGAGACGGTCCGGCTGCTGACCGCGCACGCGTCCAAGGGCCTGGAGTGGGACGTCGTCTGCGTGGCCGGCGTGCAGGAGGGCGTGTGGCCGGACCTGCGGGAGCGCGCCACGCTGCTCGGCACCGAGGACCTCGTGGAGCTGGCCGCCGGCATCGACGGCGCCGCGGTCGACCGGCGCACGCTGGCCCTCGCCGAGGAGCGGCGGCTCTTCTACGTCGCCTGCACCCGGGCCCGCCGTCGACTGGTGGTCACCGCCGTCCAGGGCGCGCTGGACGGCGCCGAGGCCGGGGCGACCGCCTCGCGCTTCCTCGACCTGGTGGTGCCACCTCCGGACGACGGCCGTCCGCTGACCGAGCTGCCCCGCTCGCTCACCCTGCCCGCGCTCGTCGCCGACCTGCGCCGCGCGGTCGCCGATCCGCACACCCCGCCCGCCCGTCGCTCGGCCGCCGCGGCCGTGCTGCGCCGGCTGGCCGAGGAGGGCGTGCCGGGCGCCGCGCCCCGGCACTGGTGGGGCCTGGCCCCGCTGTCGGACGACGCGCCGCTGGTGCCCGTCGACGCCACCGTCCGGGTGCGGCCTTCGGCGATCGAGACGTTCCAGCGCTGCCCGCTGCGCTGGGTGCTGGGCGCGGTCGGGGCCGAGGCCTCGCCGGACGCCACCCGCACCGTCGGCTCGGCGGTGCACGCGGTGGCCCAGCAGGTCGCGGAGGGGCTGCCGCCCGCCGAGGCGCCCGACGCGCTGGCCGCCGAGCTCGACCAGCTCGACCTCGGCCCGGGCTGGTCCGACCAGCGCCAGCGGGCCACCGCCCAGCAGATGCTCGAGCGGTTTCTGCGCTGGCACGCGGCCAACCGGCGTGAGCTGGTCGCCGCGGAGGCGGACTTCGACGTCACCGTCGGTCGGGCCCGGCTGCGCGGGCAGGTCGACCGGCTCGAGCGCGACGCCGAGAGCCGGCTGGTCGTCGTCGACCTCAAGACGGGCAGGACCGCGGCCAAGGACGTCGAGACCCACGGGCAGCTGGCCGCCTACCAGGTCGCCGTCGTCGCCGGTGGCTTCGGCGACCACGGCACCGTGCCCGGCGGCGCGGCGCTGCTGCAGGTCGGCACCGGCGCCAAGGCCAAGGAGCAGCAGCAGGAGCCGCTGCCGGCCGACGTCCCGCTGGAGCAGACCACGGCCGGCGAGCTGATCGCCGCGGTCGGGGAAGGCATGGGTGCGGGCGCGTTCGAGGTGCGCACCGGCACCCACTGCCAGCGCTGCCCGGCCCGGCGCAGCTGCCCGCTGCACGAGCGCGGCCGGCAGGTGACCGGGTGATGAGGCCTCGTCCAGAGGCTCGCCGCGGCCCCGTCCCGGATCGGCCCCGTCCAGAGGCTCGCCGCGAGCCTGCGAGCGGTGAGGAGGACGGGGTCCTTCGCCGAGGGGTGGGGAGGACGGGGTCCTTTCACGGGGAGGGGGACGGGGTCCTTCAACAGCTCTCCTTCGACGATCTCCTCGGCGACGAGCCCGCACCGGAGCCTGCACCGCGCCGGGTGCTTTCCCCGGCCGAGGTGGCCGAGCGTTGCGGGCTGTCCTACGCGCCCTCGCCGGAGCAGGCCCGGGTGGTCGCCGCACCGGCCGACCGGCCGCTGGTGGTCGTCGCCGGCGCGGGCTCGGGCAAGACCGAGACCATGGCCGCCCGGGTCTCCTGGCTGGTGGCCAACCGGATCGTCGAGCCCGAGGCCATCCTGGGCCTGACCTTCACCCGCAAGGCGGCCAGCGAGCTCAACCAGCGCGTCCACCTGCGGCTCGGTGCCCTGGCCCGCCACCCCGACACCGAGCCGGAGCTCCGTGAGCGGCTCGAGGTCGCCCGACCGACGGTCGCCACCTACCACGGCTACGCCGCGTCGCTGGTCGCCGAACACGGGCTGCGGATCGGCGTGGAGCCCGGCGCCGGCGTCCTCGGCCCCGCCATGTGCTGGGGGCAGGCCGCGCAGGTGGTGGCGGCCTACACCGGCGACATGGACGACGTCCCGCTGTCGCTGCTCACCACCGTCGAGGACGTGCTGGCGCTCGCCGCCGACATGGGAGAACACGACGTCAGCCCGGCCGCCCTCCGCGCCTGGACGGCGCGGCTCGAGGCGCAGGTGCACGGCTACCCCGACGCCCCGAAGAAGCGCGGACCCTACGCCCCGGTCCTCGAGGTGCTCGCCCGGCAGCGGGCGCGGGTGGCGCTGCTGCCGCTGGTCGAGGCGTTCCAGGCGCGCAAGCGGGCCATGGGCTCCATCGACTACGCCGACCAGGTGGCGCACGCCGCGCGGATCGCCGTCTCCGCGCCGGAGGTCGGCCGCCGCGAGCGCGTCCGCTGGAAGATCGTGCTGCTCGACGAGTACCAGGACACCAGCGTCGGCCAGCTGCGCATGCTGGAGGCGCTGTTCGGGCGGGACACCGGGCACCCGGTGCTGGCCGTCGGCGACCCCCGTCAGTCCATCTACGGCTGGCGCGGTGCCTCGGCCGGCACCATCGAGCGCTTCCCGCGGACCTTCCCCGGCGCCCGCGACCGCCGCGCCCAGCGGCTGACCCTGGCGACCAGCTGGCGCAACGACGAGACGGTGCTCGCCGTGGCCAACGCGGTGTCGGCGATGCTGCCGGCGCCCGAGGTGCCGCTGCCCGACCTCGCGCCCGCGCCGACCGCCGGGCGGGGAGCGGTCACGGTCGGCCTGTACGGGACCGTCGCCGAGGAGACGGCGGCCCTGGCCGACCGACTCGCCGCCTGCTGGCACGGCACGGACCCGGTGGTCACCCGCCGCCCCGGCGGCCACCCGCCGACCGTCGCGGTGCTCGCCCGCACCCGCAAGCAGCTGCCGGGCATCGCCGCCGCGCTGCGGGAGCGGGGCCTGCCGGTGGAGGTCGTCGGGCTGGGCGGGCTGCTCGAGGTCCCCGAGGTGTCCGACGTCGTCGCCACGCTCACCGTGCTGGTCGACCCGACCGCCGGCGACGCGCTCGGCCGGTTGCTCACCGGCGCCCGCTGGCGGATCGGCCCCCGCGACCTCGCCGCCCTGGAGGCCCGGGCCCGCACGCTCGTGCGCGCCCGCCGTCCCGAGCGCGACGAGGACGGCCGCGGCGAGCCGCCGACCGAGCGGGGAAGCATCGTCGAGGCCCTCGACGACCTCGGTGACGCCGACGCGTACTCGACCGAGGGGTACCGCCGGATGCGGCGGCTGGGCGCGGAGCTCGCCGGGCTGCGGGCCCGGCTGGGGGAGTCGCTGCCCGACCTGGTCGACGAGGTCGCCCGCACCCTCGGCCTGGAGACCGAGTTGGCCAGCGCGCCGGAGGTCAGTCCGACCGGCGCCCGTGCCCACCTCGACGCCCTGCACGGCGTGGCCGCCGAGTTCACCGAGCTGGCCGAGCTGCCCTCGCTGCCGGCCTTCCTGGGCTACCTGCGCGACGCCGAGGAGCGCGAGCGGGGCCTGGAGCCGGGCGAGGTCGCGGTCAACCCGGAGGCGGTGCAGCTGCTCACCGGCCACTCGGCCAAGGGTCTGGAGTGGGACGTCGTCGCGGTGCCCGGGATGACCGCCGACCAGTTCCCGGCCCGGCCCGGCGTCAGTGACTCGTGGATCAAGGACCCGGGTGCGGTACCGGTCGACCTGCGCACCGTCGACCGCGCGGAGCTGCCTGCGTGGCGGCTGCCGGTGCCCGGCTCCGGGGACCAGGCGGTGGTCAAGGAGGCGCTGGAGCAGTACGTCGAGGACTGGAAGGAGTTCGGCACCGGCGAGGAGATCCGGCTGGGCTACGTCGCGGTCACCCGCGCCCGGCACCTGCTGCTCTGCTCGGGCAGCTGGTGGCGGGAGGGCGTGAAGCCGAACGGGCCGTCGTCCCTGCTGCACGCCGTCCGGGAGGCATGCGGGGCCGGCGCCGGCGAGGTCGTGCACTGGGCGCCGGCCCCCGAGGACGGCGCGGAGAACCCGGCGCTGGCCGAGTGGCCGGTCGGCGTGTGGCCGGCCGACCCGCTCTCGTCCGGACGGCGCCGGGCGCTGACCGCCGCGGCCGAGCTCGTGGCCGGTGCCGCGGCGCACCCGCTGGAACCCGGCGTCCGCCTCGGGGAGCCGGACCCGCTGGTCGACCAGTGGGTGCGCGACGCCGACCTGCTGCTGCGCGAGCGGGCGATCGCGGCGAACCCGACCGTCGACGTCCCGCTGCCCTCGCACCTGTCGGTGTCGGCGCTGGTGACGCTGCGCCGCGACCCCGCCGAGCTGGCCCGCCGGCTGCGCCGCCCCATGCCGGCCGCGCCCGCGCCGCTGGCCCGCCGCGGCACCGCCTTCCACGCCTGGCTGGAGGAATGTTTCGGCGCCGCCCGGCTGGTCGACCTCGACGAGCTGCCCGGCTCGGGCGACGAGTTCGCTGCCCCCGACAGCGCGCTCGCCGACCTGCAGGAGGCGTTCCTCGCCGGCGAGTGGGCCGACCGGCAGCCGATCGAGGTGGAGGTGCCGTTCGAGACGCCGCTGGGCCCGCTCACCCTGCGCGGCCGGATCGACGCCGTCTTCCGGGATGGGGACGGCGGCTTCGAGGTCATCGACTGGAAGACCGGGCCGCCGCCGTCGGGTGCCGAGCTGGCCGCGGCCGGGGTCCAGCTGGCCGCCTACCGGCTGGGCTGGTCACGGCTCACCGGTGTCCCGGTCGAGCGGGTCAGTGCCGGCTTCCACCACGTCGCCGCGGGCGTGACCGTGCGCCCGGTCGACCTGCTCGACGAAGCCGGCTTGCTCGCCCTGGTCACCGGCACCGCCCGCTGACCCTGGGCAGGCCCTGCCGCGAGACCGCAGCGACCACGAAGTAGACGGCACCGCTGACCGGAGCCGCTAGCGTCCACTTTGCGGGCGGCACTTGTCCTGACCGCCTGCGGCCCGTGGGAGCGCCTCAGTGCTCGTTCAGATCGTCAGCTTTGCCCTGGGGATCGCTGCATCCTTTGTCGCCTGGTTCATCGTCTGGCGGACGTTGTCACCGAAGGTGGAATTCTCCCCATGCATCAGCAGGATCCGCGCCCAAGACGAGGAGGACGAGGAGCAGTACGGAGGCCCCTGCCGCTGGCGCGTGAAGGTACGCAATTCGCGCCGCCGGCGCCCTGCGATGGAACTGCAGTTCACCGCTCGCTTACGGTTCACCAGCAGGCTGTCGGGCAACACCGGCGCAGTACAGATGCGGGTGACTCCCGCGTCCTTGCCCTTCATGAGCAAGAACATCCTGCTGGTTCTTGATGTGGCCGAAGATGCTTTCGGTGACCGCGCTCTGCGATACCTCAGGCGTCAAGGCGTCGAGCCGGGCGACCTCGATGACCTGGTGTCAGCGCTCGACGGCGGGCACGTCCGTGTGAGCTGCATCGCCACGGACTCCTTCTCCGGCTCCCGCCGAGCGTTCATCCATGAGTACGGCCCGAATGACGTTAAGGAAGGCAGGTTCGTCTTCGACGATTTGAGCGGTCCCCTCACGACCATGTGGCGGCGCGTCCGAGGCGGTACACATCCAACCTTGGAGATCGAGAAGGCGACGTCAGCGGCGACAGAGGCCGAGCCGGAACAAGCCCAGGCCCCGTAGCCCGCTCTCAGCTCGACGCGATGCGGTCGAGGACGGCGATGGCCAGCTGCTCCGGCGCCTGCTCGGGGATCCAGTGCGAGACGCCGGCCAGCTCGACGAACCGGTAGTCGCCGGTGACGTGCTCGGCGCAGCCCTCCGCCGCCGGCCGGCCGATCGCGACGTCCCCGTCGCTCCACACGTACGTCGTCGGCACCGCCACCGGGTCGACCGGGGTGCCGGAGCTCATCGCCCGGTACCAGTTCAGCGCGGCGGTCAGCGCGCCCGGCGCCGACAGCACGGCCACGTACTCGTCGACGGCCTCGGTCGGGACGGCGTCCCCGAACATGCGCCGCAGCCGCCGGGCGTCGTCGGCCAGCAGCACCTCCTCGGCCTTGCCCCGCTGCCAGAACAGCCGGATGTAGGCGGAGCGCTCCTGCTGCTCGGGGTCCGAGCGCCAGGCCGCGGTGAACGCCGCCGGGTGCGGCACCGAGACGGCGGTCAGCGAGCGCACCCGGTCGGAGTGCCACGCGGCCAGCGCCCAGGCCACGTTGGCACCCCAGTCGTGCCCGACGACGTCGGCGACCGGCACGTCCATCGCGGTCATCAGGTCGGCGGTGACCTGGGCCAGGTTGGCCAGCGCGTAGGCCTCCACCTCGGCCGGCCGCGCGCCGGGGGAGTAACCGAGCTGGTCGACGGCGTAGGTGCGCAGCCCCGCCTCGGTCAGCTGTGGGGTCACCGCCGCCCACGACGCCGACGTCTCCGGGAAGCCGTGCAGCAGCAGCACCGGCCGGCCGTCGTCCGGCCCGTCGGCCCGGACGTCGAAGGTGAGGTCGCCGACGTCCACCTGCAGGAGCTGTCCCGACATGGCCGCGACGCTACCGTCGGCAGCCGTGAGCAGCCCGGAACGCGACTTCGTCGCCGCACACCTCGACGACCTGCACGGCGACCTCGACGCGTGGTTGCGGATCCCGTCGATCTCCGCCGACCCCGCGCACGCGCCCGACGTCGCCGCCAGCGCGGAGTGGCTGGCCGCCGCGCTGCGCCGCACCGGCTTCCCGGCCGTGGAGGTCTGGGAGACCGCCGGTGCCCCGGCCGTCTACGCCGAGTGGCCGTCGGCGGACGACGGCGCGCCGGTGGCCCTCGTCTACGGCCACCACGACGTCCAGCCGGTCGACCCGCTGGCGCTGTGGGAGCACCCGCCGTTCGAGCCGACCCGCGTCGAGGGCCCCGACGGCCCTGAGCTGCACGCCCGCGGCGCCATCGACGACAAGGGCAACGTCGCGATGCACCTGCTCGGCATGTCCGCGCACCTGGCCGCCACCGGCCGCGACACCCCCGCGGTCACCGTCAAGGTGCTCGTCGAGGGCGAGGAGGAGTCCGGGTCGCCGCACTTCGCCGCCCTCCTGCGGGAGAAGGCCGACCGGCTGCGCTGCGACGTCGTCGTGGTCAGCGACACCGGGATGGCCGCCCCCGACGTCCCCAGTGCGGTGGTGGCCATGCGCGGCCTGGCCGACGCCGAGATCACCCTGCGCGGGCCCGCCGTCGACCTGCACTCCGGCTCCTTCGGTGGCGGCGTCCCCAACCCGCTGCACGCCATCGCGGCCCTCGTCGCGAGCCTGCACGACGACCAGGGACGGGTCACCCTGCCCGGCTTCTACGACAAGGTGCGGCCGCTGACCGACCGGGAGCGCGAGCTCATGGCCCGGGTGCCCTTCGACGAGCAGGCCTGGCTGGCCGGCCCGGCCGCCTCGCGCGTCGCCACCGGCGAGGTGGGGTTCAGCACGCTGGAGCGGATCGGCGCCCGGCCCACGGCCGAGGTCAACGGCATGTGGGGCGGCTACGCCGGCCCCGGCCACAAGACGATCATCCCGGCCGAGGCGCACGCCAAGATCACCTTCCGGCTGGTGGCCGACCAGCGCCCCGCCGACCTCGTCGAGCAGGTCCGCGGCTGGGTGGCGGCGAACCTGCCCGAGGGCATCCAGGCCGACGTGCACGTGCCGGCCGGCGGCGTCTCGCCGTGCGCCAGCGACCTGGACTCCCCGGTGATGGCCGCCCTGCTCACCGCGATCGGGCAGGCGTTCGACACCGACCCCGCCGACGTGCTCTTCACCCGCGAGGGCGGCAGCGGACCGGAGGCCGACCTGGTCGACGTCCTCGGCGCACCGCTGCTGTTCCTCGGCGCCGGGCTGCCCACCGACCGCATCCACTCGCCGAACGAGCGGGTGCTGCTCTCGATGCTGCACCGCGGCGCCGAGGCCGTCGCGCACCTGTGGCGTGAGCTCGCCGCCGTCCCGCTCCGGGCGCGGTGAGGTCGGACGGCCGTCCCGGGTCGCCGTCCTAGGGTGGCGCCGTGACTGGACAGTCGAGCGCGCCGCCGGGGTGGTACCCGGACCCCGACGGCGCTCCCGGGATGGTGCGCTGGTGGGACGGCGCCGGCTGGTCCGACGTCACCGCTCCGGCCGGCCCCGGCGTCGCGGTGCAGGCTCCGCCGGTCCGGGCGCCGACGGTTACGGCGCCCGAGCCGCCGGCCGTCGACGTCCGGCCCGACCCGGGGACACCTCCGCGGCGCACCGCCTGGGTGGTCGGCCTGTCCGTCCTCGGGCTGGTGCTCGTCGTCCTCATCGGCTTCCTCGTCGGCCGTCCGTCCACCGGTGGGGACGACGAGACGGCGCTGTCCGGGTCCTCGGCGCCCGCCGGGCCGACCTTCCCGCCCGGCACGGTGCGGATCGTCGACGAGGCCGCCGGCATCGCCTATCCCTGGCTCGGTGAGGGCTGGTACGAGTACGACCTGAGCGAGGTGGTGGAGACCGCGTCCGTGGCCGGGCAGTTCTTCGTCACCCAGGAGGTGACGCCGGACGGTGGGCCGTTCATCGCCCAGTGCACCTCGGGGCCGCTGTCGCCCCTGTTCGGCTACGCCGGTCCGGGGAGCCTGCGACCGACCGTCGCCGAGGTCGCCGACAGCGTGCGCGTCAACTACTACCCGGCGCCCAACGAGCGGCGGGTCCTGCGCGACGAGTCCCGCGTCATCGACGGCGCCCCGGCGCACCTGCTCGAGTTCGACCTCACCTGGGACGTCGGCGGGTACGAGGCGACGGGGGAGCGCGCGGCGCTGCTGCTGGTCGACGTCGGGCGGCCGGCGCCGGCGCTGCTCTACATCTCCATACCGAACACCCACGCGGAGCTGTACGGCGTCATCGACCGCGTCGTGGAGGGCGTCGAGGTGCTGTGACACGGGGGGTCGTGCGCCGTCCCGGGTCGTGACCGAGGCACTCTCGCGCGGTTGTCCCCGCTCTTGCGGTCCTGCACGAGCGCGGGAGCTGGTGCAACGGCGCAAGAGTCGGAGCGAACGCACCGCACGGCGCGGCGTCCCCGGCCGCGGCTAGGGTCGGGCTCGTGACAGCAGCTGGGGCCGACCTCACCCTCCGGCACCCGGTGGAGCGTTTTCGACTGGAGAACGGGCTGCGCGTCGTGCTGGCGCCCGACCGCAGCGTCCCGGTGGTCGCCGTGACCGTCTCCTACGACGTCGGGATGCGCAACGAGCCGCAGGGCCGCACCGGATTCGCCCACCTCTTCGAGCACCTGATGTTCCAGGGCTCGGCCAACGTGCCGAAGATGGAGCACGCTCGCCTGGTCCAGGCCGCCGGCGGCACCTTCAACGGCTCGACCCACCAGGACTACACGAATTACTACGAGGCCCTTCCCGCCGAGGCCCTCGAGCGCGCCCTGTTCCTCGAGGCCGACCGCATGGCGGCGCCGGCCATCACCGAGGAGAACCTCCGCAACCAGATCGACGTGGTGAAGGAGGAGATCCGGGTCAACGTGCTCAACCGCCCCTACGGCGCCTTCCCGTGGCTGCAGCTGCCGCCGATCGCCTTCGAGAGCTTCGCCAACACCCACGACGGCTACGGCTCTTTCGTCGACCTGGAGTCCTCGACGGTCGACGATGCCGCGGACTTCTTCCACCGCTACTACGCGCCGGGCAACGCCGTCCTCTGCCTCGGTGGTGACCTGGACGTCGAGGAGACCGAGCAGCTGGTCCACCGCTGGTTCGGCCCGATCGTCGCCCGCGAGGTGCCGCCGACGCCGTTGACGGGCGAGCCCTCGCCGACGACGGTTCGCTCCGGGGTGGTCGAGGACCGACTCGCGCCGGCGCCCGCGGTCGCCCTCGGCTGGCGCGTCCCCGACCCGGTCGGCGACCTCGACACCTACCTCGGCACGGTGTTGCTCGCCGAGCTGCTCAGCGAGGGAGACGCCTCCCGGCTGGAGCGCCGGCTGGTCCACGACGACCAGCTCGCCGTCGCGCAGAGCAGCTACGTCGGCCTGTTCGGCGACCCGTTCGACGTCCGGAACGCCACGCTGCTGACCACGCAGGTGCACCACCCCCCATCGGTCCCCGCCGACAAGGTCATGGCCGCGGTGCACGAGGAGGTCGGCCGGATCGCCGAGGACGGCGTCGGCGCCGACGAGCTGACCCGGGTGCAGGCCCGCACCGAGGCCCAGCTGCTGCGCCAGGCCGACTCGGTCCTCGGCCGCACGCTGGCCTTCGCCAACGCCGAGCTGATCCACGGCCGCGCCGAGCTGGCCGGCGAGCTGGCTGCCCGGCTGGCCGCCGTCACCCCCGAGCAGGTGCGGACCGCCGCTCGGGGGCTGGATCCCGGCACCGTCGCGGTCCTCGAGCTGCGCGCGACGGGAGGACGTCGGTGAGCGAGCTCGCCAGCTCACGCATGAACACGGCAGCACCGCGGACGCGGCCGACGAGCGCCGACGAGGAGGGCTCGTGAGCGCCCCGGTCCTGATCCCGCCGCTGGGCGAGCCCCGGCCCCAGCCCGAGCTGGCCGTCACCGAGGAGACGCTGCCCAGCGGGCTCCGCCTGGTCGTCGTCCCTCGCCCGGGCGTCCCGCTGGTCGAGCTGCGGCTGCGGGTGCCCTTCGCCGCCGCCACCGCCCGCGCCGCCGCGCAGCACACCGCCCGCTCGTCGGTGCTCTCCGGCGCCGTCCTGCTGGGAACCGGCGCGCACGACGCCATCGGCATCGCCGAACTCGTGCAGGCCCACGGCGGGGAGCTGTCGGTCTCCACCGACCCCGACCGGCTGCTGTTCTCCACCACGCTGCTCGCCGAGGGGCTGACCCCGGTGCTCGGGGTGCTGGCCGAGGTGCTCACCGACGCCACCTACCCGGCCGACCGGGTGGAGGCGGAGCGGGCCCGGGTCGCCGAGCGGATCTCGATCGCCCGGTCCCAGCCCGGCGTCATCGCGCGCACCGCGCTGGCCGCCCGTCGCTACGGCAACCATCCGTATGCCGAGCAGCTGCCCGACCCGGAGATCGTCACCGCGGTGCGCAGCCAGGCGCTGCGCAAGCTGCACCGGGAGCGGGTGCTGCCCGCCGGCAGCACCCTGGTGCTGGTCGGCGACCTCGATCCGGCCGCCGCGGTGGAGGCCGCCGGTACGGCGCTGGCCGGCTGGACCGGCGAGGGGACGGCGGTCGCCGCCCCGCCGGTACCGCAGCCGGCCCCCGGCCCGCTGCAGGTCGTCGACCGGCCCGGCGCCGTGCAGTCCAACCTACGGCTCGGGGGCCCCGCGCCCGGCCGCACCGACCCCGACCTGCCCGCCGTCCGGCTGGCCAACATGGTCTACGGCGGCTACTTCTCCTCCCGGCTGGTGGAGAACATCCGCGAACGGCGCGGCTACAGCTACAGCCCGCGCAGCTCGGTCGACCACCTGGCCGCCGCTTCCTCGTTCCTCGTCGAGGCCGACGTCGCCACCGAGGTCACCGGCCCGGCGCTGCTCGAGACCTGGTACGAGCTGGGCCGCATGGCGCTCGCACCGGTCACCGAGGAGGAGCTGGACGGCGCCCGGCGCTACGTGCTGGGCAGCATGGCGCTGTCCACGGCCACCCACGCGGGGCTGGCCAGCACGCTGTCCGCGCTCGCCGGGTCGGGCCTGCCGCCGGAGTGGCTGGCCGGGCACCAGCGTGCGCTGGCCCGGGTCACCGTCGAGGAGGTCCAGGAGGCCGCCCGCCGCGTCCTACAGCCGGCCGGGCTCACCGCGGTCGTCGTCGGCGACGCCGGGCAGGTCGGCGACGCCCTGCGTGCGCTCGGCCCGGTCGAGGTCGTCTCCGCCCCGGACGAGGCATGAGCGTCCCGGACGGCGGCAGCACTCCGGCGGACAACCCGCCGCCGTCCGGGGCCGACGTCCCGTGGCCGGAGAGCAGCCCCTCGCCGGCCGGGGTCCTGCCGGTGCTGTCCCGTTCCGCGCACGACCGCAGCCACCTGGCCCGCGCGCTGCCCGACCCGACGGGCGGGCGGCCGGTGCGCGTGCTGACGGTCGACGAGCGCCGGACCGTGCCGGTCGAGGAGGCCGACGGCGGGCCGCGGCTGGTCTGGGAGCAACGGACGAGGCTGCCGGACGGCGCGGTCTTCCTCGGTGAGGCCGGCGGGGTGCCCTACGCGGCCGTCCGTGGGGAGCGGCGGCTGTCCGTCGGCGGTCGCCGGGTCGATGCCTGGGCCGGCCTGCGCGACGTCGGCGCGGACCTCGACGACCTGGACGCCGGCCTGCTCGCCCAGGCGGTCGCCATGGTCGAGTGGCACGAGCGCAACCGGTTCAGCCCGCTGTCCGGCGCACGGACCACCGTCGAGCGCGCAGGCTGGGTGCAACGGGACCCGGACACCGGCACGGAGCTCTTCCCCCGCACCGACCCCGCAGTGATCATGCTCGTCCACGACGGCGGCGACCGGTGCGTGCTCGGCCGGCAGGCGGTGTGGCCGCCGGGACGCTTCTCGATCCTCGCGGGCTTCGTCGAGCCGGGGGAGTCCGCGGAGGCCGCGGTGGCCCGGGAGGTCGCCGAGGAGGTGGGGCTCCGGGTCACCGACATCCGGTACGTGGGCAGCCAGCCCTGGCCCTTCCCGCAGTCGCTGATGCTCGGCTTCACCGCCCGGGCCGAGGGTGACCCGACGCTGCGCCTGGACCCCACCGAGATCGAGGAGGCCCGCTGGTTCACCCGCGAGGAGCTGCGCTCCGGCGCCGGCCCACGGGCGCTGCCCCCGCCGGTCTCCATCGCCCGGCACATCATCGACCGGTGGTTGAAGGACGACTGAAGGACCCGTCTGCCCCCCACCATGCGCAGGCTCGCGGCGGGTCCCTGCAGGCGGGCCTCAGGCGAAGCGGCCCTGCAGTACCAGCGCCGGGTGCTCGGGGGAGTCGGCCAGCACCACGGCGTCGGCCAGCGCTACCGGGTCGACCTCGTCGTCGTAGCGGTCGAAGGCGGGCAGCTCCCACGCCTGCTCCGCGGGGGTGCGTCGCCGTCGCGCCGCCGGCGCCACCCGCAGGTGGACGACGACGTCGAAGGCCAGCCCGAGGCCCTGCAGCAGCGCCCCCGGGACGAGCAGCACCCCGCGCGGCGGCATCGGCTGCGGTACGGCCCGCGCAGCCCGGTCGCGGGCGACGTCCCACAACACCGGGAGGTATTCGCCGGAGCCACCCGAGCCGACCGGGTCGAGCACCTCACGGGCCAGCGCGCCGGCGTCCAGCCAGTCGGTGTAGCGGGCGTCGGGGTCGGTGCGGCCGCGCTCGAGCCGCAGCGACGCCGGGCGCAGGAACCCACCGGCCGGGACGACGACGGCGGGGCGGCCCGAGGGCGGCAGTCGCTCGGCCACCGCGGCGGCCAGGTCGGACGGGGCCGCGATGTCGGGCCCGTCCACCGCGACCCGCAGCGCGGACGCCCCGGGGTCGGGGTCGGTGCCGGCGAGCAGCCCGGCCAACCGGTCGGCCAGTGCCGCGGGCGTCAGCGGTTCCGGACGGGTCAGGACCGGCCCTCCGCGGGCCCCCGCCCGGCCCGGGCGCGCGTGCGGGGGGCCCGGCCGGTGTTGCGGGCGGGAGCACGCGGTGGGGGAGCCGGCGGTGCCGGCTCGCCGGTCTCCGGCCCGGCCACGGGGACCGTCAGGCCGTCGAGAACCTCGCGGGCGAGCTCGGGAACCGGCCGGCCCTGCGAGCGGGCGTCGCGCCGCAGCTGCTCGAACGCCGCCTGCGGTGTGGTGCCGTGACGTTCGGCGAGCACGCCGATGGCCCGCTCGGTGGACACCCGGGCGGCGAGTGCGTGCTCCAGTTGGGCGACCGTCCGTTCCAGCGTGGCGAGCCGGGCGTCCCGGGGATCGACGTCCGGGTCGGCGTCCCCGGCCCCGCCGCGGGCCGCGCGGCGGGTGCCGCGGTCGGGTTCGACGAGCGCGCCCAGCTCCTCGCTGACCAGGTCGGCGAGGCTCATCCCCTCCACGAGGTCGCCGACGTCCTCGGCCCGCCCCGGGGCGAACACCGACCAGCCGCGGCCGGTGCGGGCCACCACCACGGTGGGCTGTTCGGTGCGGGAGCCGTCGTCCTCGGGGTCGGTCGTCGGCGGGCACTCCGCTGGGGTGGTGCGCTCACTCACTGGGCGGCCTCCGTGAGGGGCTGGGCCCGGCGGGCAGCCGGGGACGAGAGGGCTACGGTAACGACCCGTCCGACACGACTATGCCCCTCTCGCGGAGCGCTGCGGACGAACCGCTCCCCGTCATGCCCCGGCAGCCTGCGCCAGCTGGGCCTTCACCTGGTCGATGCTGGGGTTGGTGAGAGCGCTGCCGTCCGGGAAGACGAGGGTCGGGACGGTGCGGTTCCCGCCGTTGGCCCGCATGACGACGTCGGCCGCGGTCTCGTCCTGCTCGATGTCCACCTCGGCGTACTCGATGCCCTCGCGCTGCATGAGCTTCTTCAGCCGCACGCAGTACCCGCACCAGGTGGTGGTGTACATGGTCACGACGGCGGGAGCGGCGGTCATCGGGGTGTCCTCCTGGTGGTCGGGTCTGCGGGGCGGGGCCGGTACGGGTCCCCGTCGCCACCGCGTGGCAACGCCGCGCCCCCGGGGATGCTTCCCCGCCGGTCGGTACCGGCTGGGAGGATGTGTGCCGGCCATCGAGCGGAGACGGAGAGGCCGATGTCGCAGATCGCCGGTGCACCCGGAGACGTCCGGGTCGAGGGCGCCGAGGCGGTGCTGGCGCAGCTGGACGACGAGCAGCGCGCGGCCGCCCGGGCGGTGTCCGGGCCGGTCTGCATCCTCGCCGGTGCCGGCACGGGGAAGACCCGGACGATCACCCACCGGATCGCCTACGGTGTCCACACCGGGGCCTTCGTGCCCGAGCAGGTTCTCGCGGTCACCTTCACCGCCCGGGCCGCCGGGGAACTGCGGTCCCGCCTGGCCGGGCTCGGTGTCGGCGGCGTCCAGGCCCGCACGTTCCACGCCGCCGCCATGCGCCAGCTGCGCTACTTCGCGCCGCGCGTGCTCGGCGGCCCGATGCCGGAGCTGGTCGAGAACAAGCTGCGCCTGGTGGCCGCGGCCGCCTCCCGCTCCCGGCTGTCCACCGACCGCACCAGCCTGCGCGACCTCGCCAGCGAGATCGAATGGGCCAAGACCACGTTGGCCACGCCCGACGACTACCCGGCACGGGCCCAGGCCGCCGGCCGCGAGCCGCCGTTCGAGCCCGCGGCGGTCGCGCGGGTGTACGCGAGCTACGAGTCGGCCAAGCAGCGGGACGGCGCGCTGGACTTCGAGGACCTGCTGCTGGTCACCGCGTTCGCCCTCGAGGAGCACCCGGACGTCGCCCGGCAGGTGCGAGGGCAGTACCGGCACTACGTCGTCGACGAGTACCAGGACGTCAACCCCCTGCAACAGCGGCTGCTCGACGCCTGGCTCGGGGGCCGGGCCGACGTGTGCGTGGTGGGCGACCCCAACCAGACGATCTACTCGTTCACCGGTGCCGATCCCGACTACCTGCTCGGCTTCGCCGACCGCTACCCGGACGCGGAGGTCGTCAAGCTCGAGCGCGACTACCGCTCCACGCCACAGGTCGTGGCGCTGGCCAACAAACTGATCGGGCAGGCGCCGCCACGCAGGGGCCTGCCCGGGCTGCGGCTGCTGGGCCAGCGCGCCGAGGGGCCGGCGCCCCGCTTCTTCGAGCACCCCGACGAGCCCACCGAAGCGGCCGCGGTCGCCCAGGCCTGCCGGGCACTGGTCGAGGCCGGGACACCGGCCGCCGAGATCGCCGTCCTGTTCCGCATCAACGCCCAGTCCGAGGTCTACGAGAACGCGCTGAGCGCAGCCGGCGTGCCGTACGTGCTCCGCGGCGGGGAGCGGTTCTTCGAGCGCCCTGAGGTCCGCGAGGCGGTCCTGCTGCTGCGCGGCGCTGCCGCGGGGGGCACCGAACCGGGCGCGCTCGTCCCGACCGTGCGCGACGTGCTGGCCTCCACCGGCTGGGTGGAGCACCGTCCGCCGCCCGGGGGCGCCGCGCGTGACCGCTGGCAGTCGCTGGCCGCGCTGGTCGACCTGGCCGTCGACCTGGTCGCCGAGGACCCGACGATGGAGCTGGCCGGCTTCGTGGCGCACCTGGCCGCCCGGGCCGACGCGCAGCACGCCCCGACGGTTCAGGGCGTCACGCTGGCCTCGATGCACGCGGCCAAGGGCCTGGAGTGGGACGCCGTCTTCGTCGTCGGCCTGGTCGACGGGGTCCTTCCCATCTCGCAGTCGCTGTCCCGCCCGGACGCGGTCGAGGAGGAGCGGCGGCTGCTCTACGTCGCCGTCACCCGGGCCCGCGAACAGCTCACCCTGTCCTGGTCGCTGGCCCGCAACCCCGGCGGCCGCCGGTCCCGGCCGCGCAGCCGCTTCCTCGACGGGCTGGTCCCGGGGTCCACGCCCACGGCGGCCCCCGCGCCGCGCCGGCAGAAGCGCGCCAAGGTCGTGCTCGAGGGTGAGGCGGGGGAGCGGTTCGAGCGTCTGCGCGCCTGGCGCAGCGAGACCGCCGCCTCGGCGTCGGTGCCCGCCTACGTCGTCTTCACCGATGCGACGCTGCAGGCCATCGCGGAGACCCGGCCGGCGTCGCTGCGCGAGCTGGCCGCCCTGCCGGGCATCGGAGCCCGCAAGCTGGAGCTCTACGGCGAGGACGTCCTGGCGACCCTCAGCGCCTGATGGGGGACCCCCTCCTGCCCACCCCTCGTCGAAGGACCTCGCCGCCCCCCACGCCTCGCACGTTCGCCGTGGGCCCCCGCGGCGAGGCCGGGCCCGAAGGGGGCCGGACGGCGGCCACCGTTAAATGCGTTGACCGCCTCCACGGCGGCCCCTACTGTCCTGATCGCGCTCAGGAGACCTCCCGGGCGCGCCAGACCCTGAGACCGGCCGCAGCCGGTGTCCGACCCCCGGAGGAGGTGGGTGACGTGATGAGCACGATGTGGACCCTCGCCCCCGCCGGGGCCCGTGGCCCGGTGGGCATCGTCGCGCGTACGACCGCCTGCCCCGCCGTCTCGCCCGTGGCCACCCGCCTGCGCGCCGTCCCGGTGACCGCCGCCGTCGCGACCGTCGTCCCTGCCGCCCGCGTCATCGGCACCGGTGTCTTCGGGGCCCCGGCGACCGGGTTCCTCGGCACCGCCGGCTACGCGCAGCAGGACAGCAAGCGCCCGAACGACCAGCACGACAACGGCACCACCCTCGGGATCCACTCCCCGAGGAGACCGTCGAGCTAGCACTCGACCGGACCTCCTCGAGGCCGCGGAACCCGAACCCGGGATCCGCGGCCTCTCTCATCTCCTCCGCGGCACCCGGCCCCGACCCCCGGTCGGCGGGCCCCCGCCGGTCGTAGACGACGAGTACGAGGAGGAGCGGCAGTGCAGCAGACGGCCGACCGTCTGACGTCCCACCGCCGACCCGGGCTCCCCCGGACCGGCGGCCCCCTTCCCCGACGGCCGGCGCCGCCACTGGCGCCGGCACCGGTGCGGCGTCCGCTGCCGTGCCGGGCCGACCCGGACCTGTGGTTCGCGGAGAGCCCGGCGCAGCTCGAGGAGGCCAAGATCCGCTGCGCGGAGTGCCCCGTCCGGGACACCTGCCTGGCGGGCGCGCTGGACCGCGGCGAGCCGTGGGGCGTCTGGGGCGGGGAGATCTTCGAGCGAGGTGTGGTCATCCCGCGCAAGCGCCCGCGGGGTCGCCCCCGCAAGGTGGCGGTCGCCTGAGGAAGGACCCCCTGCCCCCCGCCACCCGCAAGCTCATGGCGGGACCCTGCGGGGGGCCGCCGTTCTCCCTGCCCCTCGCGAGCTCGGGGCGGGGCCGTACGAACCACCAGCACAGGTCCGCCGACGGCGGACCACCCACGACGACGTGAGGACCCGACGTGTACACCTTCGAGTACGACATGGCCGTCGACCGGCTGCGCAGCCTGCGCGCCGAGGCCGACACCGCCGCGCGCGCCCGCCGGCTCCGCGCCGCCCGCCGCTGGGCCCGCCGG
>NZ_SPQN01000197.1 GCF_004571065.1 Geodermatophilus sp. DF01-2
GGGAGAAAAAATAATGAGTTACCTATACGAACTAGAAGGAATTTACGCACAATTACAAGCGATGGAATTAGATGATGAGACATTTAACGATACGCTTGATAGTATTGACTTTCAAAAAGACTTGGAAAAAAATATTGAATACTTTGTCAAAATGTGGAAAAACGCTTTGTCAGATACTGAACGTTTTAAACAAGCGAAGCAAGAATTTTACGACAAGGAAAAGAATGCTAAAGCTAAAGCCGAGAAGTACAAAGAAACAATCGAGCGAGCGTTGAAGATGAACAATAAACAAAAGGTGGATGCCGGGTTGTTTACTGTGTCACTCCGAAAATCCAAGCAAGTGGATATTTTAGACGAAACCAAAATACCGCTTGAGTTTATGAAATTGGAGTACAAGCCTATCAAAACTGAATTGGCTAAACATTTAAAGGCCGGAGAAATTATCGAAGGCGCAACATTAATTGAAAAAGAAAGCTTGCAGGTACGATGATGAAGAAATCAGAAACGATTATTGAGTTAAGCAAAGCATTTGCGAAGATGCAGATGGAATTGGAACAACCGCTGAAAAATGCTAATAATCCATTTTTTAAAAGTAAATATGTACCGCTTGAAAATGT
>NZ_SPQN01000031.1 GCF_004571065.1 Geodermatophilus sp. DF01-2
AGCCGACGCCGCGCTACGCCCCGCGGACGGCGGCCTGCCCGACCCCCTGGCCGCGCTGCGGCAGCTCGAGGAGGCCGGCATCGCGCTCGAGCAGGCGCTGGGCGTGGCCCGGGACGCGCAGGAGCGGACCCGGCGGGCCGCGGCGGCGCTCGACCAGGCGCTGCTGACCGCCCGCTCCGGCATCGCGGCCGCCGGCGACTTCATCGGCACCCGCCGCGGCGCCGTCGGCCCGGAGGCGCGGACCCGCCTGGCCGAGGCGCAGCGGCACCTGGACCTCGCGGTCGTCCAGGGCCGCGACGACCCGGTGGCCGCGCTGCGAGAGGCCCAGCAGGCCGACGCGCTGGCCCGGCTGGCACTGCAGCGGGCGCAGTCCGACGTCGCGAGCTGGGGCGGTGGCTTCGGTGGGGGCTACGGATCCGGCGGGTACGGGCCGGGCGGCTACGGGCCCGGCGGCTTCGGCGGCGGTTACGGCGGGAGCCGCGGCGGCGTGGACCTGGGCAGCCTCGTCCTGGGCGGCATCCTCTTCGGCGGCGGCGGCGGCGGCGCGGGAGGCTACGGCGGAGGCTACGGCGGCGGGGGCTACGGCGGCGGGCGCCGCTCGGGACGTTTCGGTGGCTCGCGCAGCCGTGGCCGCTCCGGCGGCGGGCGTTTCTGACCCTCCCCGCGCGACCCCCTGGGAACTGTCGGCCCCCGGTGCCAGGGTGTCCTCCCCACCCCACGAGGAGGAGCGATGCCCACTCGGAACACCCCGTGGCCGGCCGGCACCCCGTGCTGGATCGACTACGGCGCAGCGGAGATCGACGCCGCCAAGGACTTCTACGGCCGCCTGTTCGACTGGCAGTTCACCGGCGGTGACCCCGAGTACGGCGGGTACCTCAACGCCACCCGCAACGGCGAGCAGGCCGCGGGCCTGGGCCCGCTGATGAACCCGGGCGACGCCCCGGGCTGGACGACGTACTTCGCGACCGACGACGCCGCCGCCACGGCCGCCCGCATCCGGGAGGCCGGCGGAACCGTCGTCGTGGAGCCCATGGAGGTCGGGCCGTTCGGCACGATGGTCATCGCCGCCGACCCGCAGGGCAACGCCTTCGGGCTGTGGCAGTCCGGGCAGCACACCGGGTACCGCGTCTTCAACGAGCCCGGGTCGCTGGTCTGGAGCGAGGCCGCCGTCGACGACCCGGCGGCGGCGCGGAACTTCTACGCGGCGGTCTTCGGGTTCTTCTTCGCCGAGGTCCCCGGCGCCGAGGGCTACACGACCTTCGCGCTCGGTGGCGACCCGCTCGGCGGCCTGGGCGGCCACCAGCCGGGGTCCCCGAAGGGCTGGACGGCGTGCTTCGCGGTGGCCTCCACCGGCGACGCCGTCGCCACGGTCGAGGCCGGCGGCGGCAAGGTGACGATGGCGCCGATGGACACCGAGTACGGCCGCTTCGCCGTGGTGGAGGACCCGTGGGCCGCGCCGTTCTCCGTCATGCAGGTGCCCGAGGGCATGCAGGTCCCGGGGAGCTGAAAGAGGACCCCTCCTGGAGCCCCCGCATGCATCGGGGATGCGGAGGGGACCGCTCGGGGATGCCGACGAGTGAGCCGGGCCGGCGCGTCAGGGGCGCGCCGGCTCAGCCGGGCATCGGGCTCAGCCGCGCACCTGGCCGTAGGCGTGCTCCGGGCGCAGGCGGACGACCAGCCGGCGGTCGGCGACCATGGCCGCGCGGTAGGCGCCCCAGTCCTCGTGCTCGCCGCTGAGGGCGCGGTAGTAGCTGACCAGCTCCTCGACCGTGGCGTCGTGCGGATCGGCCGCGACCGGGCTGAGCTCCGCGGTGCCCTCGACGGCGACCCACGTCCAGAAGTCGCCGGACGTGACGTGCAGCGTCGCCCGGGGGTCGGCCTGCAGGTTGCGGGTCTTGGCGCGGTCGGCGGTCACCGAGATGCGGGCCAGCTGCTGCTCGTCGTCCCAGGCGTAGAAGAGGTTGGACAGCTGCGGCCGGCCGTCACGCTTGAGAGTGGCGAGCACACCCCGGCGGTTCCCGGCGACGAAGGCGAGCATCCGGGAGTCCACGCTTGCAACCATAATCGATCCTTGTCATCTGGCCACGGATGGCGTCTTGAGTGGTCGCCCGCTCTCCGATTGCTTCTTCCGCGTGCGCTTCTCCGGAAAGCTAGGCCCTGGGCCGTACTTGACCGCAACCCCATGCTGTTGCTGAGACACGCGAACTAGAATTTCTCGGCCAACGTAGTCACGCAGAATGTCCCGCGCTTGATAGACGTCGACATCGAACACGCGCTGTACGGTCGCGTTATTGATGATTCCGCAATCCCGAACGTGTTCGATCACCTTTCTATCTATATCGGTAGTGGCGCGCCGGTGATACTTGACGGCCGGGCCAAGTGCGGCCAGGGCGCCGCTTCGTAAGCGATATGTAGGATGGCGACTGTTGGCAGTTCCGGCGGTCGGCTCGAGGATCTCTGCCTCGCATGAGCTGAGTCGCCGCAGCACTCCCTCGGTTGCATCCGTGTTGCGTTGAATCATCGTTGCTGCCCGGCTGGCGGTGAGCGTCTTCTGCTCGCAGAGCACACGAACGATCAATAGCGCGTCAGTGTCTTCCCGTTCAGCGATGGGAAGGTCGGCAATGAATCGGGTGATGCGCGCATTGGGCGGCCCACCCCGGAACGTAACTCGGGTGCCAAGGCCGATTGCTTCTTCTTGCACTTCGGGAAGATTTCGGCCAGTTCGAATCATCTCGCGGAACATGCGGTCGACCCCTTGTCCCGGCTCCTCGGCCAAGCCAAGGATGCGAAAGGCTGTGGACAGAGGGGGGAATCGGGCCTTGCTACCACTGGTAAGGATGTTCTGTGGCGTGATGCCGGATACCAAGGGACCCGGCGAGGTGACGGATAGAACCTCTGGCGAATGCTCGACTTGGACAGGGCGCCGCTCGCGGTAATCGCCATGGATCAAGGCGTGACCCCGACGATCAGGGTCCCTCCGGTGGCGTTGGCGAAGCAGATCGCAGCCTCGGCAAGGTCTTGTGCGGTCTCCCTGTCACTGTTCTTCTCGACCTTGAAGTCGAGCGGCTGACCCTCGAGGCTGGCGGCGGAGCGGGTGCCCCTCCAGATGGACTGGAGAACTTTGCTGACGTCCTGCATGACCGTCCTTCGGGGCGGAGTTTGAGGCGAGTGACACTCCGTCAGTCCCCCCAAACTCCTGTCAAAGGCGCGGCATCATCCGCATCAGCGGACCCTGCCACGGGCCTTGAGCGGCACCGGGGGCAGCGGCGGGGCCGGCAGCCGGTCGCCGTCGTAGCCCACGACGGCGCCGAAGCGCTCGTCCTCGGCGTCCCACCGCTCGGCGTACTCGGCGATCTCCTCACCGCTCCGGCCGACGAAGTTCCACCACATCACGATCCGCTCCTCGAACGGTTCGCCGCCGAGCAACAGCAGCCGGGCGGCCTCGCCAGCACGCATGCGCACCGAGCGGCGTCCGGTGCCGAGGTACAGCATCGCGCCGCGCTCGAGCAGCGCGTCCTCGACCTCCGCCGAGCCGGACGAGGCCAGCAGGGCGTACTCGAAGTCCGGCTCCAGCGGCAGCTCGACGTCCGCACCGGCGGCCAGGTCGAGGTCGGCGCCGACCAGCGGCGTGTGCGCGGTGCCCGGCGAGCCGGCGCCGCCCAGCTCGCCCATGAGCACGGTCGCGGTCAGTCCGTCGGAGGCGAAGCCGGGCAGCTCGGTGTGGTGGGCGAAGGCCGGCGCGGTGTCGCGGGCGGCATCGGGCAGCGCCACCCACAGCTGGGCGCCGTGCAGGAACCGCGGGTGCGCCGCCGGGGACTGCTCGGAGTGCGCGATGCCGTGTCCGGCGGTCATGAGCGCGAGCTCGCCGGGCCGGATGACCGCGTCGCTGCCGAGCGAGTCACGGTGGTGCACCTCGCCTTCCAGCAGCCAGGAGACGGTCTGCAGGCCGGTGTGCGGGTGCGGCGGCACCTGCATGCCGGGGGAGGAGGCGATGTCGTCGGGGCCGTAGTGGTCGACGAACGCCCAGGCGCCGACCAGCCGGCGGCCCAGCGTGGGCAACAGCCGGCGCACCCGGGTGCTCTCGCCGAGCAGCACCTCCTTGCCCGGGAGCAGGTCGAGCACCGGGCCGGCGGGAGTATCTGCGAGGCCGCCGAGCTCGCGGGCGGGTGGGCGGCGGTCGAGGTTGCTCATGGTCCCTCCCGGAGGGCGTCAGGCACTTCCAGTCTGGCCGGTCTCGCCGCGGACGGCAGCGTGTGGTACGGCGAGCGGGCGACGTCCCCGGCGATGACGCGCACCAGGGCGCCGGCGGCCGCACTGGCCAGCAGCACGGACTCGTTCGCCCGCAGGTCCTGGTAGCGCGGCCCGACCCACTTCGGCGCCTGCGGCAGGTTCGCCCACAGCTGCAGACCGTGGAAGAGCCCGCCGCTGACCACCAGGTGCTCCGGCGGCCGCTCGACGTGCAGCACCCCGCCGCCACCGTGCGAGTCGGCGTGCTCGAAGGTGCCGTCGAGGATGTAGGTGACGGTCTCGGAGCCGCGGTGCGGGTGCCAGGAGGTGCCCTTCGGCTCGCCCGGCGCGTGCCGGTTGTGCCCGCCGTCCAGGCGAGCGCCGTACTCGACCTCGCCCATCTGGTCCAGGCGGAGGAACGGGTCCGGCGCGCGCAGGTCGACGCCGGCGAACGCGCGGCGCACCGGGAAGCCCTCGCCCTCGAAGCCGGGCGGCGCGGTCGTGACCGAACGGCTGCGGCGGCGGACCGTGCCCGGTGCGGGCAGCGGCACGCGGGGGAGTGCGGTGGTGTCCTCGACGGTCACGGCGGGCATGCCTGCCTCCTCGGTCGAGGGCTCGACTAGCGTCTGGCGTAGCGCCGTCCGTGCCGTGTTCCTTCCCTCCCAGACCGGCGAGATCGCCGACCTCGTACGGCTACCGGTCGCCCCGCCGGCCCGAGCCGCGGCTGCCAGGCTGCGGTTCGTGGACACGTTCGAAAGCACCGACGGCACCCGGCTCGCCTGCCACCGGGAGGGGGAGGGCCGCCCACTCGTCTGCCTTCCTGGCGGGCCGATGCAGGCCTCGGCCTACCTCGGCGACCTGGGCGGGTTGTCCGCACACCGCGCGCTGGTGCTGCTGGACCTGCGCGGCACCGGGAACTCCGCCGTCCCGGCGGATCCGTCGACCTACCGGTGCGACCGCCAGGTGGACGACGTCGAGGCGCTGCGCGTCCACCTCGGGCTGGACCGGCTCGACCTGCTCGCGCACTCGGCCGGCGCGGCCCTGGCGCTGCTGTACGCCACCCGACACCCCGACCGGGTCGCCGGCCTCGTGCTGGTCACGCCGAGCCCGCGGGTGGTCGGCCTCGAGGTCTCCGACGCCGACCGTCGGGAGGTCGCCGAGCTTCGCCGTGGGGAGCCGTGGTTCGCCGAGGCCTTCGCCGCCTTCGAGCGGATCTGGGCGGGCGCGGCCACCGAGGGCGACTGGGCGGCGATCACCCCGTTCACGTACGGGCGGTGGGACGACGTCGCCCGGACCGGCGACGCCCGGGCGGAGGCGCAGCGCAACGCGGATGCGGCGGCCCGCTACTACGCCGACGGCGTGTTCGACCCGACCGCCGTCCGGTCGGCCCTCACCCGCCTGGCGGCGCCGGTCCGTCTCGTCGCCGGTGAGGTCGACGTGGCCCTGCCGCCGTCCCGCGCCGCCGACTACGCCGCGCTCTTCCCGATCGCCGAGCTGGTGGTGCAGCCGGGCGCCGGGCACTTCCCCTGGCTCGACGACCCCGGCGCGTTCGTGCGGACGGCGGTCGCCTCCCGACCCGCGGTCGGCCGCGCGGATACTGGCGGGTGATGAGCGCGCCCCTCAACCTGGTCAACCTCGAGCGGGTGCACAAGGCACACGGCACCACCGTCCTGCTCGACGACGTCTCGCTCGGCATCGCCGCCGGTGAGCGGATCGGCGTGGTCGGCCGCAACGGCAGCGGCAAGTCCACGCTGCTCGGCGTCCTCACCGGCCGGGAGGAGCCCGACTCCGGCCGGGTCACCCGCCGCGGCGACCTCGCCGTCGGCGTCCTCGACCAGTCGGGCACGCTGCCGCCCGGTGCGACGGTCCGCGACGTCGTCCTCCCCGAGAGCCTGTTCGCCGCCGAGCACGAGTGGGCCGCCGACCCGGCGGTGCGCAGCGTGCTGACCGGCCTGGAGCTCGACCGGCTGGGCCTGGACTCCCCGGTCGCCCCGATGTCCGGCGGGGAGCGCCGGCGGGTGGCGCTGGCAGCAGGGCTGGTCCGGCCGCTGGACCTGCTGGTGCTCGACGAGCCGACCAACCACCTCGACGTCGAGGGCGTGGCCTGGCTGGCCGACTACGTGAAGAATCGGGTCGGCGCGCTGGTCGTCGTCACCCACGACCGGTGGTTCCTCGACGAGGTCTGCAGTCGGACCTGGGAGGTCGCCGACGGCCGGGTGCACGCCTACGAGGGCGGCTACGCGGCCTACACCCTCGCCCGGGCCGAGCGGGCCCGCATCGCGGCGGCCACCGAGGAACGCCGGCTGAACCTGGTCCGCAAGGAGCTGGCGTGGCTGCGCCGCGGGCCGCCCGCACGCACGAGCAAGCCCCGGTTCCGCATCGAGGCGGCCCAGGCGCTGATCGAGGACGAGCCGCCACCGCGCGACTCCCTGGCGCTGAAGGGCTTCGCCAGCCGGCGGCTCGGCAGGACGGTCTACGACGTCGAGGACGTCGACTACGCGGTGCCGGGAGACGACGCGCCGCGCCCCCTGTTCCGCGACCTCACCTGGCACGTCGGCCCGGGCGACCGCATCGGCGTCGTCGGCGTCAACGGCGCCGGCAAGACGACGCTGTTGCGCCTCCTGCTGGGCGAGACCGAGCCCGACCGCGGCCGGGTGGTGCGCGGGCAGACCGTCGCGCCGGCCTGCCTGTCCCAGCACGTCACCGAGCTGCCCGGCCGGCTGCGGGTGCTCGAGGCGGTCCAGGAGATCGCCCGCATCGCCCGCATCGGCAACCAGGAGATCTCGGCGTCGTCCCTGGCCGAGCGGTTCGGCTTCCCGGCGTCCCGGCAGTGGACGCCGGTCGGCGACCTCTCCGGCGGCGAGCGGCGGCGGCTGCAACTGCTGCGGCTGCTCATGGGCGAGCCGAACGTGCTGCTGCTCGACGAGCCGACCAACGACCTCGACATCGACACGCTGACCGCGCTCGAGGACCTGCTCGACGGCTTCCCCGGCACCGTGCTCGTGGTCAGCCACGACCGGTACTTCGTCGACCGCGTGTGCGACTCGGTCGTCGCCCTGATGGGCGACGGCTCGCTGGCCGCCCTCCCCGGCGGGGTCGAGGAGTACCTGGCCCGCCGTGCGGCGGGGGAGGCGGCGCTGCCCTCGGCGACGTCCGCGGCACCGGCGGCGGCTCCGGCGGATGCCCCGGTCCGGTCGGGCGGGGAGGTGCGGGCCGCCCGCAAGGAGGCCGCCCGGCTGGAGCGGCGGCTGGAGAAGCTCACCGCGGAGGAGGAGCGGCTGCACGGCGAGCTCGCCACCGCCGCGACCGACCACACCCGGGTGCTGGAGCTCGACGAGCGGCTGCGCGTCGTCCTCGCCGAGAAGGAGCAGGTCGAGACGGATTGGCTGGTCGCCGCGGAGGTCGCCGAAGGCTGACCCGGCCGGGCCGGACGTCACGACGAGGGACCCCGCGCCACCGTGGTGGCGCGGGGTCCCTCCGGGTGGGCCGGGTTGAGGGTCAGGCGACCGCGGCGGGGACGGCGGACTCCGCACGGTGGCGGGCGATCATCCGCAGGCCGACCACGACCGCCGGCACGGCACTGATCAGCGCGAAGCCGGCGTAGGGCAGCGGGGAGAAGGTCAGCAGCATCGACGCCGCGAGGCCGACCACCGCGGGGGCGAGCAATCACCAGCCGGCCACCCCGGCCCGGGCCAGCCCGGCGTAGACCACCAGCGGACCGAGGATCCCGAACAGCGTGAGCATGCCGACCACGGCCACGCCTGGGTTGGCGGCGACGCTCTCGAAGAGGGCCACGGCCGTGCCCGGGTCGAGTTCCCGGCCGATCGCGGCGGTCCAGTGGTCGTAGAGCACGGACCCGGCCACGGTGACCAGCCCGACGGCGGCCAGGAGCGCACCGACGGTGGTCGGGATCCGGCCGCGCCGGCCGCGCACGAGCGCCGGGGCGGCCAGCCAGCCCAGCGCGAGGGCCAGGTTGCCGTAGTGCAGCAGCATCGCCGACAGCGTGGTCTGCCCCTCGTCGCGGGCCAGCGCGGCGATGTAGTCGGCCGGGGCGAGGGAGTCCTGCGGTGGCGCGGTGGGCCATGCCGGCGGCGAAGAGCAGCGAGCCGGCGATCAGCGCGCCGCCGGCGATCGGCAGCATGAGCGAGCCGGCGCTGCGGGCGGCGGAGGTGGGAGGAGCGGGGTGAGTGCGGAGGTCGGTCGTCATGGCTCGGAACGCTAGGAACGGTGCCGGGACCTGCGCGTCCGTCGCGGCGCACCGACCTGCCTCCGTCGTGCGACGGAGGGCGGTACCCCCGGCGTTCGGCCGTGAGGGGGATCCCCCTCGAGCCCGGCGGGCCCTAGCGTCGCGCCATGCCCTGGTCACCGCCCGGCCGCGCCCGCCTCGTCTGGCCGGCCGTCGACCTGCTGGCCGAGCAGCAGCAGGCGGTCGCCGGCGCGGCGGTCGTGGCCGAGCGGGCTCGCATCGCCCGTGAGGTGCACGACTCGGTCGCCCACTCGGTGAGCGTCATGGTGCTGCAGATGGGCGGCCTGCGCCGGCTGCTGCCCGACCACCCGGAGGCCCAGGAGGTGCTGCTCGGCCTGGAGCGGCTGGGCCGGGAGTCGGTCGACGAGATGCGCCGGGTCGTCGGGATCCTGCGCGAGGGGCCGGGCGGGGAGGCTGCTTCCGCGCCCGCGCCCCGGCCCTCGCTGTCCCGGCTCGACGCCGTCCTCGGCGAGCTGCGCGTCGCCGGCATGCCGGTCGAGCTGGTCGTCACCGGCCAGCCGGTCGAGCTGCCGCAGCTGGTCGACGTCTCCGCCGTCCGGGTGGTGCAGGAGGCGCTGTCCAACGTCGTCCGGCACGCCGGCGCCGCGGCCACCCGGGTGACGGTCGGGTACGCGCCGGACGCCGTCACCGTCACGGTCACCGACGACGGCCGGCCACGGGTGCCCGGCGAGCCGCCGGTCGGCGCAGGCGGGCACGGGCAGCTGCACATGCGTGAGCGGGTCGCCGTCGCCGGGGGCCGGCTGGAGGTCGGCCCGGTCCGCGGGGGCGGCTACCGGGTCCGCGCCACCTTCCCGGTCGGGGTCCCCACCCCGGTCACGGGCGTGCCGGCATGAGCATCCGCGTGGTGCTCGTCGACGACCAGGCGATGGTGCGCACCGGGCTGCGCATGGTGCTCGCCGCCGAGCCCGACATCGAGGTGGTCGGCGAGGCGGCCGACGGGGTGGCCGGTGTCCGGGTGGTCACCGAGCAGCGTCCGGACGTCGTCCTGCTCGACGTCCGCATGCCGGGCGTGGACGGGCTCGAGGCGGCCCGCCGGATCGTCGCCGCGGAGCTGCCCACGAAGGTCGTCGTCCTGACCACCTTCGACGAGGACGAGTACGTGGCCGCGGCGCTGCGCGCCGGGGTCAGCGGCTTCCTGCTCAAGGTCGCCCCACCCGAGGACCTCGTCGCCGCGGTGCGGACCGTCGCGGCCGGGCAGGGCCTGCTCGACCCGGCGGTGACGCTGCGGGTCATCGAGACCTTCGCCGCGACTCCCGCGCCGGGCCCGCAGCGAGCCGGGGCGCTGGCGCAGCTGACGGAACGGGAGACCGACGTGCTGGCGCTGGTCGCCGCCGGGCTGTCCAACGCCGAGATCGCCGCCCGGCTCTACCTGGGCGAGGCGACGGTCAAGACGCACGTGAGCCGGGTACTGCTCAAACTGGGCCTGCGGGACCGGGTCCAGGCGGTGGCCTTCGCCTACGAGAGGGGGCTGGTCAGGCCCGGCAGGTAAGCTGGAAGTCACCGCTGGCCGTCGTCGACCGACGTTCCTGGTGTCCCCGAGCTGCCCCTCGACTCCCGGAGACACATGCTCGTACTGCTGCTCCTCCACCTGCTCGCCGGCGTGCTGGCGCCCGTGCTCGTGCGGTGGTGGGGACGGCAGGCGTTCCTCGCGCTCGCCCTGGTGCCCGCCGCCGGCTTCGCGTGGACGATGGCCCAGCTGGACGCCGTCGTGGGCGGTGACGAGGTTCGCGAGGCCGTCCCATGGGTTCCCGCCCTCGACCTGGCCGTCACCCTGCGGCTCGATTCCCTGGCCCTGCTGTTCGCCGCCCTGGTCACCGGGGTGGGCGCGCTCGTCCTCGTCTACTGCGCCCGCTACTTCGAGCCCGACGAGGAGGGCGTCGGCCGGTTCGCCGGCAACCTGACCGCGTTCGCCGGCTCCATGCTCGGTCTGGTCCTCGCCGACGACCTGCTGCTCCTCTACGTGTTCTGGGAGCTCACCACCGTCTTCTCCTTCCTCCTGATCGGGGGCTCCGGAGCGCGGGTGGCGGCGCGGCGGGCGGCCAGCCAGGCGCTGGTGCTCACCACGGCCGGCGGGCTGGCGATGCTCGTCGGCCTGATCATGATCGCGGAGGCGAGCGGCAGCTACCTGCTCTCCGAGGTCGTCGCCGACCCCGGCAGCGGGCCGCTGCTGACGGCCGGCACCGTGCTGGTCCTCGCCGGGGCGGTGACCAAGTCCGCCCTGGTGCCCTTTCACTTCTGGCTGCCCGCCGCGATGGAGGCGCCGACGCCGGTCAGCGCCTACCTGCACGCGGCGGCGATGGTGAAGGCCGGCATCTACCTCGTCGCCCGGCTGGCCCCCGGCTTCGCCGACGTGCCCGGCTGGCGCCCGATCGTGCTGGGCCTGGGCGTGGCCACGATGCTGGTCGGCGGGTACCGGGCGCTGCGGCAGAACGACCTCAAGCTGCTGCTGGCCTTCGGCACGGTCAGCCAGCTCGGCTTCCTCATGACGCTGGTCGGGGCCGGCAGCCGCGAGCTGGCGGCTGCCGGGCTGGTGATGACGCTGGCCCACGCCCTGTTCAAGTCCACGCTCTTCCTCGGCGTCGGCGTCATCGACCACGCCACCGGCACCCGCGACCTGCGGGAGCTCTCCGGGCTCGGGCGGCGGCTGCCGGCGCTGGCCGGCGCCGCAGGCCTCGCCGCGGCGTCGATGGCCGGCCTGCCTCCGCTGCTGGGGTTCGTCGGCAAGGAGGCGGCCTTCACCGCGCTGTGGGACGGCGGGCTGCCCGACCGGACCGCCGCCGTCGTCGTCCTCGCCGGCCTGGTGCTGGGCTCGGTCCTCACCGTCGCGTACACCCTCCGCTTCGTGTGGGGGGCCTTCGCCCGCAAGCCGGCGTCACCTCCCACGGCTCCCGCCGAGCTGGCGCACCCGCCGACCGCGCTGTTCCTCGCCGCACCCGTCGTCCTCACCCTGACCGGCCTGGTCCTGGGCCCGGCCAGCCCGCTGCTCGAGCCGTTGGTCGCCGGGTACGCCGACACGCTGCCGCTGCTCGCCCCCGAGGTCGTCCCCCTGGCGCTCTGGCACGGGTGGCAGCCGGCCCTGGCGTTGTCGCTGCTGACGCTGCTCGGCGGGGCCGCGATCTTCGCCGCCCGGCGCCCGGTGCACCGGCTGCAGCGCCGGTGGGCGGTCGGGGCCTCGGCCGACGAGGGCTACTGGAACACGCTGCAGGCCGTCGACCGGCTCGCCGTCCTGGTCACCGGCACCACCCAGCGCGGCTCGCTGCCGGCCTACCTCGGCACGATACTCGTCGTGGTCCTGGCCCTGCCGGGCTCCGTGCTGGTGTTCCGCGCGCCGTGGCCGGGGGAATGGCGGGCCTGGGACACCCCGGTGCAGGCGCTGGTCGGCGCGGTCGTGCTCATCGCCGCCGCCCTGGCGCTGCGGATCCACCAGCGGCTGTCCGCCGTCCTGGTCGTCGGCGTCACCGGATACGGCCTGGCGGTCCTCTTCGCGCTGCAGGGCGCCCCCGACCTCGCGCTCACCCAGTTCCTCGTCGAGACGCTCACGCTGGTCGTGTTCGTGCTGGTGCTGCGCAAGCTGCCCAAGGACATCACCGAGCGCCACCGACCGCGGGAGCGCGCCGTCCGCGGGGTGATCGCCGTGGCCGTCGGGCTGCTGATGGCCGGCGTGGGCGCCGTGGCACTGGCCGCCCGTACCGCGACGCCGGTCTCGGTGGCCTACCCCGAGCAGGCCTACGAGTTCGGCGGTGGGAAGAACGTCGTCAACGTCACGCTGGTCGACATCCGGGCGTGGGACACCCTCGGCGAGATCTCCCTGCTGGTGGTGGCCGCGACCGGCATCGCCAGCCTGGTCTTCCTCCGGCGGCGGACCGGCGTGATCGCGCGGCTGGCGCAGGAGCAGCGGGCGGTCCGGGCCGAACGCTGGTCGCGGCGGGCGCCGCGGCGGCGCTGGCTGGCCGGCAGCGTGGCGCTCGCCCCGGAGCGTCGCTCGGTCGTGCTCGAGGTGCTGACCCGCATCCTGTTCCACAGCATCATCGTCTTCTCGCTGTTCCTGCTGTTCAGCGGGCACAACCAGCCCGGGGGCGGCTTCGCCGGCGGCCTGGTGGCCGGCCTCGCCCTCGTGCTCCGCTACCTCGCCGGGGGGCGGTACGAGCTGGGCGAGGCGGCGCCGGTCGACCCGGGGCTGCTGCTCGGCGCGGGCCTGCTGGTCGCCGGCACCACCGGCGTGGGCGGTCTGATCCTCGGTGCCGAGGTGCTGCAGTCGGCGATCTTCGACTTCACCCTGCCGGTGCTCGGCGACATCCACCTGGTGACCTCGCTGTTCTTCGACATGGGCGTCTACCTGATCGTCGTCGGGCTGGTCCTCGACGTGCTGCGCAGCCTCGGCGCGGAGCTGGACCGCCAGGAGGACGAGCACGACGCCATCGACCTGGCACCCGGGGAGGTGGTCCTGCGATGACCCCGACCGTCGTCCTGCCCGTGATCATCGGTGGGCTCTACGCGGCCGGTGTGTACCTGCTGCTCGACCGCAGCCTCACCCGGGTGCTGCTGGGCTTCCTGCTCCTGGGCAACGCCACCAATCTGCTGGTGCTGTCCTCGGGCGGCCCGGCGGGTGGACCGCCGATCATCGGGGTCACCGAGCCCGGGGAGATGAGCGATCCGCTGACCCAGGCCCTGGTGCTGACCGCGATCGTGATCACCTTCGGCATCGCCGCGTTCCTGCTCGCGATGATCTACCGGTCGTGGCGCCTGGTCCGGCAGGAGGTCGTCGGCGTCGACGAGGAGGACCGCCGCGTCGCGCGGCGCGAGGGCATCCACGCCGACGAGCTCGACCCCGACGACCTCGCGCCCGAGGACCGTTCCGCGGCGCACGCCGACAGCCTGCACAGCAGCTCGCTGGAGGGGGACCGGGCGGCCGAGCACGCGCTCGCCGAGCGGTACGCGGGCATCCCCTCGGACGACGTCGACCTCCCGCCGACCCGCGGGGCCGCCCGGTGATCAGCGTCCTCACCCCGCTGCCGGTGCTGCTGCCTCTCCTGGGCGCGGCCGGCGCGCTGCTGGTCGGCCGGCACCCGTGGACCCAGCGGACGCTCAGCATCCTGGTGCTCAGCGCGGTGCTCACCGTCTCGGTGCTGCTGCTCCTGCTCGCCGACGCTGGCGGGGCCGCCGCGATCTCGGTCGGGGGCTGGCCGGTGCCGCTCGGGATCGTGCTGGTCGTGGACCGGCTCTCCGCGCTCATGCTCGTCGTCGCCACGACGGTCGGGCTGGGCGTACTCGTCTTCGCCGTGGGGCAGGGCTCGGCCGACGGCGACGAGGAGACCCCGCTGTCGATCTTCCACCCGACGTTCCTGGTCCTCATGGCCGGTGTGGCCAACGCCTTCCTCGCCGGCGACCTGTTCAACCTCTACGTCGGCTTCGAGATCCTGCTGACCGCCAGCTACGTCCTGCTGACCCTCGGCGGCTCGGCCCCGCGGATCCGAGCGGGGATCACCTACATCGTGGTGAGCCTGATGAGCTCGCTGATCTTCCTGGCCGCGATCGGCCTGGTGTACGCGGCCACCGGCACGGTGAACATGGCTCAGCTGGCCGGCCGGCTGGCCGAGCTGCCGGCCGGCATCCAGGTGCTGCTGCAGTCGATGCTGCTCATCGCCTTCGCGATCAAGGCGGCGATCTTCCCGCTGTCCGCGTGGCTGCCCGACAGCTACCCGACCGCGCCCGCCCCGGTGACCGCCGTGTTCGCCGGGCTCCTCACGAAGGTGGGCGTCTACGCCATCATCCGCACGCAGACGCTGCTGTTCCCCACCGGAGCGCTCGACGACGTGCTCATGTGGGCGGCGCTGGCGACGATGCTCATCGGCATCCTGGGCGCGATCGCGCAGACCGACATCCGCCGGATCCTGTCCTTCACCCTGGTCAGCCACATCGGCTACATGGTGTTCGGCATCGCCCTGGCGACGGCGGCCGGCCTCGCGGGTGCCATCTTCTACGTCGTCCACCACATCGCCATCCAGACGACCCTGTTCCTCGTGGCCGGTCTGGTGGAACGGCAGGGCGGCTCGACGGCGATCGACCGGCTGGGCGGGCTGGCGAAGGCCTCGCCACTCCTGGCGGTGCTCTTCTTCGTGCCCGCGATGAACCTCGCCGGCATCCCGCCGTTCTCCGGGTTCATCGGCAAGCTGGGGCTGCTGCAGGCCGGTGTCCAGGGCGGCGGGTGGCTGCCGCTCACCCTGGTCGCGGCCGGGGCGGTGACCAGCCTGCTCACCCTGCTCGCGGTGTCCCGGGTGTGGACCCGGGCGTTCTGGCGTCCCCCGACGCAGTCCCCGGTGCTGGACACCGACCAGGCCGCGGCCGACGAGGCCGGGCCCGACCTCGTCCCCGAGCCCGTCGGTGCCCCGGCCTCCGGGGACGGGGCGACCGGCGGCGACGGCCGGCTGCCGAACGGGGCCACGGCCGCTGACGACGCCGGGAGCCGCGCTGCGGCCCGGCGCGCGGCCTGGGCCCGGCACACGGCGGTGGCCACGGCCAGCACGCCGCCCGCCGACCAGATGGGTGACCCCCGGGTCGAGCCTCCCCTGAGACCGCTGCCGAGCGTCATGGTGGCCTCGACAGCGGCCATGGTCGCGGTCACGGTGGCCCTCACCGCCCTCGCCGGTCCGCTCTACGAGATCGCCGACCGTGCCGCGGAGGACCTCCGGGGCCGTGGCCCGTACCTGGAGGCCGTCTTCGGCGATGTGGGGGAGACGCCGTGAGCGGCACCGTCGCCGATGCGGGCGCGGTGGGCCGGCTGCGTCACCAGCTGCCACTGCTGCTCTGGCTGGTCGCCGTCTGGAACCTGCTGTGGGGCACCTGGTCGTGGGCGAACCTGATCTCCGGGGTGGTCGTGGCGCTGGTGGTCACCCTCGTCCTCCCTCTGCCGGCGGTCGTCGGGGGAGTGCGGGTGCGCCCGGTCGCCGTCCTGGTGTTCGTGGGCACCTTCCTGGTCGACCTCGTCCGCGCCGGCGCGCTGGTCGCCTGGCAGACCGTGCGGCGCCGGGGCATCTCGTCCAGCGCGATCCTCCGCGTCCAGCTGCGCACCGACTCCGACCTGCTGCTGACCATCGTGACCGAGGCGGTGACCCTGGTCCCCGGCTCGATGGTCATCGAGATCGACCGCGAGACGCGGGTGATCGGCCTGCACGTGCTCAGCGTGGACACCGACGAGGACCTCGACCGGCAGCGGCGGTCGGTCCTCCTCACCGAGGAGCGGGTGGTGCGAGCGTTCGGCACGGCCGAGGAGATCGCCGCGTTGCAGCGTGCGCCGGAGCCCGCGGGGAGGCCGTCGTGACGGTCGTCTACTGGCTGGCGAACGTCCTGCTCGGCGGAGGGGCGCTGCTCACCCTCGTCCGGCTCGCGCGCGGACCGTCGCTGCTGGACCGGGTGGTGGCCACCGACACGCTGCTGATCATCATTGCCGCCGGCCTGGCCGTACATGCGACGCTGGCGCGGGACCCGACGCTGGTGCCGGTGCTGGTCGTCGTCTCGCTGCTGGCCTTCGTCGGCTCGGTCTCCGTGGCCCGCTACATCGGCGGCATGATGGTCCACTCCAGCGGGAGCGGGCAGGACGCCGGCCTGCCCGACGCGGCCGAGCAGCGAACCGGGGGTACCCCGTGAGCGGGATGATGGGGGTTGTCGCCGACGTCGTGGCCGCGACCTGCCTGCTGCTCGGGTCGCTGCTGTGCCTGACCGCCGGGCTGGGCCTGGTGCGCTTCCCCGACGTGCTCACCCGCATGCACGCCGGCACCAAGCCGCAGGTCCTGGGCATCCTGCTGATCATGGTCGGCGGTGCGATCCGGCTGCAGGGCTGGTCGGCCACCTGGATGCTGTTGCTGGTCGCGGTCTTCCAGACGCTCACGGCGCCGATCAGCGCGCACATGGTGAGCCGGGTGGCCTACCGTCGCCGACACGTGCGCCGCGACCGGATGGTGGTCGACGAGCTGGGCGTGGCGCCGCGCAGCCCCGGCGAGGCGCGCGGTGACGAGCCCGCCGACGCGGCCCCGTCCCGAGGCTCGCCCCGAGCTCGCGAAGGGTGAGGAGGACGGGGTCCTTCTTCAGCCCGGCTGAGCCAGCCGGAACGGCAGCCCCTGGTCGTCGCGGCACAGCGCCGACCGGCCGGAGGACTGCTGTTCCGTTCCACCTCGCCGGCCTCGCCGCCCGCCGTCCGGACCGGCGACGGCCACCTCGAGGTCGTCGACCGCGTACATCGGGACGATGCCGGGCTCGCCGGCTCTGCCGCCCATCGGCACCGGCCCCTCGACCTGCCAGCCGTCGGGTCGGCGGCCCGGAGCCGCCGACCAGCCCAGCACCGACTCGTAGCAGTCGCGGGCACGGGCACCGTCGGGCACCCGGAGGGTGAGGGACACCGCGTCACCCGGCCGCACCGGCGGACGCGGTACGGCGGACCTGCGCCGATGATGTCGCGACCGGATCGTGAGCGGGGCGTCGTCCGGCGCTCCGCCCACGGTCCGGTCCTCAGCGCTGGGCCCGATTCACCGCCGAGACGACCGCGCGCAGCGACGCGCTCACGATGTTGGGGTCGATGCCGACGCCCCACAGCACGCGGTCGCCGACGGCGCACTCGACGTAGGCCGCGGCGCGCGCGTCTCCGCCGGCGGACATGGCGTGCTCGGCGTAGTCGAGGACGCGGACGTCGACGTCGAGGCCCCTGAGCGCGTCGACGAAGGCTGCGATCGGGCCATTGCCGCGGCCCTCGACGGTGACCGGGACGCCGCCGTCGGTCAGCTCGACCACCATCTCGTCGAGCTGGTCGCCGTGCGCCCGGTGCCGGTGGCCGGCGAGCGCGAACCGTCCCCACGGCGCGTCCGGGTCGGGCAGGTACTCGCTGGAGAAGGCCGCCCACATCTGCTGGGCGGTCACCTCGCCACCCTCGTCGTCGGTGTGCCGCTGGATGACCGCGCTGAACTCGATCTGCAGCCGGCGCGGCAGGTCCAGGTGGTTCTCGGTCTTCATGATGTAGGCGACGCCGCCCTTGCCGGACTGGCTGTTCACCCGGATCACGGCCTCGTAGCTGCGGCCGACGTCCTTGGGGTCGATCGGCAGGTACGGGACCGCCCACGGCATCTCGTCGACCTGCTTGCCCGCCGCCGCGGCGTCGGCCTCGAGAGCCGTGAATCCCTTGTTGATCGCGTCCTGGTGCGAGCCGGAGAAGGCGGTGTAGACGAGGTCACCGCCGTAGGGGTGCCGCTCGTGCACACCCAGCTGGTTGCAGTACTCGACGGTGCGGCGGATCTCGTCGATGTCGGAGAAGTCGACCTGCGGGTCGATGCCCTGGCTGAACAGGTTCAGCCCCAGGGTCACCAGGTCGACGTTGCCGGTGCGCTCGCCGTTGCCGAACAGGCAGCCCTCGATGCGGTCGGCCCCGGCCCGGAAGCCCAGTTCGGCGGCGGCGACGGCGGTGCCGCGGTCGTTGTGCGGGTGCAGGGACAGGACGACGGAGTCCCGGCGGCCCAGGTTCCGGTTCATCCACTCGATCTGGTCGGCGTAGACCGTCGGCTCGGCCATCTCGACGGTCGCCGGCAGGTTGACGATCGTCGGCCGGTCCGGGGTCGGCTCCCACACGTCGGTGACGGCGTTGCAGATCTCGACGGCGAAGTCGAGCTCGGTGCCGGTGAAGGACTCCGGCGAGTACTGGTACCGGATCTCGGTCTCGGGCATCTGCTCGGCCAGCTTGCGGACCAGCTGCGCGCCGTGGACGGCGATGTCGACGATGCCGGCCCGGTCGGAGTCGAACACGACCCGCCGCTGCAGGGTGGACGTCGAGTTGTAGAGGTGGACGATGGCCTGGTCGGCTCCGCGCAGCGACTCGAAGGTGCGCTCGATCAGCTCGTCACGGGCCTGCGTGAGCACCTGGATGGTGACGTCGTCGGGTACCAGGTCGTCCTCGATGAGCTGGCGGACGAAGTCGAAGTCGGTCTGGCTGGCCGCCGGGAAGCCGACCTCGATCTCCTTGTAGCCCATGCGGACCAGCAGCTCGAACATCCGCCGCTTGCGGTCGGGCGTCATCGGGTCGATCAGCGCCTGGTTGCCGTCGCGCAGGTCGACGGCGCACCAGCGCGGGGCCTGGGTCGTGACCTTCTCCGGCCAGGTGCGGTCGGGCAGCACCACGGGGGTGAAGGGGACGTAGCGGTGGATCGGCATCCCCGACGGCTGCTGGGGGTTCCGGACGTGCGGGTGGTTCTCGCTCATGTTCCTGCTCACGGGGGGTTCGCTCCTCTGGCGCGGGCTGGACTCAGCTCCGGTGGGGCGGTCAGCAGGCGCCGGGGACGCGCTCGGCCACGGCAGGATCTCCGCGGCGAGGGGGCCGACCTAGGAGAGGGCCTCGCCGCGGCGGGTAAGCAGGAGGCTGCCGCGCACAGGACCACGGTAGCAGCGGGTCAGCCCAGGTCGCAGCCACACGCGCAAACGGTGGCGTGCCGGGCCGGACCCGAGCCGTCGTCGACCTCGTCGCACTCCGGCGGACAGCTGCAGGTCAGGCCGGGGTCGACGTGCGCGAACTCGCCGGCGAGGAACCGTCGCTGCCGTTCCTCGGCGACGGCGCGCCAGTGCGTGTCCCGGCGCGCGTGGGCGCGGGCCTTCGGCGAGTCGCCGGGCTGCGGGAGCTGATGGTCGTCCGGCGTGCCGTCCCGCGCCCGGTGCCAGTCGCGCACCCAGCGGGCGCGGTCGAAGGTGTACCAGGGCTGCTCGCGGTCGTGGCCGTGACCCTGGTGCGAGTACCACCACTCCTCGTCGCCGTAGCGGGTGTCGAGGTGGGCCGGGTAGTACCGGCCCGCCCTGTCCCGGACCGCCTCCGGGTCCATCCCGGGCACCTCCCGGCCGCCGGCGTCCACCAGCGCCAGCCGCAAGCCGGCCAGCTCGGCCGCTCGCCCGAGCACCCTGACGTCCAGGCCGGACCTGCCGCTCTCGGCCGCCGCCACCGCGGACTTCGAGACCCCGATGCGCGCGGCCAGTTCCCGTTGGGACAGGTCGGCGACTCGGCGGATGCGGCGCAGCATGCCGCTGTGCGCGGGGTCGGTCACGGGGTCGAGGGTCCCGCCGACGCCGGCCACCGCGGGCCCGGCATGTGCACCTGTGGAAGCTCGTGCTCTGCCCACAGTGCTGGGCAGAGCACAACTCTCCGAGAGGGGACACTGCCCCGCTCGCCGTCGTGCTCTGCCCACGGTCCTGGGCAGAGCACGAGCGTGCGGGGAGGAGGTGTCTGGGGCCGAGTGGCGCGGGCGGGTCAGAAGCTGCGGGTCTGGCGCATCCGCCAGGGGCGGCCGTCGGGGTCGTCGATCAGACGGTAGACCGGTGTCGCCCACAGCCGGGTGGACAGCGGGAGCCGCTCGGCGCGGTGCGGGCGCAGCCGGCCGGGCGGACGAGGGCCGCCGCGGCCGCCGGCGTGCCAGGCGTCCAGCGTCGCTGCGCTCTCCTCGAGGGCGGCGACGAACTCCTCGGGGTCGACTAGCCCGTCGTCCTCGCTGCCGTCGGTGGCACGGTCCAGGTGCTCGCGGGCCAGTTCCAGCCGCAGGTCGCGGGCGAACACCCGCGCCCCGTCGCCGGTGCCGGCGGGGTCCCGCGGCTCGCGGGGGTCGCGGGCGGTGTCGAGGACGACGCAGGACAGCTCGCTGTCGTGGGTCCAGGAGCGGCGGTTGAAGTTGTCGCTCCCGACGCTGGCCCAGACGTCGTCGACGACGCAGACCTTGGCGTGCACGTAGACCGGCGTCCCCTCGTGGTTCTCGACGTCGAACACGTGCACCCGGTCGCGCCCCGCCCGCTGGCACATCTCCAGCGCCTGCCAGCGGCCGACGTACTGGGGCCGCGAGGAGAAGGCGGTCTCCTGGTCGGGCACCCGCGGGACGACGACGACCAGGTGCAGCTCGGGGTGGTCAGTCAGCGCCTCGGCGAACAGGCGCGCCACGTCGGCCGACCACATGTACTGGTCCTCCAGGTAGACCAACCGGCGGGCCCGCTGGATGGCCTTCGAGTAGCCGCGGGCGATGGATCGCTCGCCGCGGGGTGCGAACTCGTATCCGGGCCGGATCGCCGGGTAGGTGCGCAGGTTCTGCACCAGGTGCGGTCCGCACGGCGGCGGCGGGGGGAGCTGCGGCGGCAGGGGCGCGGCCACCAGGTCGGCGCGCCGGAACCGGTCGCGCACGTAGGCCAGCGGGTTGTGCGAGTCCGGGCTCGTGGGGTCGTCCCACCGTTCCCGGAAGACGGTGTCCAGCACGCCCACGGCCGGTCCGCGAACCATGAGCTGCACGTCGTGCCAGGGCGGGTTGGGCCCGTAGGCCGACGCCATCGCCAGCGGCTGCGGGTCGCCGGCGTGGCGGGCGTCGTCCCGGCGGCCGTGGCACAGGTCGATGCCGCCGACGAAGGCGACGTCCCTGGTCGGGTCCTGGTCGTGCCGCAGGACGACGCACTTCTGGTGGTGGCTGCCGAGGCGGTGCACCCGCTGGTCGAGGATCACCTCGCCGCCGCCGTCCTCGATCTCGGCGTCGAGGGCCCGGTTCGCCTCCTTGCTGAACGACAGCCAGTCGAAGTGCGAGCGCCACACCAGCCCGCGGACGCAGACGCCGCGGCGCACCGCGTCGGTGAACAGCTGCGCGACCGTGGGCCCGCCCGGGCGGAGCTGTTCGTCCGGGTCGCCCCGCCAGTCGGTGAAGAAGAGGTGGTCGCCCTCGTCCAGGGCCTGCACGGCCTCCACCAGGCGGTCGAAGTAGGCCGCCCCGTGCACGAGCGGGACGGCGAGGTTGCCCGCGGTCCAGGCGGGCAGCGTCGTCGCGGGGTTACCGCGCTCCTCGGCGCTGAGCAGCCACCGCTCCGGGTCGTCCACCGGGTGATCACATCTCGCCGTGCCGGGGGACGCAACCACGCCGGCCGCGCGGACGTCGGTAGCCTGTGGACCCGTGGCCCTCGTCGTCCAGAAGTACGGCGGTTCGTCCGTCGCCTCCGCCGCGCACATCAAGCGCGTCGCCGAGCGGATCGTGGCGGCCAAGAAGGACGGCGACGACGTCGTCGTCGTGGTCTCCGCGATGGGCGACACGACCGACGAGCTGCTCGACCAGGCGGCGCAGATCACCGATACCCCGCCCGGCCGCGAGCTCGACATGCTGCTCACCGCGGGCGAGCGCATCTCCATGGCCCTGCTGGCCATCGCGATCAACACCCACGGCTACGAGGCGCGGTCGTTCACCGGGTCGCAGGCCGGGGTGATCACCACCTCCAGCCACGGCAAGGCGCGGATCATCGACGTCACGCCCGGCCGGCTGCGCAGCGCGCTCGACGACGGCTCGATCGTCATCGTCGCCGGTTTCCAGGGCGTCAGCCAGGACACCAAGGACGTCACCACCCTGGGGCGCGGCGGCTCCGACACGACGGCCGTCGCTGTCGCCGCTGCGCTCCGGGCCGACGTCTGCGAGATCTACACCGACGTCGACGGCGTCTTCACCGCCGACCCGCGGATCGTGCCGAACGCCCGGCGGCTGGACACCGTGACGTACGAGGAGATGCTCGAGCTCGCCGCCTCGGGGGCGAAGGTGCTCATGCTGCGCTGCGTCGAGTACGCCCGCCGCTACGGCATCCCGGTGCACGTCCGCAGCTCCTACTCCCAGCTCCCCGGCACAGTCGTGACCGGCTCGATGGAGGACCTCACGGTGGAACAGGCCATCATCACCGGCGTCGCGCACGACCGCTCCGAAGGCAAGATCACCGTCTACGGCGTGCCCGACCGGCCCGGCGAGGCCGCGCAGATCTTCCGCGTGCTCGCCGAGGCCGAGATCAACATCGACATGATCGTGCAGAACGTGTCGGCCGCGGCCAGCAAGCTCGCCGACATCTCCTTCACGCTGCCCAAGAGCGACGGTCCGGCGGCGATCGCCGCGCTGGAGAAGGTCAAGCACACCGTCGGCTACACCGACGTCACCTTCGACCAGCACATCGGCAAGGTGTCGCTGGTCGGGGCGGGCATGCGGTCGCACCCCGGCGTGTCGGCGCGGTTCTTCGGTGCGCTGGCCGACGCCGGTGTCAACCTGGAGCTGATCAGCACCTCGGAGATCCGCATCTCCGTGGTGTGCCGGGACACCGACGTGGACCTCGCCGTCCGCGCGGTGCACGACGCCTTCGACCTCGGCACCGAGGAGGCGCAGGCGGTCGTCTACGGAGGGACCGGACGATGACGTCTCAGGGAGCCACGTCTCCGACCGACGGGCTGCGGGTCGGTGTCGTCGGCGCCACCGGCCAGGTCGGCGGCGTCATGCGGCAGATCCTCGCCGAGCGTCGTTTCCCGATCAGCGAGCTGCGCTTCTTCGCCTCCGCCCGCTCTGCCGGCAGCACGCTGCCGTGGGGGGACGGTGAGATCCCCGTCGAGGACGCCGCGACCGCCGACCCGGCCGGCCTGGACGTCGCGCTGTTCTCCGCCGGTGCCTCCACCTCGCGGGTGCAGGCGCCGCGGTTCGCCGAGGCCGGCGTGACCGTCATCGACAACAGCTCGGCCTGGCGCCGCGACCCCGACGTCCCGCTGATCGTGGCCGAGGTGAACCCGCACGCCCTCGGCGAGACGCGCAAGGGCATCATCGCCAACCCCAACTGCACCACGATGGCCGCGATGCCGGTCCTGGCGCCGTTGCACGCCGAGGCCCAGCTGGTGCGCATCGTCGCCAGCACCTACCAGGCGGTGTCCGGCAGCGGGCTGGCCGGCGTCGAGGAGCTCGACACCCAGGTCAAGGCGGTCGTCGACAAGGCCGCCGAGCTCACCCAGGACGGGTCGGCGGTGACCTTCCCCGAGCCGGCGAAGTACGTGCGGCCGATCGCCTTCAACGTGCTGCCCATGGCCGGCTCGCTGGTCGACGACGGCTCGTCCGAGACCGACGAGGAGCAGAAGCTCCGCAACGAGAGCCGCAAGATCCTCGGCATCCCCGACCTGCGGGTGTCGGGCACCTGCGTGCGCGTGCCGGTCTTCACCGGGCACTCGCTCTCGCTGAACCTGGAATTCGAGCGTGAGCTCACTGTCGAGCGGGCCACCGAGCTGCTGTCCACCGCGCCGGGGGTGGAGCTGTCCGCCGTCCCGACCCCGCAGCAGGCGGCCGGGCGCGACCCGAGCTACGTCGGCCGCATCCGGCAGGATCCGGGCGTGGAGGGCGGTCGCGGCCTGGCGCTGTTCGTGAGCAACGACAACCTGCGCAAGGGCGCGGCGTTGAACACCATCCAGATCGCGGAGTTGGTGGCAGCGGGCCGGAAGGCCTGAGAGCCGACCACCTACGGGTGCGGACCGGTGTAGCCGGGTCCGGCCGAGCGGAGGCCCGGAGGTCCCCCGAGGTCGGGCGGGTTCCGGCTCAGCGCACGTCGGGGACGGCACCTGGCCGCGGTGTCGGCCGGTAGACCGACAGTGTCACGGCTTCACGTGTCGTAGAGCGAAGTTCAAGGCCGCCTCGACCTGGCGGATGGTCTCCTCGATGACCAGCGAGCCGTGGCCGGCGTCGAAGCGGTACACCTCGTGCGGCTTGTCGAGTTCCTCCAGGCGGATCAGGTAGTTGTCGATCTGCCGGATCGGGCAGCGGGGGTCGTTGGCGCCGGCGACGACGAGCACGGGCGCGGCGACGGCGTCGACGTAGGTGATCGGCGAGGAGCGCACGTACACGTCGTGCACCTCCTCCGGTGAGCCGCCGAACAGCGCCCGGTCGTAGGCCCGCAGGCCCTCCATCTCGTCCTCGTAGGCGGCCAGGTAGTCGGCCACCGGCACCTCGGCGATCCCGGCCGTCCAGCGCTCCGGCTGGGTGCCGAGGCCGAGCAGGGTGAGGAAACCGCCCCAGGAGCCCCCGGTCAGCAGGGCACGGCCCGGGTCGACGAGGCCCTCGGCGACGAGCGCGTCGTACACCGCGGCGACGTCCTCGAGCTCGGTGAGCCCCGGGCGGCCGGTGAGCGCATCCCGCCAGGCGCTGCCGTAGCCGGTCGACCCGCGGTAGTTGACGTGCACGACCGCGTATCCGGCGTCGACGTAGGCCGCCCGGCGGGCGCGGTAGGAGTCGTCGTCGGCCGCCTCCGGGCCGCCGTGCACCAGGAACGCCGTCGCATACGGCGGTTCCCCGGCCGGGCGGACCACGAGGGCGTGGATGTCGCCGCCCGGGCCGGGTACCCAGCGGTCCTCCACCGGGTACGCGGCCGGCGGCTCCTCCCCGGGCGCGGCGAGCACGACCGGGCCGTCGGCCCGCCGGATCACCGGCGGCCGCTCCGAGTTCGACCAGGCCAGCTCCACGGTGCCGTCCGGGCGGGCGGTGGCGCCGCGGACGACGCCGCGCGGGGTGTCCAGCCGCTCCAGCCCGCCGCTGGCCAGGTCGTAGCGGTAGAGCTCGCTGCGGGCGGCGTGGTCGTGCCCGACCAGCAGCGCCGAGCCGTCGGGGTACCAGCCGGCGGTGACGTCGCCGGGCAGGTCGAGCACGACCTCGGTCTCGGTGTCGGTCCCGACGTCCCAGATGAGCAGCTCCTCGCGGCCGCGGCGCTCGTGGCCGACCAGCAGCCGCCGGTCGCCGGGCAGGGGCGCGAACTCCAGCGCGTGGAGTCCCCGGCCCTCGCCGTCCCACTTGTCGGCGACCACCGCATCGTCCTCGGTCCGCAGCACCCGCAGCGCCGGGTAGCGCGGGTCGCCGTGCTCGGAGTGCGAGATGGCCAGCAGGTCCTCGTCGTGGGTCAGGGCGTCGACCGACGCCGGGTCCTCGTGCCGGTAGACCACGCGCGGGCTGCCGCCGGCCGGGGCCAGCCACAGCTCGGAGCCGTCGTCGGTGGAGCGGCCGACCGCCACCATCCGCGTGCCGATCTCCAGCCCCGCCGGATAGGCCGGGCCGACCTCCGGGACGGCGACGCGGTCGTCCCCGCCGGCGAAGGGCTGCACCATCCAGACGCCGAACTCGTCGCCGTCGGTGTCGGCGAACCACCAGATCGTCTCGCCGTCCGGGCTGAGCGTGCCGATCAGCGTGCCGTTGGCCCGGTCGGTGGCCTGCCGGTGGACGTCGGTCGTACGGTCCCACGCGTACTGCTCGACGACGCCGCTGACGTCGGAGGCGTACAGGCTGCGGTGCGGGGCCTCCAGCGCCCAGTCGGGCAGGCTCACCCTGGGCGCGCGGAAGCGAGCCTGCCAGCGGGCGGTGACCTCGGGCGGCAGAGCGGTTGCGGGCGACCGGGCCGGCGGCGTGGCCGCTCCGGCGTCCGGGGCGGAACCGGGGGCGGCGGGCTCTGCACTCACCCGTCCATCCTCCCCGACCCGCGGAACGACTCAGGGGCCGCCTCGCGGCGGCCCCTGAGCAGCGTCGGGGTGACAGGATTTGAACCTGCGACCTCGTCGTCCCGAACGACGCGCGCTACCAAGCTGCGCCACACCCCGAGGTACGGACCGAGTCTAGCCGACGCCTGGCTCAGTCCTGACGGGCGGTCAGCCTGAGCAGCGTCGCCTCCGGCGGGCAGGCGAACCGGGCCGGAGCGTAGGGGCTGGTGCCCAGCCCGGCGGATACGTGCAGCCAGGTGCCGTGCGGGTTGCCGGCCGAGGGCTCGGCCCAGCGGTGCAGCCAGCGGACCCGGTCGCGGTCGATGCCGCAGTTGGTCACCAGCGCCCCGTAGAAGGGCACCCGCAGCTGCCCGCCGTGCGTGTGCCCGCTCAGCAGCAGGTCGTGCCCGTCGGCGGCGAACCGGTCGAGCACCCGCGGCTCGGGGGAGTGCGCCAGCCCGATCCGCAGATCCGCGCCCGGGTCGGCGGGACCGGCCACCCGGTCGTAGCGGTCGCGACCCGCATGCGAGTCGTCGACGCCGGCGAACACGATCCGCCGTCCGCCGACGGTCAGCTCGCCCCGGTCGTTGGTGAGGTCGAGCCAGCCGCGGCGGGTGAGCCCGTCGCGCAGATCCCGCCAGGGCAGCTCGGCCCCGTGCACCCGCTTGTGGTCGGGCCAGAAGTACTTGAGCGGGTTCTTCGGCCGGGGCGCGTAGTAGTCGTTGCTGGCCAGGACGAAGGCGCCGGGCAGGTCCAGCAGCGGCCCCATCGCCCGGAGCGTCCCCGGGACGGCGTCCATGCCGGCCAGGTTGTCACCGGTGTCGACCACCAGGTCCGGCTCCAACGCAGCGAGCGAGGCCACCCACTCCTGCTTCGACCGCTGCCCGGCGGTCATGTGCAGGTCGGACAGGTGCAGCACCCGCAGCGGCGCCGAGCCGGGGGCGAGCACCGGGACGTCGAAGCGGCGCAGCGTCCAGCGGTTGCGCTCGTAGAGCGAGGCGTAGGCGATCCCCGCGGTCGCCGAGGCGAGGACGGCGATGGGAAGGGCTGTGGTCGCGCGCACGACAGCCCAGGGTACGGGCGCACGCGTTCGGGGCACGTGCCAGGCTGGACCCGTGCCGGACCTCAAGGAACAGCTGCGCGCCGACCTGACCACCGCGATGAAGTCCCGCGACGAGCTGCGCACCGCGACGCTGCGGATGGTGCTGGCCGCTGTCAGCGCCGAGGAGGTGGCCGGCAAGGAGGCCCGCGAGCTCACCGACGACGAGGTGCAGGCGGTGCTGCGCCGGGAGGCGAAGAAGCGCCGGGAGGCCGCGGAGGCGTTCGCCACCGCCGGTCGCACCGAACAGGCCGACCGCGAACGGGCCGAGGGCGGCGTGGTCTCGGCCTACCTGCCCGCCCAGCTGGAGGACGCCGACCTGGCTGCGCTGGTCGCCGACGTCATCACTCGTACCGGGGCCGGCGGCATGAAGGACATGGGCCGCGTGATGGGCGCGGTCCAGGCCGAGGTCGCCGGCCGGGCCGAGGGTGGCCGCGTCGCCGCCGAGGTGCGTCGCCAGCTCGGCTGAGCGCCGTCGGTAGCCGTCAGCGCGGGTACCGCCTCCTGCGGCGGTCGGTTCACCCGCCGCCGTTCCACGGCGTCTGGCCGCCGTTGTAGTTGATCCAGCCGGTGCCGTCCCCACCACCGGTGTCGGCGTCGGTGCCGTCGGCCGGGGTCGGCTCCTCGGCCGGCATCTGCCTGGCGGCCGGGTCGGCGGGAGCCGGCGTGGGCGCCGGAGCCGCCTCCGGGGCCGGCGCCGCGGCGGGCGCGGCCGGTGACGGAGCGGGCGCGGGAACCGGAGCCGCGGGGAAGGGCACCGGCGCCTGTGCCGTCAGGATGGGGGTCATCGCGTCCCCCCAGATGCCGGCGCCCAGGGCGCCGCCGTACGCCCCGACGTCCCGATTGGCCAGCGGGTTGAACACCATCACGCTCGCCGCGTACTGCGGGGTGTAGCCGACGAAGCTGACCGAGTCCCGACCCTGGTTGGTTCCGGTCTTGCCGGCGATCTGGTGGCCGGGGACGTAGGCCCGTGCGCCGGTCTGCCCACGGAAGCCGGGCTCGACGTCCTTGCGCAGCATCGACGTCATCGTGTCGGCCACCGCGGGCGGCACGGCCGCCTCCGTGCACCGGTCCCCGGTGGCGAGCGGCTGACCGTCCGCGCCGGTCAGCGGCTGCCCGTTCCGGTCGAGCACCGCGGTGACCGGGGTGGGCTCGCATCGGGTGCCGCTGGCGGCCAGCGTGGCGAAGGCGTTGGCCAGGTCGAGGGGACTGGTCGCGTCGGTGCCGAAGGTGAACGAGCCGCGGTTCTCGGAGATGATCGTCTCCGCGGGGAACTGGTTGGCGGCATCGAAGTGCATCCCCAGCCGCTGGGCCATCCGCACCGGGCCCTCGACCGAGCCCAGCTGGTCCTCCAGTGCCAGGAAGTAGGTGTTGGACGACCAGTACAGGGCCTCCTCCAGGGTCAGGGTGCTGGGGTAGTTGGTCCCGACGTTCTGGACCGAGTAGGGCTTCGGGCGACCCAGGTCGGGGTCCCAGTCCTGGTAGACGCGCGAGAGGTACGGCTCGGGTGTCGTGATGGTGTGGGACGGCGCGAACCCGGCCTCGAGCGCGGCGGCGGCGGTGAACACCTTGAACGTCGACCCGGCGCCCTTGCTGGGGACGACGTTGAAGTTGACCGACTCGCACTCGGGGCCGTCGCAGCCGAAGCGGCGGTTGCTCGCCATGGCCAGCACGTGGCCGGTGCCCGGCTCGACGACGGTGTAGACACCGACCAGGGGGTCACCCATCGCCAGGGTGCCGAGCACGGCCTGGTCACCGGCCGCCTGCACGTCCGGCCGCAGCGTCGTCTGGACCGTCAACCCGCCGTTTTCCAGCAGGGTCTGCGAAATGCCCAGGTCCTGGGTCAGGTACTGCTGCACGAAGGCGCAGAAGAAGCCACCGATCGCCGCGTCGACGCAGCCGTTGGGCGGGGTGCCGCCGGGCGCCACCTGCACCGGCTGGGCCGAGACCTCGGCGAACTGGGCCTGGTCGATCATCCCGAGGTCGAGCATCCGCTGCAGGACGAGGTTGCGGCGCTCCAGCGCGTTCTCGGGGTTGTTGATCGGGTCGTCGAGGGACGGGCTCTGCACCAGACCGGCCAGCATCGCCGCCTGCGGCAGCGTGAGGTCGGCTGCGTCCACGCTGAAGTAGCGCTGTGCCGCGGCCTGGACGCCGTAGGCCCCTTGGCCGAAGTACACGAGGTTCAGGTAGCGGGTGAGGATCTCGTCCTTGGAGTACTCCTCCTCGAGGGCGAGGGCCATCCGCGCCTCCCGCAGCTTGCGGCCCAGGCTCTCCTCGGTGGCCGCCAGCCGCTCCTCCGGGGTGTCGGCGGTCTGCGCGAGGGTCTGCTTGACCAGCTGCTGGGTCAGCGTGGAGCCACCCTCCTGCACCGAGCCGGCCGCCACGTTGGTCGCCAGCGCCCGCAACGTGCCCTGGACGTCGAGGCCGTTGTGCTCCTCGAAGCGGGAGTCCTCGATGGCGACCAGCGCCTGCTTCATGACGTCGGCGATCCGGTCGGAGGCCACCGGCGCCCGGTTGTGCCGGTAGAACATCGTGATCAGGGACCCGTCGGCCGCCAGCACCCGGGTGCTGCCCGCCGGTGTCTCGTCGGTGAGCTCCGTCGGCAAGGTGCCGAGCAGGGACGCGGAGTTGCGCGCGACCACGCCGGTGCCCCCCACGAAGGGCAGCAGCAGGCCGGCGACCAGGGCTCCGGCGAGGACGATCGTCGCGGCGAGCTTCGCGAGGACCCGGGGGCGGGCGGGGGCGTCGGCAGACATCGCGGGCCAATGTACGTGGCGTCGGGCCTCCCGCGTCGCGCTCAGCGACGGCGCGCGGGCAGGATGCGCCGCCGCGGCACTGCCGTCGGCGTGTCGGCGTCGGGGCCGGTCAGCGCGTCGGCCATGCCGCGCAGCCCGTCGAGGTCGTGCACGTCGCCGGCGGCGGCCGGCACGGTGCGGACGGCGACCTCCGGATGGGCGCTGGTGAACCGGTCGGCCAGGTGCTGCTCCCGGGTGGCCAGCGCCATCCGCTCGGCGTGCACCCGCAGCGCCCCGGCGACGAGCTCGGCCCCCTCGCCGCCGGCCTCGAGGACCTCCTCGGCGGCGCCGTCGGCGCGGGTCGCGGAGAGCGCCGTCGTGGTCGGCGGATGGGTGCGGTTGAGGACCAGCCCGGCCAGCGGCATCTGCTCGGTAGAGAGCCGGTCGACGAAGTAGGAGGCCTCCCGCAGCGCGTCCGGCTCGGGGGTGGCGACGACGACGAACCAGGTGCCCGGCCGGCGCAGCAGCTCGTAGGTGGCGTTCGCCCGCTCCCGGAACCCGCCGAACATGGTGTCCAGCGCAGCCACGAACGAGGAGATGTCGCGCAGCAGCTGCCCGCCGAGGATCTTCGAGATGATCCGGCTGAAGAACAGGAAGCCGGCGCTGGCGAACTTGAACCCGGCCCGGCTCGGCGCCACCAGCAACCGGATCATCGTGCCGTCCAGGAAGCGGCCCAGCCGGTTGGGGGCGTCGAGGAAGTCCAGCGCCGACCGCGACGGCGGGGTGTCGACGACGATCAGGTCCCACTTCTCGCCGGCCCGCAGCTGGCCCAGCTTCTCCATGGCCATGTACTCCTGCGTGCCGGAGAAGGACGAGGACAGCGCCTGGTAGAAGGGGTTCTCGAAGATCTGCTCGGCCCGCTCGGGCGTCGAGTGCGCCACGACGACGTCGTCGAAGGTGCGCTTCATGTCCAGCATCATCGCGTGCAGCTCGCCCTCGGCCCCCGGGACGTCGACCCGCCGGGGCTCGTTGTCGAGCTCCCGCAGGCCGAGCGACTGGGCCAGCCGGCGCGCCGGGTCGATGGTGAGGACGACGACGGTGCGGCCGACCTCCGCCGCGGCCAGCGCCAGGGCGGCCGACGTCGTCGTCTTGCCCACACCGCCGGCGCCGCAGCACACCACGATCCGGGTGTCCGGATCGGTGACCAGCTCGGCGAGCTCGAGGGGAAGCGCCTCGGGGGCGGGCGGCGCGGCCGGGCGGGCGGGCCGGCGCGAGCGCTCGACCGTCTGCGTCATGCCGCCACCTCGCTCCGCAGGTGCTCCTCCAGTCGGCCGGCGAGCTCGAAGAGGGCGCCGAGGTCCATCGGTCCCGGCAGCAGCGGCAGCTCCACGGTCGGCCGGTCGAGCGCCTCGACCTCGTCGCGCAGCTCGTCCTGGGCGGCCCAGCGCCGGGCGTGCTCGACGGCCTGGGCGGCGAGCGCGTCGGCCAGCGCCGGGACCTCGTGCAGTTGGGCGGCCGCCAGGGCCGGAGCCAGGTCGGCACCGGTCAGCCGGCCTTCGGCGGCGCGGGTCAGGTCGTGCTCGGGCAGCACCGGCTCGGTGGCCATGTTGACGACCACCGAGCCCAGCGGCAGCCCGACCGCGGTGAGCTCGGCCATGGCGTCGGCGGTCTCCTGCACCGGCATGTCCTCGAGCAGGGTGACCAGGTGCACCGCCGTCTGCGGCGACTTCAGCACGGCCATGACGCCGTCGCTCTGGGTCTTGATCGGGCCGGAACGGGTCAGCCCGGCCATCTCGCCGGTGACGTTGAGGAAGCGGGTGATCCGGCCGGTCGGCGGGGCGTCGACGACGACGGCGTCGTAGACGAGCCGGCCGTCGCGGCGACGGGTCACCGCCTCCTTGACCTTCCCGGTGAGCAGCACGTCGCGCAGGCCCGGGGCGATCGTCGTGGCGAAGTCGACGGCGCCCACCCGGCGCAGCGCCCGGCCGGCCCGCCGCAGGTTGTAGAACATCTCGAGGTACTCGAGGAGAGCCTCCTCGACGTCGATCGCCAGGGCCTTCACCTCGCCGCCGCCGCGGGTGACCGCGACGCGCCGCTCCTCGTAGGGCAGTGGAGGGGTGTCGAACAGCTGCGCGATGCCCTGGCGGCCCTCGGTCTCGACGAGCAGCACCTGACGGCCGTCGGCGGCGAGGGCGAGCGCGAGGGCCGCGGCGACGGTGGTCTTGCCGGTCCCGCCCTTGCCGGTGACGACGTGACAGCGCACGGAGGACGGGTCGGGGCTCACGAGATCGAGCGTAGGAGCAGCGCGCCACCTGGGCCTCCCGCGAGCGTGTGCGCCCCGACACGCCGCGACGTGGCTGCGCTAGCGTCGCGCCCATGAGCGAAACGGCCCGCACGAGGTGGGAGTACGCCACGATCCCGCTGCTGATCCACAACACCAAGGCGATCCTCGACTCGTGGGGTGTCGACGGGTGGGAGCTGGTCACCGTGCTGCCCGGCCCGGGCGGTGCCGACCAGCCCGTCGCGTACCTCAAGCGCCCGGTCGGCTGACCCGGTCATGACCGGTCCGCAGACCCAGAGCTGGCACGCCCGGCTGGCCGAGCTCGGCATCCGGCTGCCGGCGGTGGCCGCGCCGGTCGCCGCCTACGTCCCGGCGGTGCGCACGGGCCAGCTGGTCCACACCTCCGGCCAGCTGCCCTTCGTCGACGGCGGGCTGCGCCGCACCGGCAAGGTCGGCGGCTCGGTCGATCCGGAGGACGCCGCGCACGACGCCAAGCTGTGCGCCCTCAACGCCCTGGCTGCCATCGACGACCTGGTCGGCCTGGACTCGGTGGCCCGCGTGGTCCGGGTGGTCGGCTACGTGGCCAGCGCCGAGGGGTTCACCGGTCAGCCGCGCGTGGTGAACGGGGCCAGCGAGCTGCTGGGCCGCGTCTTCGGTGAAGCCGGCCGACACGCCCGCAGCGCGGTCGGCGTGGCCGAACTCCCGCTGGGCGCTCCCGTCGAGGTCGAACTGACGGTCGAGCTGAGGTGAGCGCGGAACCGCGCCAGGCAGCCACCGTGCTCCTGCTGCGGGACGGCGTCCCCGGGCTCGAGGTCTACCTGCTCCGGCGCACCCGCGGGATGCCGTTCGCCGGCGGGATGACCGCGTACCCGGGCGGCGGCGTCGACCCGCGGGACGGCGACGTGCAGACGGCCTGGGCCGGCCCGTCACCGGACCGCTGGGCGCAGGCGTTCGGCTGCGACGAGCGCACGGCGCGGGAACTGGTCTGCGCCGCGGTCCGGGAGACGTTCGAGGAGGCCGGCGTCCTGCTCGCGGGGTCCGCCGACGGCAGCGACGTCGTTCCGGACGTCTCCGGCGATGACTGGGAGGCCCAACGTCAGGCGTTGCTGACCCGGGAGCTCTCGCTGGCCGAGCTGCTCGCCGACCGCGGCCTGGCGTTGCGGTCGGACCTGCTGCGGCCCTTCGCGCACTGGATCACCCCGCCGGTCGAGCCGCGGCGGTACGACACCAAGTTCTTCGCGGCGGCCCTCCCGGTCGGGCAGGAGGCTCGGCACGTCACCGGGGAGGCCGACGAGGCGGCCTGGCTGACGCCGACCGCCGCCCTGGCCGAGCTGACCGCGGGCGCCCGGCCCATGCTGCCTCCGACGATCCACACGCTGGGCCAGCTCGAGCCGTTCGCCGACGTGGCGGCGGCGCTGGCCGGGTCGCCGCCCGAGCCGCTGCACCCGATCAGCCCGAGCTTCGCCGACGAGCCCGACGGCCGCTGGGCGGTGCTGCCCGACGGCACCCGCATCCGGTTGGTCGTGCCACTCCCTTCGTGAGCGTCGGACGCGAGAGGCCCAGAACCTGACCGGTTCCGGGCCTCTGACGTTCGATCGGTGGACGACCACGGCCGGTAGGCCGACGTGTCAGCGTGCGCGGCGGCGCAGACGCTCCTCGTCGAGGACGACGACCGACTTGCCCTGCAGCTGGATCCAGCCGCGGTGCACGAAGTCGGCCAGCGCCTTGTTGACCGTCTCGCGAGAGGCGCCGACCAGCTGGGCCAGCTCCTCCTGGGTGAGGTCGTGCTTGACCCGCAGTCCCTCGCCCTCGCGGCTGCCGAACCGGTCGGCCATCTGCAGCAGCGCCTTGGCGACCCGGCCCGGGACGTCGGTGAAGATCAGGTCCGCGACCGAGTCGTTGGTACGGCGCAGCCGGCGGGCCAGCACGTGCAACAGCCGCTCGCCGACCTCCGGGTGGGCCTCGATCCACGGGCGGAGCACCGACTGCGGCATGCGGGCCAGCTTGACGTCGGTGACGGCCGTCGCGGTCGCGGTGCGCGGCCCGGGGTCGAACACCGACAGCTCACCGAACTGGTCCGAGGGACCCATCACGGCCAGGACGTTCTCGCGGCCGTCCGGAGAGCGGCGGGAGAGCTTGATCTTGCCGGAGATGACGATGTAGAGACTCTCACCCGGCTCGCCCTCGTTGAACACCACCCGGCCGCGGGGGAGCGTCACGGTCTCCAGGCGGCTGGCGACCGGGTCCACCGCCTCTTCCGACAGCCCCTGGAAGAGCCCGGACTGGGCCAGCACCTCGTCCACTACGCGTCCTCTCGCACACACACCACCTGAGGGCCGGCAGGCGACCGGGCCCGGTCGGCATCCGCCCCTCGCGGCGCCGTCCGGAATGAGTCTAGGGGGCTGTGCGGATCATCACCCGATCGGCGAGACACGACGCGACTCCAAGGGATGAGGCCGGCCCGTCCACGGCACCGCCCCGAGCCCGCGAAGGGGTGGGCAGGACGGTGGCCCCCTTGCAGCCTCCCGCCGCGAGCTTGCGGGTGGTGGGGGGCAAGGGGGTCCTCGATCAGACGATGGGCGGCTCGGCCTCACGACGGACACGGGAGGCGCGGCGGCGTCGCCAGCGCGCCATGGCGCGGCGGATGCCGGAGTTGGCCAGTGTGTCGACCTCGCCAGGGCTCGCGGTGGAGAGGAACTCGGCCACCTCGCGGGGTCCGGTCGGCCGGCGCAGCGGCTCCTCGACGCGCTCCATCACCAGCAGGAAGGCGATGACCAGGGGTGGGAACAGGATGACGCTGAGGGCGACCACCGTTCCTCCTCTCTCCTCGTCGCAGGACGCGGGCCGGGCCGGCCGGCTCCGCGCGTGCACTCCTGTGTACCCCGGGTCGTCGCACGGAAAGCCGGCGACGGCGGCTGCGATGATGGCACGGGCCCTGGAACGTCAGCGGATCCGCCTACCCTCGACCGCGTGTCCTCGCCCGCCTACGCCCGGCCCGTCCCGCCGCGCGCCCGCCGCGCCGCTGCCCGGGGCGGCTCCCCGTTCGACCCGCAGGAGACGCCGCTGGCACGCACCCGGCGGGCCCGGCGGATGGCCCGCGAGCTGGCGCTGATCCACCCGGACGCCCACTGCGAGCTCGACTTCGCCAACGCCTTCGAGCTGCTGGTCGCCACCGTGCTCTCGGCGCAGACCACCGACAAGATGGTCAACCGGGTCACCCCGACGCTGTTCGCGAAGTATCCCGACGCCGCGACGCTGGCCGGGGCCGACCGCGCCGACCTGGAGGAGATCCTCAAGCCCACCGGCTTCTTCCGGGCCAAGGCCAACTCGGTGCTCGGGCTGGCGCAGGCGCTGGTCGAGCGCTTCGACGGCGAGGTCCCTGCGCGGATGGCCGACCTGGTCACCCTCCCCGGCGTGGGCCGCAAGACCGCCAACGTCGTCCTGGGCAACGCATTCGGCGTCCCCGGGCTCACCGTCGACACCCACTTCGGCCGGCTGGTCCGACGGTTCGGCTGGACGACGGAGGAGGATCCGGTCAAGGTCGAGACCGAGGTCGCCGAGCTGGTACCCAAGCGGGAGTGGACCATGTTCAGCCACCGGGTGATCTTCCACGGTCGGCGGGTCTGCCACGCCAAGAAGGCGGCCTGCGGCGCGTGCGGCCTGGCCCGCTGGTGCCCCTCGTACGGCATCGGCCCGACCGATCCGGAGGTCGCCACGAAGCTGGTCAAGACCCCGGCCGCCTCCGACACCGAATGAGCGTGCACAGCAGGACGGCGGCCGGCGCGCTGGCGCTCGGGCTCGTGCTGACCGGGTGCACGTCGGACGCCGTGGGTGCCCCGGACGACGCGGCCGCTCCCACGGCACCGGAGGTGGAGAACACCACCGCGCCCTGCCCCGAGCAGCCCGGCGAGGCGGCCTCGGGTGGCGAGGTGCTCGCCGACGTGACCGTGGACTGCCTCGGCGGCGGGCGACTGGCCCTCGGCAGGGCGCAGGGCCTGCCGACGGTGGTCAACCTGTGGGCCAGCTGGTGCGGTCCGTGCCGGGAGGAGCTGCCGATCGTGCAGCAGCTGGCCGACGAGGCCGGCGACCGGCTGCGGGTGGTCGGACTGGTCAGCCAGGACACGGCCGAGAACGGCGCCGCTTTCGCGGCGGACGCGGGGCTCACCATGCCCACCGGCATCGACGCCGAGGGCGAGCTGGCCATCGAGCAGGGCCTGCGCGGGCTGCCCTACACCTACTTCCTCCGCGCCGACGGCTCGGTGGCACACCTGCAGCTGCGCCCGGTGACCTCGTACGAGCAGCTGGAGGGCCTGGTGGCCGAGCACCTCGGGGTGACCTTGTGACCGGGGCGCCCGCGGCCGACGACGACCTGCCCGGCTACCTCCGCCGGCTGCTCGACGCGGGCGACGACCTGCCGCTGCGACACCGCATGCCCCGGCCGACCGCGACCGCCCGCCGCTCCGCGGTGCTCATCCTCTTCGGCGAGGGCCCCCGCGGCGCCGACGTCCTGCTCATCGAGAAGTCCGCGCACCTGCGCACCCACGCCGGCCAGCCGGCCTTCCCCGGCGGCGGCGCCGACCCCGGCGACGAGTACCCCGTGGGCACCGCGCTGCGCGAGGCGGAGGAGGAGGCCGGGATCGACCCGGACGGCGTGCGGGTGCTGGCCACGTTGCCCGAGCTGTTCCTCGGCCCCTCGGACAACCTCGTGGTGCCGGTCGTGGCCTGGTGGGAGGACCCGCGCGACGTCACCGTCGGCGACCCCCGCGAGGTGGCCCGCGTGGCGCGGGTGCCGCTGGCCGACCTGGCCGATCCGGCCAACCGCTTCCGCGCCCGCCACCCGTCGGGCTTCGTCGGTCCGGCGTTCGGCGTCGCCGGGATGGTCGTCTGGGGGTTCACCGCCGGCCTGCTCGACGCCATCCTCGAGGCCGCGGGGCTCGCCCGCCCCTGGGATGCGACCGACGTGCGGCCGCTGCCCGCGCTCGGGGCACGGCGCCCCCAGCTGCCCGGCACCCTCGACCCGGCCGAGGACGAGGACGCCGCCGCGCCGACGGTGGCCGACCCCGCGCCCGACGGCCTCGCGACGCGTACGGTTCCCCCGCGATGAACGGCAGAAGGGGAAGGACCCCGTCCTCCTCACCACTCGGGGAAGGACCCCGTCCTCCTCACGCCTCGGGGAAGGACCCCGTCCTCCTCACGCCTCGCACGCTCGGCGCGAGCCTCGGGACGGGGCCCGAGCCTCGGGACGGGGCCGGAGCCTCGGGACGGGGCCGCTCGGGGCGGGACCCGGGACGGAGCCGGGGCCTCTGCAAGAAGGCCGCGGTGGCCGCTGCCGCAGTGATCCTGCTGGTCGGTTGCGGGGGCGGCGGGGAGACGGCCGGGCAGGCGGCGGCGCCGTCGTCCGGCCCGGCGCTCGGCACGGTGACCACGGCGCCCGACGGCGTCCAGGAGGTCACCCTGCAGACCCAGGACGACTACGTCTTCACCCCCGACACGTTCACCGTCGCGCCCGGCCGGGTGCGGCTGACCGTGGTCAACGTCGCCGAGCAGATGGCGCACAACCTCCGCTTCACCCCGGGCGCCGGTCCCGAGCCGATCGACGCCGAGATCTCGCTGCTGGCGCCTGGGGAGAGCGACACGATCGAGTTCACCGTGACCGCGCCCGGCGAGTACACCTTCGAGTGCAGCTTCCACACCCAGCTGCAGCAGTACGGCACCATGACGGTCAGCGGTTGAGCGCCGCCATGTCGTTCGTCGATCTCGTCCTCATCGGGCTGGCGCTCCTCTTCGCCTTCTCCGGGTTCCGTCAGGGCGTCATCGTCTCGGCCACCTCCTTCTTCGGCTTCTTCGGCGGCGCGGTCCTCGGCGCGCAGCTGTCCGGCCCGATCGCCGACCGCCTCGACGGAACGGCGAGCACCCGGGTCTTCGCCGCGCTGGTCGTCGTCCTCGCCGGGGCGTTGCTCGGTCAGCTGTTGACCGGGGCGATCGGCCGAGCGGTGCGCAAACGGGTCACCTGGGAGCCGGTCAAGGTCGTCGACTCGGTGGCCGGGGCGGTGCTCTCGGCGGTCGCGGTTCTCCTCGTCGCGTGGATGGTGGCCACGCCGCTGGCCACCGCGCCGTTCCCCGAGGTCGCCGGCCAGGTGCGGCAGTCGGCGCTGGTGCAGGCGGTCGACCGCAGCGTCCCGGCCGGCGTCCGGGCGGTCTACGACTCGCTGCGGGAGGCGATCGACCGGCGAGGGCTGCCCGACGTCCTCGACCCGCTGACCCCCACGCAGGTGCCCGACGTCTCCGCGCCGGACCAGGCCCTGCTGAGCAGCCCGGTCGTCGACGACGTGGCGGGCTCGGTGGTGCAGATCAGCGGGGTCGCGCTGTCCTGCTCGCGGCAGATCGACGGCTCCGGCTTCGTGTACGCCGACGAGCGGGTGATGACCAACGCGCACGTGCTCGCCGGCGTCACCGATCCGGTGGTGACCGCGGAGGGCGTGGAGTACGACGCCGTCCCGGTGTACGTGGACGAGGAGACCGACGTGGCGGTGCTCGCCGTCCCCGGGCTGCCGCAGCTTCCGCTGAGCTTCGCCGCGGAGCCGGCCGAGTCGGGGGACGACGCGATCATCATGGGCTACCCCGGCGGCGGTGAGCTGTTCGTCGGGCCGGCCCGGGTGCGCGACCGTACCGACATCAGCGGCCCGGACTTCCGCAACGAGCAGACCGTCGTCCGTGACGTCTACGCGCTCCGCGGCGAGGTCCGCGCCGGCAACTCCGGCGGTCCGCTGTTCGACCCGCAGGGCCAGGTGCTGGGCGTCGTCTTCGCCTCGGCGATCGACGACCCGCTGACCGGCTACGCCCTCACCTACGAGGAGGTCGAGGACGCGGCGCTGGCCGGCCTGGCCTCGTCGGCTCCGGTGCTGACGGGCGTCTGCGAGTAGAAGGACTGCCTTCCCCCCACGCCTCGGAGAAGGACCCCGTCCTCCCCACCCCTCGCACGCTCGGGGCGGTGCCCTGGACGGGGCCGGCGGGACCCTGAAGGGTGGCCGTTCCAGCACGTCACCGGGCCCAGCCGATCAGCGCCCGGTTGACCTCCTCCGGGACCTCCTCGTGGGGGAAGTGCCCGACGGCGGGCAGCTCGCGCCAGTCGTAGGCGCCGGCCACGTAGCGCCCCGAGCCGCGGGCTGACGACGGGAGCACGCAGGCGTCCAGGCCGCCGTGCAGCTGCAGCGTCGGCGCGGTCACCGGCGCGGCCATCCGGCGGGCGTAGCGCAGCCCGTCGGGGCGCAGCTGGGAGCGGCCGGCCCAGCGGAAGTACTCCATCGAGCCGTAGGCGGCCTGCGGGATGCGCGCGGCTGAGCGGTACCGGGACACCGCCTCGGCGAAGCCGGCCGTGGAGGTCCAGGCGGGCCCGGCCCAGCGGCGCATCAGCTCGGCCACCGGGTCGTCGTCGGCCCGGGTCAGCCGCCGCTCCGGCAGCCGCGGCAGCTGGAAGCCCAGGACGTGCCGCAGGGCCTTCCGCTGGGCGCGGTCGGCCAGCGCGGCGCGCAGCTGCCGCGGGTGCGCCATGGACAGCACCGCCAGCCGGCGGACGCTGCGCGGGTGCAGCGCGGCCATCGTCCAGGCCACCAGCCCGCCCCAGTCGTGCCCGATGACGGCGGCGTCCCGCTCGCCCAGCGCCCGCACCAGCGCGGCGACGTCGGCGGCCGCCGTCGGCAGGTCGTAGCCGCGCGGCGGCTTGTCGCTGCCGCCGTAGCCCCGCAGGTCGGGCGCGACGGCGCGGAAGCCGGCCGCGGCCAGCGCGGGAAGCTGCGCCCGCCAGGCCCACCAGAACTCGGGGAAGCCGTGCAGCAGCAGGACCAGCGGGCCCTCCCCGGCCTCGGCGACGTGCAATCGGACCCCGTTGGCGGACAGGTCGCGGTGGGTCCAGGGGCCGGGCAGCAGGACGCTGGTGGCGTCCGGCGGCTCCTCCTCGGGGCTGCTCACCGGTCCGCGCGCGGCGCGCCGCTCAGACGCGGTAGTTCTCGCTGCCGCGCAGCTGCACCCGGCCGTCGGTGACGGTCGGCACCTCGCGGCGGCGCTGGCCCGGGGCCTCGCGGTGCATGACCTCGGGCAGGTCGCGCAGGGTCTCCATCGTGCGCTCGGGCTTCTCGATCTTCTTGATCATCCGCCGGCCCACCAACGCGGCGATGCCGGCGAGGAGGACCAGGAGCAGCCAGACCAGCAGGTAGGAGATCCAGCGGATCAGCCCCAGCCAGGTGAGGAACTCGGCGATGGTGACGAAGAGGAAGATCCCGGAGAAGAAGAGCAGGGCGCCCGCGGCACCGAAGGCGCCGGCACCGATGCCGGCCTTCTTCGCCGACTTCCCGACCTCGGCCTTGGCCAGCTCGATCTCGCTGCGGATCAGCGTCGAGACGTCGGCCATGGCGCTCTGCACCAGGGCGCCGACGGAGGGTTCCTCCACACGGGTGGTGCTCCGTGCCCCGGACGGGCTCGACGGTGCGCTGTGGGCCACGAGGGGGACCTCCTGGGGTCGACGGGCGGCTGTCGGGCCGCCCGGCACGAGCGGACCCACCGGGAGGAATCGTGCCTCATGATCACCGGGCGCGCGCCCCGGGGCGATGGTCGGGAGGAGTGGGCCCGGAGGGTCCCCGACGAGCGGTCGGGTGGGCTCCGCGTCGTCGGGGACGGCAGCTGGCGGGGGGTGGTCGGGAGGAGTGGGGCCCGGAGGGTCCCCGACGAGCGGTCGGGTGGGCTCCGCGTCGTCGGGGACGGCAGCTGGCGGGGGGTGGTCGGGAGGAGTGGGGCCCGGAGGGTCCCCGACGAGCGGTCGGGTGGGCTCCGCGTCGTCGGGGACGGCAGCTGGC
>NZ_SPQN01000032.1 GCF_004571065.1 Geodermatophilus sp. DF01-2
GGCCGGACGCCGGCACGTCGGTGATCCGGATCGGGTCCGGGAGCGGCCCCCGTTCCACCGCGGCCGGGCGCAGCACCGCCCAGCCGGCGACGAGGGCGAGCACCAGGGCCGCCGCCACGGCACCGCGCGTCGATCCTCCGGACCTCGTGCAGCCGCCGCCCTTGTCGGACGATGACGACGATGACGACGGGGACGGCGGTCCGGAGGGGGACGACAGGGACGACGATGACGACGGCTGAGGGAGCCCGGGGGCGGCTGTGGCGCTGGGTGCCCCGCTCGGCCCGCACCCGGATCATCGGCTGGGTCCTGCTGCTGGTCCTCCTCGCCCTCGGGATCGTCACGTTCGTCACCTGGCGGCTGCTCATCGCCGCCACCGACGAGCGGATGGACATCACCCTCCAGGCCGAGATCGAGGAGTTCCGGCGGATCCTCGAGAGCAACGTCGACCCGCGGACCGGCCAGCCGTTCGGGTCCGTCGAGGACGTCCTGCAGACCCTGATCACCTACAACCTGGCCCGGCCGAACGAGAAGTTCCTCGGTTACGTCGACGGCGACTACCGCTACCAGAGCCGGATCGAGGCGCCGGTCCTGCTCAGCCGGGACGAGGCGTTCACCCGCCAGGTCGGCTCCGTGTCCGAGACGACCTGGGGGCGCTACCAGAGCGGCGCCGGGGAGGTCCGCTACCTCGCCGTCCCCGTGGACCTCGTGGGTGACCCGTCGCGCGGCGTCGCCGTCGTCGCCTACTTCGCCGACCAGGAGCGCCAGGCCGCCGACGACGTCGCCCGGTTGATGCTGGCGGTCGGCGCCGCCACCGTGCTGCTCGCGGCCGGGGGCGCCTGGGTCGTGGCCGGGCGCATCCTGCGGCCGGTCCGCGACGTGGCCACCATCGCGCACAGCATCACCGAGACCGACCTGTCCCGCCGCATCCCCGTCGACGGGCGCCCGGCCGACGAGCTCACCGACCTCGCCGTCTCGGTCAACGGGATGCTCGACCGGCTGGAGGACGGCGTCGCCGCGCAGCGTCGGTTCCTCGACGACGCCGGGCACGAGCTGCGGACGCCGATCACCATCGTGCGCGGCCACCTGGAGGTGGTCGACCCGGCCGACCCGGGCGACGTCCGGGAGACCGTGGCGCTGGTCGACGACGAGCTGGACCGGATGAACCGGATCGTGTCGGACCTGCTGCTGCTGGCCCGCGCTGAGCAGCCCCGGTTCGTCCGCCCGCAGCCGGTCGACGTGGCCGCCCTCACCGGCGAGGTCTTCGGCAAGGTGCGGCGGCTCGGGGAGCGCAACTGGGTCCTCGAGACCGCCGCCGACGTGGACGCGGAGCTGGACACCCAGCGGGTCACCCAGGCGCTGGTCGCGCTGGCCGACAACGCCGTCCGCTACACCGTGCCCGAGGGGCGCATCTCCCTCGGCAGCCAGCTCAGCGGCGGGGACCTGCGGTTCTGGGTCGCCGACACCGGCCCCGGCGTTCCCGAGGCCGAGCAGGCGCGGGTGTTCGAGCGTTTCGCCCGCGGGTCGGCAGGGGCGCGGCGCTCCGATGGCGCCGGCCTCGGGCTGTCCGTCGTCCGGGCGATCGCGGTGGCCCACGGCGGCCGCGCGGTGCTCGACAGCGTGCAGGGCCGGGGGACGACGGTCACACTCGTCCTCCCCGCCCGCCTCGCGCCACCGGTGGACCCCGGGCACGCCGAGACCGTGGACGACGCCGCCGCGGCGCCGGAGCTCGAGCCCGACGACGTCCCCGCCCGCGCAGCGGAGCCGCTGCCCAGTCCATCCCCAGGAGGCCGGTCGTGAGCCGGGTGCTGATCGCCGAGGACGAGACCCGCATCGCCGCGTTCATCGAGAAGGGGCTGCGCGCCAACGGGTTCGCCACCGCCGTCGTCAACGACGGCCGGGCCGCCCGCGCCGCGGCCGCCGGTGGCGACTTCGACCTGCTGATCCTCGACATCGGCCTGCCCGGGATGGACGGGTTCGAGGTGCTGCGGGCGCTGCGCGCCGAGCGGGTGTCCATCCCGGTCGTCATCCTCACCGCCCGGGACAGCGTGCAGGACACGGTGGCGGCGCTGGAGGGCGGCGCCGACGACTACATGCCCAAGCCCTTCCGCTTCGAGGAGCTGCTCGCTCGCGTGCGGCTGCGCCTGTCCGGCGGCCGGCAGACCGAGACCACCGTGCTCACCTGCGGCGACCTGTCGCTGGATCTGCGGACGCGGCGCGCGCAGGCCGGCAACCGGACCGTCGACCTCTCCGCCCGCGAGTTCGCCCTGGCCGAGACGTTCCTGCGCCACCCCGGCCAGGTGCTGGCCCGCGAGCAACTGCTCAGCCACGTCTGGGGCTACGACTTCGACCCCGGCTCGAACGTCGTCGACGTCTACGTCCGCTACCTGCGCCGCAAGCTGGGCGCCTCGCGCATCGAGACCGTGCGCGGCATGGGCTACCGCCTCGTCGCGAACTGAGAAACCCCGTCCTCCCCGCCCCTCGCAGCCTCGGCGGTGCCCGGGACGGGGCCGGGGCCCGGCGGGCGCCAGCACCGTCGTCCAGATGTCGCCGCCGGCTTCGCCGAGCAGCAGCTGCAGGGACGGCGGCCAGCCGTGCCGCAGCGCCGGGCCGGGGGAGGACAGCAGCGGGGAGGTCACCTCCCGACGCTGCGCTGCGCCGGGCCGGCGACGCGGCCGTGAGAGGCCGATGAGCGCCCTCTCATGTCGGGGGCGGTGGTCCGCCCTCCGCCGGACCTGGGCGAGGATGCCCACCGTGGCGAGCGGGCGGCTGGCACGGGCGACGGCGCTGGTCGCGGGGCTGACCCTCGGCAGCCAGCTGCTCGGCCTGGTCCGCGACATCACCGTGGCCGCGGTCTTCGGGGTCGATTCCACGCTCGACGCCTACCTCGTCGCGCAGGGCCTGATGAACCTCGTGCTGGCCCTCATGGCCGGTGCGCTGGCCAAGGCGGTCGTGCCCACCGTGGCGCGGGCGGTCGCCGACGACGAACCGCGGCGCGGCCAGCACAGCGTGCAGGTAGCGCTGACCGTCGCCGTCCTGGTGCTCGGGACGGCGTCGGTGTTGATGGCGGTGTGGGCCCGCCCGGTGGTCGCGGTGCTGGCGCCCGGCTTCGACGAGGAGACCACCGAGACCGCCGTCGCCCTGACCCGGGTCGTCCTGGTGGCGGCCGTCCTGGTCGCGGCGACCAACGTGCTGGCCGGGACGGCGCACGGCCACCGCCGCTTCGGCTGGGCGGCGGCGCAGGGCATCCCGTTCAACGTCACGATGATCGGTGGCGCGCTGCTGTTCGGGCCGGTGTACGGGGTGACCGCACTGGCGGTGGCCTTCGTCGTCGGCAGCGCGCTGCGGCTGCTCCTGCAGGTTCCCCCGCTGCTGGCCGTGGGCCAGTCCTTCCGGCCCTCCCTGGACGTGCGCGACCGCGGTTTTCGGGAGATGGCCGTCCTGGTGCCGCCGCTGCTCGTGGGCAGCGCCATCGGCCAGGTCAACAGCCTGGTCGACCGCGCCGTCGCCTCCACCGTGGGCGAGGGCGCCATCGCGGCCCTCAGCTACGGCTGGCACCTCGTCGGGCTGGCCGACACCCTCGTGGTGGCCACCGTGGCCACGACCCTCTACCCGGCGCTGGCCGCGGCGGCCCGGCCGGGACGGGCCCGGGAACTGCAGGACCTGCTCCGCCGCGGCAGCGGCGTCCTGCTCGTACTCGTCACCCCGGTCGCGCTGGTCCTCGCGCTGGCCGCCGAGCCGGTCGTCGACCTGGTCCTCGGGCGCGGGGACTTCGGCCCGGTGGCGATCGAGCTGACCGCGTTGGCGGTCACCGCCTACGCCGCCGGGCTGCCGGCGCTGGCGCTGCGCGAGCCGGCCACCCGGGCCTTCTACGCGCTCGGCGACTCCCGCACCCCCGTGGTGCTGGCGCTCGCCGGCATGGCGGTCAACGTGGTCGGGGACCTCACCCTGGGGGTGCGCTACGGCATCCCCGGGCTGGCCGCGTCCACGTCGCTGTCGCTGCTGCTCGTCGCCGTCCTCACCCTCTGGCGGCTGCGGCGCGCCGGGGAGGGGCTGACCCTGGCCGGCCTCGGGCGGTGCTGCCTCCAGGTGGCCGTCGCCGCCGGGGCTGCCGCCGTCCCCACCTGGTGGGTCGGGCGCAGCGTCGACGGGGTGCTCGCCGTGCCCGCGTGCGTCGTGGCCTGCCTGGCGGTGTACCTGCTGGTCCTGCGGCTGCTGCGGTCGGCCGAGCTCCGGGAGCTGGGGACGGTGCTACGCGGTGTGCTCCCCGGACGGTGAGCGCCGGACGACGACGATCGGGGTGCTCGACATCCCCTGCCCCATCGGGTTGTCGCCCAGCGCGGTGAGCAGCTCCTGCGCGGACAGCGCCGCCGACGAGACCGCGCGCACCGACCCGCCGCGGTCGTTGACGTCGACGATCGCCACCCCGCAGCCCAGCCGCGCCTGCCAGGTCTGCGCCAGGCGTCGGGCCTCCTCGGGCTCCAGTGGCGGCAGCAGCAGGTCCAGGTAGGGCGGGCGCAGGCCGTCCAGGTCGCGGGCGAACGTGCCGGCCAGCCGGTAGAAGTCGCCGCGGCGACCCAGCGGGCGCAGCAGCCCGGCCGCCACGGCGGCGAGCACCACCCGCGGGCGCCCCTGCCGCTCGAGCACGAGCTGCATCTTCTCGGGGATCGACAGGCCGCGGCTGTCCCCGACGGGGTGCACGTTCCGGGCCAGGGTGTGCGCCAGGCGACCGGGGGAGACCGCCGAGCGGGGCACCGCGCGGTGGGTGAGCAGGACGGCGACCTTCTCGCTCACCGCCACGGTGTCCGTGCCCCGCCGGAACGCGGCCGTGCACCCGTCGAGCACCGCCGCGAGGTCGTCCCCCGGGTTCAGCCAGCGGGTGCGGACCGGGTACCGGCTCCACGTGCCGGTGTCGTCCCAGACCGTGGACCAGTTCCCGTCCTCGGGCATGCGCGGCCTCCTCGCCGTCCTACGAATGGATTCGAGGGTGCTGACCGGACTCACGCGGGAGGATGGGACGGACATGAGAGAACTGTCATGCGGGTAGACCGGCGGCGTACAACGGGGAGCAGGAGCGTAGAGGACGGCGGGAGGCGCGCGGAGTGGTGGACGACGCCGACCACCCTGTCGGGGGTCCCCCACCCACCGGCGCGGTCCGCGCGACCCCCCCGGGGGCGCCCCGGACGCCGCTCGACCGGCGGCGGGTGCTCACCGCGGCCATCGCCTTCATCGACGAGCACGGACTCGACGCCCTCACGATGCGCCGGATGGGTGCCCGCCTCGGCGTCGAGGGGATGGCGCTGTACCGGCACGTGACCGGCCGGGAGGACCTGCTCGACGGCGTCGTGGAACTGGTGGTCGACGAGCTCTACGGCGACCCGGAGGTCCACCTCGCGCCGACCCACGGCTGGCAGGACTACCTGCAGCGGCTGGCGCACGGGGTCCGGCGCATCGCCCTGGCCCACCCGGCGGTGTTCCCGCTGATCGCCACCCGGCCGCCGGCGGCGCCGTGGGTCCGCCCGCCGCTGCGCAGCCTGCGCTGGCTGGAGTCCTTCCTCGACGCGCTGACCAGCCACGGCTTCTCCGAGGAGGCTGCCGTCGCCGCCTACCGGGCGTACACGAGCTTCCTGCTCGGCCACCTGCTGCTGGAGGTCTCCCAGCACGGCGTGCCGATCAGCCCGCTGGACGACCCGGGAGGCTCACCGAACGCCGACGACGGGTCGCTGGCCCAGTACCCCCACGTTCGTCGCCTCGAGCCGCTGCTGTCGCAGGACGAGTCGGCCGCAGAGTTCGAGGAGTCGCTGGAGAACCTGCTCGAGCGCCTGCAGCGGGTGCTCCGGGAGTCGCGGCGCCCCGGCTCCACCATCTGAGCGCGTCAGCCCTCCTCGACGTCGAACAGGTCTCCCACGCCGGTCAGGCGCAGGACCTGCCGGACCGCCCGCGACGGGTTGCGCAGCACCGGCCGTCCGCCGGCCAGCCGGTGCGCCTCGGTCTCGCGGACCAGCAGGGCGACCCCCGCGGAGTTCAGGAAGGCGGCGGCGGAGGCGTCCACCGCGACGACGGCGTCCTGCGGCGCACCGCCCGCCGGGGCCGTGGCCCGCTCGTCGTCCCAGCGGGCCACGGTGGCGGCGTCGATCTCGCCGCGCAGGTGCAGCACGGAGCCGTCGTGCCCCGGCTCGAGCCAGACGGCGCCCGGCGGGTGTGGCGGCACGGCACTGGGGGTCACGGATCCTCCCGGTCTGGTGGGCGGCGCGTCCGTGGCCGATGGCTGGGCCAGGCGCCGTTTACAGGGTAAACGGCGCAGGAAGAGGCGCGGGGATCGCCCCTCCGTGGGGAACCGACCGCCCCGGTGGGCGTCAGGCCTCGTGACGGGGTGACCTGTATCGACGTGGTTGCGGGCGAGCCGTCGGTCGGCCGATACTCCGTGCCGCTCGACGTGAGCTGCGGGTGCCCGGCCCGAGCCGCCGAGCCGCGAGAGGGCAGTGTGGACAGACCCCTGGAACCGATCCTCCTGGACGATGACGAGGCCGACCGCCTGCTGGGCGAGCTGGCGATCGACGCCGCCGGTATCGGCACGTTCGACTGGGACCTGGTCACCGGCGAGCTGAACTGGGACGAACGCCTGCTGGAGTTGTTCGGCTACGGGAGCGGGGACTTCGACCGCACCATCACCGGCTTCTACGTCCGGATCCACCCCGAGGACCTGCCCGCCGTGTCCGCGGCGCTGCAGGCGGCCATCGACGAGTGCGAGGACTTCGAGTCGGTGTACCGCGTCCGTCTCCCGGACGGCGCGACCCGCTGGGTCTCCGCGCGCGGGCGGACGCTCTGCGACACCGAGGGCCGAGCCGCCCGGGTGCTCGGCGCCGCCCACGACGTCACCCGGCAGGTCGTGGGGGACCGTGGCGCCGTGGCCGTCCTCGAGGCGATGCCGGCGGCGCTCTACTCCCTGGACGGCGACTGGCGCTTCACGTACGTGAACGCCGAGGCCGAGCGGCTGCTGGGGCGCCCGCGTGAGCAGTTGCTGGGCCGGCGCCTCTGGGACGCGGTTCCCGCCGCCGTGAACTCGGTGTTCGAGGCGGGCTGCCGACAGGCGGTCGCGACCGGCGAGCCGATCACCTTCGAGGCCCACTACCCGCACCCGCTCGACGGCTGGTACGAGCTCCGTGCCTGGCCGAGCCCGGACGGGCTCTCGGTCTACCTCATCGAGGTCACCGAACGGCGCCGCGCGCAGGAGGATGCCCGGCGCGCCGCCGAGCGGCTCGCCGTGGTCGCACAGGTCAGCCGGGAGCTGTCGGAGGCCTCGACGCCCCAACTGCTCGCCCGGCGGCTGCCGGACCTGGTCGCCCCCGGGCTGGCCGACGGCTGCATCGTGAGCGTGCTCGACGACCACGGCCATGCCCTGGCAGTGGGATCGGCCGCCGCCGACCCCGCGCGGCGGCGGCTGCTGGAGGAGTACGCGCAGGCCCGGCTGGAGGCCCTGCCCGCGCTCCCCGCGGTGGTCGACGCGTTCGCCACCGGTGAGCCGGTCGTCGTCCCCGGGGCGGAGGCGGTCGACCTGGTGCCGGCCGGCGAGGCTCGCGAGCTGCTGACCCGGCTGGCCCCGGAGTGGATGGTCGGGGTGCCGCTGCGCGGGCGGGGACGCAGCCTCGGGCTGCTGACGCTGCTGTACGCGGCCGCCGAGCGACCCGCGCCCGACGACATCGCCACTGCGCGCGACGTGGCCGACCGCGCCGGCCTCGCCCTCGCCACGGCGCGGCTCCGCGACCTCCAGCGGGATCTCGCGGAGGAGCTGCAGCGCAGCCTGCTCACGGCGCCGCCCCAGCCGGACCACTGCGAGATCGTCGTCCGCTACCTGCCGGCCACGGAGACCGCGGCCGTGGGGGGCGACTGGTACGACGCGTTCCTCCAGCGGGACGGAGCGACGATCCTGGTGATCGGGGACGTCGTCGGTCACGACAGCGTGGCGGCCGCGGCCATGGGACAGCTGCGCAGCCTCCTGCGGGGCATCGCCACGAGCACCGATGCGGGGCCGGCGGGAGTGCTCTCCCGCCTGGACGACTCCATGGGGCTGCTCGACGTGGGCACCCTGGCGACGGCGGTGGTGGCCCGCCTTGAGCAGGCGCCCGACGAACTGCGGCGGGAGGTGACCCAGCTGCGCTGGTCGAACGCTGGGCACCCGCCGCCGGTGGTCGTCCGTGCCGACGGCCGGGTGGAGCTGCTCACCGGGCTGCGCGCCGACCTGCTGCTGGGCGTCAGCGGGGACAGCGCCCGGCACGAGGCCGTGATCACCCTCGAGCGCGGCGACACGGTGCTGCTCTACACCGACGGGCTGGTCGAGCGGCGGGGCGAGGACCTCGACCGGGGGCTCACCCGGCTGCGGGCGGCGCTGGCCGAGCTGGCCGCCCGCCCCCTGTCGCAGATGTGCGACGGGCTGCTCGACCGGCTCGTGGACCCGACGCACACCGACGACGTCGCGCTGGTGGCGGTGCGGCTGCACCCCGACGGGCGGTAGGCGGCACGACCGGGCCGCCCCTGGGGAGCCGGCCCGTCCTCGACGAGCTGGGTCGAGGCGCCGGCGACCCCGCGGACGGCCTGCGGCTCCTCGCCGGTACCGGCGCGCTACGGGGCCCGGTCCAGGAAGCGCTCGACCACCGGGGCCAGCTCGTGTGCCTCGGTCACCAGCGCCAAGTGCCCGCCGTGGTAGAGGTGGAGCGTGGAGTCGGGGATCAGCCGCGCCATGATGTGCGCGTTGGCCACCGGGATGATCGGGTCGTCGTCCCCCGCGACGACCAGCGTGGGCTGCCGGATCAGACGCAGGAACGGCAGGCTGCTCCAGCCTGCGCTGGCCGCCAGCTGGTAGTAGTAGCCGCGCCGCGGTCCCACCCGGGTGGCCGCGTGCAGCACCCGCGCCGCCCGGGCCGGGTCGGTGCGGATCGTGCCGCCGTAGATCAGGCCGGCGATCTCCCGCGCGTACGCCGGGTCGCGGTGCCGCCGCGGGGTCAGCATCTTGGAGAGCACCCGCGGGTGCGCCGGCACCATGAGGGAGCCGGTGCCGGTGCCCACCAGCACCAGCCGCCGCACCCGCCGCCGGTGCTGGACGGCGAAGTGCTGGGCCAGCCCGCCGCCCCAGGACAGCCCCAGGACGTCGACCTGCCCGTCGTGCCCCAGCCGGCCCAGCAGCCCCGCGACGACCGGGCTGAACGTCCCCAGCACGTACGGGACCACCGGTCGCGGCGAGCCTCCCACCCCGGGGACGTCGAACCGGATCACCGTCCGCCGGTGGTCGAGCGCGTCGACGAACGGCTGCAGCACCTCCAGGCTCGCCCCGATGCCGTTCATGAGCAGCAGCGGGGGGACCGATCCGTCCCCGGAGCGGACCGCCACCCGCAGCGTGCGCCCGCCGACGGCCAGCGAGCGGACGATCTCACCGCCGTCGGGCTCACCGGCGCCGGCCCTACTTGTCGAAGACATACGTCCCCGGGGCGTCGGCCAGCGGTGGCAGCTCCTCCGTCCCCAGGGACGACGGGGCCGGGACCTCCTCGCCGGTGCGCTCGGCCAGCCACGTGGTGAAGTCGGGCCACCAAGAGCCCTTCGTCTTCTCGGCCATGGCCAGCCAGCGCTCCGGGTCGGCCGGGGTCTCGGGCGCCACCTGGAAGGTCGCCTTCGGGTTCGACGGCGGGTTGACCAGCGAGGCGATGTGGCCGGCGGTGGAGAGGACGAACCGGCTGCGCCCACCCAGCAGCTGCGTCGTCCGGTAGCAGGACTGCCAGGGGCACAGGTGGTCGGCGATCCCGGCGGTGACGTAGGCGTCGACGTCGATCTTGGACAGGTCCACCGGCGAGCCGAGCATCGTCGCCGCTCCCGGCCGGGTCAGCTTGTTGCCGATGGCCACGTCGATGAAGTCGCGGTGCAGGCCCGCGGTCATCCGGGTGGTGTCGGCGTTCCAGTAGAGGATGTCGAAGGCCGGTGGCGGCTTTCCCTGCAGGTAGTTGTTCACCCAGTAGTTCCACACCAGGTCGTTGGGCCGCAGCCAGGCGAACACCTCGGCCAGCGTCGCGCCGTCCAGGTAGCCCTTCTTCCGCGACTTCTCGGTCGCCTCCTGAACCGCGTTCTCGTCCATGAGGGCACCGATCGTGCCGGCGTGCGACCAGTCGAGGACGGTGACGGCGTAGCTGGAGGCGGCCACCCGGTCCTGCGCGCCGGTGGCGGCCAGGTGGGCGAGCACCATCCCCAGGATGATCCCGCCGGAGCAGAAGCCCTGGAGGGCCACCCGGTCGCTGCCGGTGACCCGTTCCGCGGCGTCCATCGCGTCGAGGACGGCCTGGCCGTAGGTGTCCAGACCCCAGTCCGCGTGCCGTGCGTCGGGGTTGCGCCACGAGATCATGAAGACCTGCTGGCCCGAGGCCACGTAGTGCTCGACGATGCTGCGCCCGGGCGCGAGGTCGGTGACGTAGTACTTGTTGATCGTCGGCGGCACGATCACCAGCGGCACCTGCCGCACCCGCTCGGTCGTGGGCCGGTACTGGATGAGCTCGAACACCGGTGTCCGCAGCACTACCGCGCCCGGGGTGACGGCGAGGTCCTCGCCGACGGTGAAGGCGTCGGGCTCCACCATCGTGGGCACCCGCGGCGGCGAGGCGAGGTCGGAGACCATCCGGCGCAACCCGCTGACGGCGTTGCGCCCACCGGTGTCGATGATCGCCTTCCACAGCAGCGGGTTCAGCGGCGTGTTGCTGGGGGCCAGCGCGTCGACGACGTTGGTCATGGTGAAGCGGATGCGCTCGTCGTCCTGCCAGTCCAGGTCGGCGTCGTCGACCAGGCCCATCGCCGCGCGGGCGGCCGCGATGTGCGCCTGCATCGCCCGGCGCATGAGGGGGTTGCCGCTCCAGGCAGGGTCGGTGAACCGCTTGTCCTTGGGCGAGGGCGCGATGTCGGAGCGTCCGACGAGGATCCGCCCCAGGTCCCCGCCGAGCGCTCCGGCCCGCCGGACCACCGCGTCGGGCCGGCGGGCGAGGGCCTGGCCCAGGCGTGCCGTGGTGCGCGCGGGCGGGACCATGCGACGCAGGGGCCCGCGGGCGCCGTCCACGAGCACCATGTCCAGGCCCATCACGGCCTCGCCGGCGTCGGGGGTGGCCCCGTCGGTGGTGCGGGCCTCGGGCGGTCGGGTGGACGCTGACTGGGTCATGCCGGTCTCCTCGGTGCAAACGGCTCGCGGTGTGACCGAGGCCACTGAACCACAGTGTCGGGCTGTCCGCGCCACGGGGCGCATGCCGAGGCGCGGGCGGGCGGCGGCGCCGCCTCGGCCAGGCCCCGGGGCGGGCCCGGCAGGGACGACGCCGGCCCCTTCCCGCACGCGGGAGAGGGCCGGCGTCGCCGTGCGCCGCGGCGTCAGTGGGTGTGCCGGGGCTTGGGGTCCTCGCGGGCGTCGAGCTGGATCTCCTTCTCCGCCAGCGGTACGCCCTCCTTGAGCTCCTTGGTGCGCTCGATCTCGGCGTCGAGCTCGATGCCGAAGAGCAGCGCCAGGTTGGTCAGCCAGAACCAGACCAGGAACACGATGACACCGGCCAGGGCGCCGTAGGTGGCGTTGTAGTTGCTGAAGTTCGCCACGTAGAAGGCGAACAGCGCAGAGGCGACGGCCCAGACCAGCAGCGCCACGGCGGCACCCGGGCTGGTGAAGCGGAAGCCGCGCAGCTTGACGTTGGGGGTCGAGTAGTAGAGGACGGCGATCATCAGCGCGACCAGCACGACGACGACCGGCCACTTGGCCCAGGTCCAGATGGTCAGGACGGTGTCGCCCAGGCCGATGGCCCGACCGACGGCGTCGACCACCGGGCCGCTGAGCACGAGCATGGCCACGACGAGTGCGGCGAACAGGACGCCGATGAGGGTGACCAGCAGCTGCAGCGGCTTGAGCTTCCAGACCTTGCGGCCCTCGGGCGTCTCGTAGACCACGTTGGCCGCGCGGGTGAAAGCGCCGACGTACCCGGAGGCCGACCAGAGGGCGCCGGCGAGACCGAGGACCAGGCCGAGGCCGGGAGCGGCGGCGCTGCCGGCGATCTGCTCGATCACCGGGTTCAGCGTCTCCGCCGCCTGCTGCGGCACCACCGCGGTCAGGGCGTCGGTGAGCTGCTGCGGATCGGTGAGCAGGCCGACGATGGACACCAGCGCGAGGAGCGCCGGGAACAGCGCCAGGGTGCCGTAGTAGGTGAGCGAGGCCGCCCAGTCGGTGAGGTTGTCCTCGCTGAACTCCTTGAGCGTCCGCTTGAGGGTGCCGCCGGTCGACGGCTCGGCGTCAGCGCCCTCGGGAGCGTTGTCCAGCCGGGTGGCGTTGACCTTGTCGTCGTCGGGCGCCGGGTCCCCGGCGGTGTTGCCGGCGAACCGGGCGTCCTTGGCCGCGGCTCTGCTGCCGCGGGAGCCGGTGGGGCGGGCCATCGTCAGTCCTCCGGTCGGATGGGGGGTGATCCGCCTCTGATGCCCCGGATGATCGTGGTCCATGCCCCTCGCCGGGGTGTCGCGACCGGCCCGTGACCGCACGGATCAGCGCGCGCCCTCCACCGGGGACCGTCCGCCGCCCGCCGCGGTCGCCGTCGCCGTCCCCGGGGGCCCGCCGCGCCGGGCCCGCCGTCCCGCCATGCCGGCCAGCGTGACCGCGACGACGGCGGCCGCGCTGCCGGCCCCGACGAGCGCGACGGCGGTGAAGGCACCGGGTGCGGGGAACCCGGTGGCCGGCACCAGGCCGGCGGCGAGCACCGCGACGGTCACCGTGCTGCCCACCGCCTGGCCGACCGACCGGGCGATGGAGTTCACCGCGTTCGCCACGCCGGTCTCCTCGGGGCGGACGGCGGCGACCACGAGCGCGGGCAGCGCCGCGTACGCCACCGCGACCCACAGCTGGGTGAGCAGCCCGGCGGCGACCACCTGTGCCGGCGTGTCCCGCAGCAGCCCGAGGAGGAGGAAGCCGGCCAACCCGCACCCCGCGCCGGCGAGCATCGTGGGCAGCGCGCCGACCCGGGCCACCACCTGCCCGGCTACCGGCGCGAGCAGGATGCCGGCGATCCCGCCGGGCAGCAGGTAGACCACCGCGGCCTCCAGCACGGAGGCGCCGAAGCCGTAGCCCGCGGCCGCCGGCGGCGTCTGCACGTACTGGAGGACGGCGAGGAACGAGGCGAACAGCCCCACACCGGTCAGCAGCCCGGCGACGTTGGGGACGACGGTCCGCGGGTCGGCCAGCAGGGCCGGGCGGACCAGCGGCTCGGCGCGCCACCGCTGCAGGAGCACCCAGCCGGGCAGGACGACGGCCGCTCCGGCCAGGCAGCCGAGCGTCGCCGGCGACGCCCATCCCCAGGCGTTGCCCTGGGAGACCGGCAGCAGCAGGAGCACCAGGCCCCCGGCCAGCACGACGGCGCCCGCCCAGTCGACCCGCCCGGACCCGGTGGCCGGGCGGCGCGGCAGGACCAGCGCCGTGAGCACCAGGGCGGCGAGGCAGACGACCAGGCCGACCCAGAAGGTGCGGTGGTAGTCGCCGCCGTCCTGGGCGAACAGCCCGGCGGCCACCAGCCCGACGACGCCGCCCACCGCCAGCGTGCTGCTGACGACGGACATCGCCACGTCCAGCCGGGCGGCCGGCAGCTCCCGGCGCAGCACGCTGATCGCCAGCGGGAACAGCCCGTAGGAGGCGCCCTGCAGGACGCGCGCCACGATGAGCAGGGGCAGCGACGAGGTGACCAGGGCCAGCAGCGTGCCGGCCGACATGACGGCGAGGACGCCCAGCGCCACCGGGCGCTCGCCCCAGGTGTCGCCCAGGCGGCCCAGCACCGGCGTGGCGACGGCGGCGGCGAGGAGGTTGGCGGTCAGCACCCAGCCCGCGGCGTTCGCCGAGACCCCGAGCTGCTCGCCAATCACGCCCAGCAGCGGGACGACGAGGCTCTGCAGCAACGACAGCGCGGTCGTGCCGAGAGCCAGCACGGCGACCAGCACCGCCGGGCGCGGCGACCGCTGCTCGTCGGCGGCGCGGCGGAACACCCGGGGATCAGACCACGGGGGCCGGTCCGGGCGGGCCTACCCCGCGGGAGTGGAGTCCGTCACACACCATCGGGTGGACGGCGAGGTGGGACGATTGAGACGGCGATCGAGTGGGGAAGACCCGCCCGGACGACGTGCCGCGGGGCTCGAGGCCCCGGCGGCGACTTCTGAGCACAAAGGGGTTTGACTGATGGTGCTGTGGCCGGCCGTGACCCTCGTCGGGTTCCTGGTCCTGACCGCACTGGTGATCGCGATGGGGACCTCGTCGACGGCGAGGTACGAGCGCGAGCAGCGCGCCGCGACCGCCGCCGCTCCCGCCGGCCCGGCGGCCGCCGACCCGGTGGGGGCCCGCGCCGCCTGAGAGCGGACCCCGTCCTCCCCGCCCCTCGTAGAAGGACCCCGCCCTCCTCACCGCTCGCAGGCTGGCGCCGAGCCTCTGGATGGCGTCGGCGGGACACTGCAGGGAGGCCGTCCCCCGACACCACCGCGCCCCGCACTCCGTCCGGAGTCGCGGGGCGCGGGTGTGTCCGGGGCCGGATCAGAGCCAGGCCTCGTCGGTGTCCAGGACGGTGCGGTCCAGCGACTCGAGCAGGTCGAACTGCGCCCGGGTGCGGGGCAGCTCCCACCGCCAGAAGTAGCGGGCCGCAGCACGCTTGCCCTCGTGGAAGGCGTCGGTCGAGCTCCCGCAGGCCAGCGCCTGCTCCAGCCACAGCCAGGCGACCACGATGTGGCCGGCGGCCTCGAGGTAGACGCTGGCGTTCGCCAGGGCGAGGTCGGGGTCCCCGGTGCCCCACAGCGCGGCGGTCACCGAGCCCAGCCGGGCCACCGCGGCGTCCAGGTCGGCGGCGAAGCCCGCCCACTCCGTGCCGGTCGCGCGCGCCGTCGTCGCCGTGATCGTCTCGCCGACCAGCTGCAGCCCGGCCCCGCCCTGCGCGACCACCTTGCGTCCGAGCAGGTCCAGCGCCTGGATGCCGTTGGTGCCCTCGTGGATCGGGTTGAGCCGGTTGTCCCGGTAGAACTGCTCGACCGGGTAGTCGCGGGTGTAGCCGTAGCCGCCGTGCACCTGGATGGCCAGGTCGTCGGCGACCGGGCCCCACTGCGACGGCCAGGCCTTGGCGATCGGGGTGAGGGTGTCCAGCAGCAGGTGGGCGCGGGCGCGCTCCTCCTCGGTCTCGGCGGTCTGCTCCTCGTCGACCAGCCGCGCGCAGTACAGGCCGAGGGCCAGCCCGCCCTCGGCGTAGGACTTGGCGGCCAGCAGCATTCGCCGCACGTCGGGGTGCGCGACGATCGGCACCGGCGGCGGCAGGTCGTCGCCCTCCCGCCCGGACCTGGCCGCCGCCGGCCTGCCCTGGGCGCGGGTGCGGGCGTACTCGAGGGCGTGCAGGTAGCCGGTGTAGCCCAGCACGGTCGCGCCCATGCCGACGCCGATCCGCGCCTCGTTCATCATGTGGAACATGTAGGCGAGGCCGCGGTGCGGCTCGCCCACCAGGTAGCCGACCGCGCCGGGCTCGCCGCCGGGCGTGTGCACGCCCTCGCCGAAGTTGAGCAGCGTGTTCGTCGTCCCCCGGTAGCCCATCTTGTGGTTCAGGCCGGCCAGGACGACGTCGTTGCGCTCGCCGAGCGAGCCGTCCTCGTTCACCAGGAACTTCGGCACGATGAACAGCGAGATGCCCTTCACCCCGGGCGGGCCGCCGGGGATCTTGGCCAGCACCAGGTGGACGATGTTCTCGGTCAGCTCGTGGTCGCCGCCGGAGATCCACATCTTGTTGCCGAAGAGCCGGTGGGTGCCGTCGTCCTGCGGCACCGCCTTCGTCGTGATGTCGGCCAGCGACGAGCCGGCCTGCGGCTCCGACAGCGCCATCGTGCCGAACCAGCGACCCTCGATCTCCGGCCGCACGTAGATGTCGATCTGCTCCTGGCTGCCGTGGGCGAGCAGCAGGCGGGCGTTGCCCATGGTGAGGAACGGGTAGGCCGACGTGCCGACGTTGGCCGCCTTGAACCAGGCGAACACCGCCTGGCCGACGACGTGCGGCAGCTGCATGCCGCCGTACTCCTCGTCGAAGCTGCCGGCCATCAGCCCGGCCTCGGTGAAGATCCCCAGCGCCCGCTTCACCTCGGGGATCATCTCGACCTTGCCGTCGACCATCCGCGGCTCGTTCTCGTCGGCCGTGCGGTTGTGCGGTGCGAAGTGCTCCGTGGCGATCTGCTGGGCCAGGTCCAGGACCGCGTCGAAGGTCTCCCGCGAGTGCTCGGCGTAGCGCGGCCGCTTGACCAGGCCCTCGACGTCCAGCCATTCGTGGAGCAGGAAGTCCAGGTCGCGGCGGGACAGGATCAGCGACGAGCGCACGAGGAGCCTCCGAAAGGACTGCGGTGGGTCTGCGGTTCGACAGTACGACCGGCGCGCCGTACTGCCCTTGGCTCGCCCCCTCCGCTGCACCCTCGACCGGGCGATCTTGGAGCTGCGGTGGCGACACGCGGGGGTCGCCCGGCATGGGCCGGCCGACGGGGGGAGCCCGATCGAGGTCCGGGACGCGCTGATCGCCCTGCCGGCCCGGCGCTGGTCGGTCGTGTTGTCCAACCCACCGTTCGGCCGCAAGTCTGGCTCTCTCGGCCGACGATCATGAAGTCGTGGAGCGGACACGCGGAAGCCGACCGGCGTGTCCTCACCGTAAGTTCATGATCGTTGCGGATCTTCGGCGGTCGCGGCGTCGCCGGGGCGGCCCACCGGGGGAGGGGTGGACGTCGGGGCCGCGGCACCGACCGCCTGGGTGACCTGTTCGCCGGCGTCGTCCCCGTCGGGGGCGCCCGCGGTCTGCCGCGCCGCTTGGCGGGCCTGGATGCCGGACTTGTCGGACAGGGCCAGCTGCGGCAGGAACAGGAACACGACGAACCCGACCGCCACCACGCCGGCGGCGATGAGGAACACCAGGTCGATCGAGTCGGAGAAGCCCGTCCTGAACGGCAGCGCCAGGTAGTCGGGCAGGTCCTGGATGAACGAGGTGTCCGACAGGTCGGTGCCGGCCTGCAGCCGGTCGCTCTGCAGCGCCTGGGCCACCCGCGGGTCCTCGGCGGCCGCCTCGGTGAGCGACTCCTCGATGTCCACCGGCAGCCGGGTGAACAGCAGCGAGAGGAAGGCGGCGGTGCCGATCGTGCCGCCCATCTGCCGGAAGAAGGTCACCGAGGAGGTGGCCACGCCCATTTCCCGCGGGGAGACGGCGTTCTGCACCGCGAGGATCACCGGCTGGAAGTTGAACCCGAGCCCCAGGCCGAGCAGGACCATCAACGGCACCAGCGTCCAGATCGAGGTCTCCGCGCCGACGGCGACGGACATCGCCAGCAGGGCGGCGGTCATCAGCGCGATGCCGATCAGCGGGAAGGCCTTGTACCGGCCGGTCTTCGAGATCGCGATGCCCGAGCTCATCGCGCCGGTCATGATCCCGGCGACCAGGGGGATCATCTGCAGGCCGGCGACGGTCGCGCTGGAGCCCTGCACGATCTGCAGGTACTGGGGGAGCAGCAGCAGGCCGCCGAACATGCCGGCGCCCATGACGATGCTGCCGAGGCCGCTGACGGTGAAGCTGCGGTTGCGGAACAGCCGCAGGGGCAGCAGCGCGTCGTCCCGGAAGGCCCGCTCGGCCACGACGAAGAGGACGAAGCCGGCCGCGCCGATCAGGTAGCAGGCGAGCGCGCGACCCGACGTCCAGCCCCAGAGCCGGCCCTGCTCGGCGACGACGAGCAGCGGCACGAGGAAGGTGACCAGCGCCAGCGCACCCGGCCAGTCGATGCGGTGCTCGCGACGTTCGTGCGGCAGGTGCAGCACGCGGAAGACGGCGGCGAAGGCCAGGGCGCCGAGCGGCACGTTGACGAGGAAGATCCAGCGCCAGCCGTCCATGCCCAACAGGGACGTCTGCCCGGCGAAGAAGCCGCCGATGACCGGACCGAGCACGCTGGAGGTGCCGAAGACGGCCATGAAGTAGCCCTGGTACCGGGAGCGCTGCCGCGGCGGCACGATGTCGCCGATGATCGCCAGGGCCAGCGACATCAGACCGCCGGCGCCGATGCCCTGGACCGCCCGGTAGGCGGCGAGCTGGTACATGGACTCCGCGATGCCGCAGAGCACCGAGCCGAGGACGAAGACCGCGATGGCGAAGAGGTAGAACGGCCGCCGTCCGTAGATGTCGGAGAGCTTGCCGTACAGCGGGGTGGCGATCGTCGACGTGATGAGGAAGGACGTGGTGGCCCAGGCCTGCAGGTCGTAGCCCTGCAGGTCGTCGGCGATGGTGCGGATGGCGGTGGAGACGACGGTCTGGTCGAGGGCCGCGAGGAACATCGCGACCATCAGCCCGGCGAGGATCGTGACGATCTGCCGGTGCGGAAAGGCGCCGTCCTCGGCGGGTGCGGAGGCCGCCGCCCGGGCGTCCCTCCGCTCGGCCGCGCTGGTGCGGGTGCTGTGGCTCATGGCTTCTCTCTGGGGATGGCAGCGACCGGCGCGACGGTGGGCTCGGTGGGCAGGCAGGCGGCGAGGTCGTCGAGGAGGCGACCGAACAGGCGGGTCAGGGTGGTCAGGTCCGACGCCGGCCACTCCGCGGTCACCCGCGCCAGATGGGCCTCGCGCTCGGCGCGGACCTGGGCGAGGGCGGCCCGGCCGGCGTCGGTGACGACCAGCCGGCTGGCCCGGCCGTCGGTCTCGTCGGCGACGCGGTGGACCAGACCCTGCTCGATCAGGGTCGCCACGTGCCGGCTGACCGTGGACGGGTCGGCGTGCACCAGCTCGGCGAGCGCCCCCTGGCGCAGCGGGCCCAGCCGCTCGAGCGGGAAGAGCAGGACCAGCGCCGCGCGGTCACGGCCCTCGGCGGCGTGGCTCGCCTTGAGGGCGTGCACCAGCCGCAGGAAGCGGGGGAGCTGCTCGCCGAGGGTGCGCAGGTCGGCCAGCCGGTCGACACCGGGCACGGCGGGGCCGGACGCGGCGGGAGAGGACGGCACGGGTGCTCCAGGGGATGGACAGCACGGAATACGTGCACGTTACAAGCGCTTGCGCTCAGCAAGCAACGAGTTGCGCGGCTCATGCAAGTGAGGCGTCCCACGTCCGCCGTCCTGGGCGCGGTGCGATCCTGGAGAACGCGCAGGCCGCCGCCCGCCCGCGGCCGCGCACCCACAGCCCCCGACGAGGAGACCGTCCGTGACCACCCCGCCCGACGACCTGCGTGCGCGGCTGGCCGGGCTGACCCTCGAGGACGAGCACCGGCTGCGCCGCCGGCTCGACGGGACCCGCCGGACGAAGGACGCCGAGGCGCGGGCCCGGCAGCGGGCGCGGATCGCCGCGGACGTGGCGGCCGCGGAGGAACGCATCACCCGCCGCCGCGCCGCCGTCCCCACGGTGACGTACCCCGTCGAGCTGCCGGTCGGCGCGCGGCGCGAGGACATCGCCGCCGCGCTGCGGGAGCACCAGGTGGTCGTCGTCGCCGGCGAGACCGGTTCGGGCAAGACCACGCAGCTGCCCAAGATCGCCCTCGAGCTGGGCCGGGGCGTCCGCGGCCGGATCGGGCACACCCAGCCGCGGCGGATCGCCGCCCGCACCGTCGCCGAGCGGATAGCGGAGGAACTGGGGACGCCGCTCGGCGAGGTGGTCGGCTGGAAGGTGCGCTTCACCGACCAGGTCGGCGACACCACGCTGGTCAAGGTGATGACCGACGGCGTGCTGCTCAACGAGATCGGCCGCGACCGGCTGCTGCGCCAGTACGACACCCTGATCGTCGACGAGGCGCACGAGCGCAGCCTCAACATCGACTTCCTGCTCGGCTACCTCGCCCGGATCCTGCCGCGGCGGCCCGACCTCAAGCTGGTCATCACCTCGGCGACGATCGACGTGGAGCGGGTGGCCAAGCACTTCGCAGGACTCGGCGAGGAGGGGCGGAGCGCAGGACTCGGCGAGGAGGGGCGGAGCGCAGGACTCGGCGACAGTGGGCGGAGCGGGGACGCCCCGATCGTCGAGGTCAGCGGGCGCACCTACCCGGTGGAGGTCCGCTACCGGCCGGTGGTCGACCCCGACGACGCGGACGCCGATCCCGATCGCGACCAGGTCACCGCCATCGCCGACGCCGTCGACGAGCTGGTGGCCGAGGGGCCGGGCGACGTCCTGGTGTTCCTCGCCGGCGAGCGGGAGATCCGCGACACCGCCGACGTGCTGACCGAACGCTTCCCCACGGTCGAGGTGCTGCCGCTCTACTCGCGCCTGTCGGCCGCCGACCAGCACCGCGTCTTCGCCCCGCACACCGGACGGCGGATCGTGCTGGCCACCAACGTCGCCGAGACGTCGCTGACCGTGCCCGGCATCCGCTACGTCGTCGACCCCGGCACCGCGCGCATCTCCCGGTACAGCTCGCGCCTCAAGGTGCAGCGGCTGCCGATCGAGCCGATCAGCCAGGCCTCGGCCCGGCAGCGCTCCGGCCGCTGCGGGCGCACCTCCGACGGCATCGCGATCCGGCTCTACACCGAGGAGGACTTCGACAGCCGGCCCGAGTACACCGACCCGGAGATCCTCCGCACCAGCCTGGCCTCGGTGCTCCTGCAGATGGCCGCCCTCGACCTGGGGGACGTCGCCGACTTCCCGTTCATCGACCCGCCGGACCGCCGCGCGGTCGCCGACGGGCTGTCGCTGCTCGAGGAACTCGACGCCCTCGACGACGCCGGCGCGCTCACCCCCACCGGCCGGGCGCTGGCGACCCTGCCCCTGGACCCGCGGATGGCGCGGATGGTCGTCGAGGCCGACCGGCGCGGCGTGCTGGAGGAGGTGCTGGTCATCGCTGCGGGGCTGACCATCCAGGACCCGCGCGAGCGGCCGACCGAGCACCAGCAGGCCGCCGACCAGATGCACGGCCGCTTCGCCGACGAGAACTCCGACTTCCTCGCGCTGCTCAACCTCTGGCGCTACCTCGGCGAGCAGCAGGAGGCGCTGTCGGGCAGCCAGTTCCGGCGCACGCTCAAGCGCGAGTTCCTGCACTACCTGCGCATCCGCGAGTGGCAGGACCTCCACGGCCAGCTGCGCAGCACCGCCCGCCGGCTCGGCATGACCACAGGCTCGCTCGCCGCCGAGCCCGACGAACGCGGCATCTCCGCCGCGCTGCTGTCCGGGCTGCTCTCCCACGTCGGGCTGCAGGTCGAGGACGCCAGCAACTCGAGGTCCCCCCACCCCCGCGGTCGCGGCCGCGAGTACCTCGGCGCCCGCAACGCCCGCTTCGTTCTCGCCCCCGGCACCCCGCTGGCCAAGAAGCCGCCGCGCTGGGTGGTCGCCGCCGAGCTGGTGGAGACCAGCCGGCTGTTCGCCCGCACCGTCGCCCGCATCGACCCCGAGGTCGTCGAGCGGCTGGCCGGCCACCTGGTCAAACGGCAGTACTCCGAGCCGCGCTGGGATGTCCAGCGCGGCTCGGTCGTCGCCACCGAGCGGGTCACCCTCTACGGCATCCCGCTGGTCGTCGGCCGCCGCGTGCAGTACGGCTCGATCGACCCGGTCGTCTCCCGCGAGCTGTTCATCCGGCACGCCCTGGTCGAGGGCGAGTGGACGACGCACCACCGGTTCTGGCACGACAACCAGAAGGTGATGCAGCGGGTCGCCGAGCTGGAGGAACGGGCCCGGCGCCGCGACATCCGGGCCGACGACGAGACGCTGTTCGAGCTCTACGACGCCCGCATCCCCGCCGACGTCGTCTCCGTCCGGCACTTCGACAGGTGGTGGAAGGCCGCGCGCCGCGAGACGCCGGACCTGCTCACGTTCTCCTCCGAGATGCTCACCAACGCCGCGGCGGCCGGGCAGGTGCGGGTCGAGGACTTTCCCGACGAGGTGCCGCTGAGCCAGGGGCTGACCCTGCCGCTGTCCTACGCGTTCGCGCCCGGCACCCCGACCGACGGCGTCACCGTCGACGTCCCGCTGGCCGTGCTCGACACCGTCGCCTCGGAGACCTCCGGGGAGTCGCTGGCCTTCACCGTTCCCGGGCTGCAGGAGGAGCTGGTCACGGCGCTGCTGCGCACGCTGCCCAAGCAGCTGCGCCGGACGCTCGTGCCGATCCCCGACCGGGTGCGCGAGGTGCTGCCCCGCATCGCGCCGGCCGAGCCGCTGCTGCCGGCGCTGGAGCGCGAGCTGCGGCGGGCCGCGGGGGTCGTCGTCCCGCCGGACGCGTGGGCGCCCGACCAGGTTCCCGACCACCTGCGCGCGACGTTCCGGGTCGTCGACGACCGGCACCGGCCGCTGGCCACCGGCAAGGACCTGCAGGCGCTGCGCCGGAAGGTCGCGCCGCAGAGCCGGGCGAGCCTGGCCGCGGCGGCGTCGGACGTCGAGCGCACCGGCCAGACCGCCTGGACGTTCGGTACGCTTCCGCGCACCGTCGAGGTCCGCCGCGGTGGGCACGTGGGAACCGCCTACCCGGCGCTGGTCGACGAGGGGACGACGGTCGGCATCCGCGTGGTCGCCACCGAGGCGGAGGCCACCCGGCTGACCTGGCGCGGCGCCCGGCGGCTGCTGGTCCTGGTCGCCGGCTCGCCCACCCGGCAGGTGGTCAAGGGCCTGTCGCCGCAGACCCGGCTGGCGCTGCAGTTCAACCCGGACGGGGAGATCCCCGCGCTGGTCGACGACTGCGTCGACGCCGCCGCCGACGAGCTGATCGCCGCCGGTGGGCCGCCCCGCGACGAGGCCGCGTTCGCCGCCCTGGTGCAGACCGCCCGTGCCCAGCTGCTGCCGCTGACCACCGACACCGTGCGGCGGGTCGAGGCCGTGCTGGTGCAGGCCCGCGAGGTGGCCGTCGCCATCGGCGCGGCGCCCGGCCGGCGGGTGCCCGAGGCCGCGATCGTCGACCTGCGCCGGCAGATGGGCGGCCTGCTGCACCGCGGCTTCGTCGCCACGGCGGGACGGCGCCGACTGCCGGACCTGGTGCGCTACCTCAAGGGCATGGCGCACCGGCTGGAGAAGCTGCCCGCCAACGCCGTCCGGGACGAGCTGTGGATGCAGCAGGTGGTCGCGGTCACCGCCGCGTACGAGCAGCTGCGCCGGCAGGTCCCGTCGACGGGAGCGCCGGACGACCCGGTGGCCCGCGTCCGCTGGATGGTCGAGGAGCTGCGGGTCAGCCTGTTCGCCCAGACCGTCGGCACCCCGCGGCCGGTGTCGGAGCAGCGGGTCTACAAGGCGATCGACGCGCTCTAGAAGGATTGTCCTCCCCACCCCTCGCAGGCTCGGGGCGGGTCCCGGGACGGGGCCGGCGGCGAGCCTCTGGACGGGGCCGGGGGCCGCTCACTGGTGGGTGCGGGCGCGCTCGCGGAGCAGGGCGGAGATGCGCTGGCGGGTGACGCCGAACATCGCGGCGATCCGGTTGATGCTCACCTGCTCCGAGGCGAGTGCGTGCGCCTGCTCTCGCCGCCAGGCGCCACCGGCGCTGGCCAGGGCCGCCATCACCGAGCTGATCTGCTCGACCACCAGCGGGCGGGACTCCGCGGTGACGATGTCGAGCCAGGCGCGGCCGCTCCGGCGCTCCTCGAGCAGCTTCCCGGCCCGCTCACGGGCTCCGCCGAGCTCCGCCATGCAGGTGTCGAGCACGGCGAGCAGGTCGCTGAGCGCCCGGGCGGCCGGGTCCTGCTCGATGGGGTCCGTCGCCACGGCACCTCCGCGTCAGATGTCCGGATGTGGGCAACCCGGTTGCCCACTATCCGTACGTTCCTCCCGCTGCGCAAGGCGTGTGACACGCAAGAGCCCTCGCGTGCAACAGACGTTGTCGGCGCCCCATTGGGCGTCCGGGTCGTGGGCACCGGGTTCGGGACCGGCGACCGGCCGCCGGCATCGTCGGACGCCGGGGCGTCGAGGGCCACGCCGACGGCGCGCGTGCGGTTCGAGCCGGCCCGGCCCTCGACCCGAGCGCGGGGGTCGCCACCGCGCTCGCCGGAGTTTGACGGCGGCGGCTCCCGGGGAGGGGCGGGGAGACCGATCGACCGAGGAGGAGATGGCATGAGCGAGCCGACCGGCCGGAGCGAGGGCGCGGGCGAGGGGCTCTCCGACGAGGAGATGATCCGCACCGTCGCCGAGCAGACCGACAGCACCTCCGAGCACGCCGACGTGGCGGGCAAGGACTGGGACGGCGACCCCAGCACGGCCCCCGACCCCAAGGCCGACCCCGCCGGCTGACAGCGGTGCCGGGCGTGGCTGATCGGCCACGTCCGGCACAGCCCTGCCACACTCCGCACCACCCGGTGGACGGCGGAGGGAGCGCGGGCGTGGGGACGACGACGACACCGGCCCGCGTGGCGGGCGCACAGCCGGCCCGTTCGCTGCGCCCCGTCCGCACGATGGCCCGGTGGGCGGTGCGCCACGGCATGCCGGCGGCCTACCTGTCCCGGGAGGCACGCCGCGGTGACCTCGTCGCCCGCCTGCTGCGCGATCCTGCCCTGCGTGCGGAGCCGTACGGCCTCTACGAGCAGCTGCGCGCCCGGGGGCCGCTGGTGGCAACCGCCCTCGGCCCGCTGACCACGGCGCACGGCGTGGCGCAGGAGGTGCTGCGGTCGGACCGTTTCGGTGTCGGCTTCGACTGGTCCGGGGCACCCCGGCCGGCCCGGTGGGCACTCGCCTTCGGCGACGACCCCGCCGTCACCGGCGTCGCCGAGCCCCCGTCGATGCTCGTCGTCGACCCGCCCGACCACACCCGCTACCGCCGGCTGGTGAGCCGGGCCTTCACTCCCCGCGCGACCGCGGCGGCCGAGCCGATGGTCCGGCGGATCGCCGACACCCTGCTCGACGCCCTGGCGCCCGCCGCCGCCCGCGGGGAGCCGGTGGACCTGGTCGCGGCGTACGCCGCCCCGCTGCCCGTCCTGGTCATCGCCGACCTGCTCGGCGTGCCGGCCGACCGCCGGGAGGACTTCCTGCGCTGGGGCGCCGCCGCGGCGGCGACCCTGGACCCCGGCCTGCCGCTGCGCCGGTTCCTGGCCGCCGACCGCGCGCTGCGGGCGCTGCACGACTTCCTGCGCGGGCACTTCGACCGTTTGCGCCGGACCCCGGGCGAGGACCTGGTCAGCCGGCTGGTCGTCGCGTCAGAGGAGGACGCGCTGACCGATCGGGAGCTGCACGCCACCGTGATGCTGCTGCTGGGCGCCGGCTTCGAGACGACGGTCAACCTGCTCGGCAACGCCGTCGTCCTGCTCGACGCGCACCGTGACCAGCGTGCCGCCCTGCTCGCCGATCCCGGGGGCTGGCCGGACGCCGTCGAGGAGGTGCTCCGGTTCGACAGCCCGGTGCAGATCACCGGCCGCACGGTCCGCGCCGAGACCACGCTGGCCGGCGTCCCGCTGCGCCCGGGCTCCCGCGTGACGCTGCTGCTCGGCGCGGCCAACCGCGACCCCGAGGTCTTCGCCGACCCCGGCCGGTTCGACGTCACCCGCCGCAACGCCCGCGACCACCTGGCGTTCTCCGCCGGCATCCACTACTGCGTCGGGGCCGGGCTGGCCCGGCTGGAGGCGGCCGTGGCGTTGCAGGCGCTCACCGAGCGCTTCCCCGGCCTGCGGGTGTCGGGCCGGCCGGTCCGCCGTGACCTGCAGGCGCTGCGCGGCTTCGAGCACCTGCCGGTGACCCTGACCGGAAGGTGCGGTCCCGAGGACGGGGTCCTCGTTCAGGCCGGGCTGGCCGCCCGCGGCTGCTCCCCGGTGGACAGGACGGCGTTGCGCGCGGCGCCCCAGCCGGCCCAGGTCATCGGCACCAGGCAGGCGAACAAGAGCGCCAGCGGTGCGCCCCAGCCGCCGGTGAGGTCGTAGAGCCAGCCGAGCGCCAGCGGGCCGGCGGCCGCGAGCAGGTAGCCCAGGCACTGGGCCACCCCGCCCAGCCGGGCGGCGGTGAGCGGGGTGGGGCTGCGCAGCACGATGAGCGTCAGCGCCAGGGCGAAGCCGCTGCCCTGGGCCAGGCCGAAGGCGGCGACCCAGAGCAGCGTGCCCTGGCCGGGGACCAACAGCAGCCCGCCCAGCCCGACCAGGTAGGTGCCGGCGACGGCCAGCACCAGCGGGCGCTGGGTGCGCATCCGGCCGGCCTGCGCCGGTGCCAGCAGCGCGCCCGCGGCCCCGACGACGTTGCTCAGGCCCAGCAGCAGGCCGCCCTCCGACACCGGCACCCCGGCGTCGGCCAGCAACGTGGGCAGCCAGGCGCCGATCGAGTAGAACTGCACGCTCTGCATGCCGATGAAGACGGTCACCTGCCGGGCCAGCGGCTGGCGCAGCAGCGTCCAGGACCCGCCTCCGGGCACCGTTCCGCGGGCGGCGCGGTGCGCGCGGCCGGTGCCCGCCACCGGGAGCCACAGCGCCAGGGCGGCCAGCGCCAGCACCAGCCAGGCGGCGAGCGCGCCGCGCCACCCCCAGCCGACGGCGGCGGCCAGCGGGACCGTGGCCGCCGCACCGACCGCAGCCCCGACGTTCAGCGACGCCGAGTACACCCCCATCACCACGCCGGGGCGGGTGGCCTCGCGCTTGACGTAGGCGGGCATCAGCACGTTGGCGACGGCGATCGCCGCCCCGGCCAGCAGGCTGCCCGCGTAGAGCGCCGACACGGGGGACAGCAGCCGGAGCGCGATGCCGGCGGCGAGCACCAGCAGCGACGCCGCGACCGCCAGCTCCAGGCCGACTCTCCGGGCGATCCGGGGAGCCAGCGGGGCGAACGCGCCGAAGCAGAGCACCGGCAGCGTGGTGAGCAGGCCGCCCATCGCGGGGGACAGACCCGTGTCGGCCCGCAGGTCGCCGAGCAGCGGGGCCACGGCCACCACCGCGGGCCGCTGGTTGAGGGCCACCGCCACGACGGCGGCCACGAAGAGCAGCGTCGCCGCCCGGGGCCGCGCCGTCCCCCCGCCGCTCATCGCGCCCACCTCACCACACGGCGCGGTCGTCCGCGGCCCGGGTCGAGAGGTGGCGCACCGCCGCCGGGGTTGAGAGGGTGACCCCCGTCTCTCAGCCGACGGGAGTGAGCACATGAGCATCCTCGGTACACGGGTCGTCCGCACGGAGGACCCGCTGTTCCTCACCCGCGGCGCGACGTACACCGACGACCTGGTCGACGACCGGCTCGCCGGCGCGGTGTACGCGACGTTCGTCCGGTCCCAGGTGGCCCACGGCCGCCTGCTGTCCGTCGACACCTCCGCCGCGCGTGAGGCGCTCGGCGTCGTCGACGTCGTCACCGCCGCCGACTGCGCCGCGCTCGAGCCCATCCCCGCCGGGCTGCCGATGGTGCCGCCGGCGACGACCCGTCCGTGGCTGGCGACCGACAGGGTGCGGTTCGTCGGTGACATCGTCGCCGTCGTCCTCACCGAGGAGCGCTACCAGGGTGAGGACGCCGCGGAGCTGGTCGCCGTGGACGTCGACCCGCTGCCCGCCGTCGTGACCACGGCCGATGCGGCGGAGGACGAGGTGCTGCTGTTCCCCGAGGCCGGCACGAACGTCATGGCCTCCTTCGGGGAGCCGGTGCCGGACGACTTCCTCGCCGGCTGCGAGGTCGTCGTCTCCCAGCGGATCGTCAACCAGCGCGTGGCGCCGGTGCCGCTGGAGACCCGGGCCGCCGCCGCGGCCTGGGGCGAGGACGGGCGAGTGACGATCTGGTGCTCCAACCAGGGTGCGCAGCAGGCCAGGAGACAGATCGCCGGCTGGCTCGGGCTGGACCCGGCGCTGGTCCACCTGGTGACCCCGGACGTCGGCGGCGGCTTCGGCGCCAAGATCGGTGCCGACCCCGAGTTCGCCATGGTCGCCTGGCTGGCCCAGCGGGTGGGCCGGCCGGTGCGGTGGACCGAGAACCGGTCGGAGAACCTGGTCGGGATGCTCCACGGCCGCGGCCAGGACCAGGTGGTCACCATCGGCGGCCGCCGGGACGGCACGGTGGAGGCCTACAGCCTCGAGGTCGACCAGGACTGCGGCGCCTATCCGCGGGTGGGCGCCGTCCTGCCGAGGCTCACCATGCTCATGGCCCCGGCCGTCTACGCCTTTCCCAGGGTGCACGCCCGGGCCCGCGCACTGGCGACGAACACCACCTCGGTCGGCGCCTACCGCGGAGCCGGTCGACCCGAGGCCACCGCCGCCGTCGAGCGGGCGATGGACCTCTTCGCCGGCGAGATCGGCATGGACCCGGCCGAGGTCCGGCGGGCGAACCTGCTGCCTCCGTTCTCCGAGCCGCACACGACGCCGACCGGCGCGGTCTACGACAGCGGCGCGTACGTCCCGGCGCTGGACACGGCACTGGAGGCCGCCGGCTACCCCGAGCTGCGTGCCGAGCAGGCCCGCCGCCGCGCGCGCGGCGACGTCCGGCAGCTGGGCATCGGGCTGTCGGTCTACGTGGAGATCACCGGCGCCGACACCGGCGTGGGGACCGGGGAGTCCGCCGGGCTGGAGGTGCACCCCGACGGGACGGCGACCGTGCTCACCGGCACCTCGCCGCACGGCCAGGGGCACGCCACGGCCTGGGCCATGCTCGCCAGCGACCAGCTCGGCATCCCGGTCGAGAGGATCACCGTGGTGCACGGCGACACCGACCGCATCCCGTGGGGCGGCGGCACCATGGGCTCGCGCAGCCTCCAGCAGGGCGGCGCCGCGGTGCACCAGGCCGCCGTCGAGCTCATCGAGCTGGCCAAGCGGCGAGCCGCCGACCAGCTGGAGGTCGATCCCGCCGACCTCGAGGTCGACCTGGCCTCGGCCGGACTGGCCGTGCGCGGCACCCCGGGGGCCGGCATCACCCTCGCGCAGCTGGCCGAGTCCGAGCCGCTGGTCGTGGAGACCCGGTTCCAGGCAGCCGCCCCGACCTTCCCCTTCGGCGCGCACGTCGCCGTCGTGGAGGTGGACACCGAGTCCGGGAAGGCCGAGATGCTGCGGATGGTGTCCGTCGACGACGCCGGCACGATCGTCAACCCGCTGCTGGCCGAGGGGCAGCGGCACGGGGGCATCGCCCAGGGCGTGGCGCAGGCGCTGCTCGAGGAGGTCCGGTACGACGCCGACGGCAACCCGCAGACCGCGACCCTGGCCGACTACCCGTTCGTCTCGGCGACCGAGCTGCCGAGCTTCGAGCTCGTCGACATGGCCACGCCCACGCCGCTCAACCCGCTCGGCGCCAAGGGCATCGGCGAGGCGGGCACCATCGGCGCCACCCCCGCCGTCCACAACGCCGTCGTCGACGCGGTCGCCCACCTCGGCGTCCGGCACATCGACATGCCCACCACGCCGATGACGGTGTGGCGGGCCATCCAGCAGGCGCAACAGGAAGGCAGCCCCGCATGAAGGTCACCCTGACGGTCAACGGCGAGCCGCGCACCGACGAGGTCGAGCCCCGGCTGCTGCTGGCGCACTACCTGCGGGAGGTCTGCGGGCTGCGGGCCACGAACATCGGCTGCGACACCACCTCGTGCGGAGCCTGCACGGTGATCGTCGACGGGCTGTCGGTGAAGTCGTGCACCGTGCTGGCCGCGCAGGCCGACGACTGCCAGGTGACGACCCTGGAGGGGCTGGCCGGACCGGACGGCGAGCTGCACCCGGTGCAGAGCGCCTTCCGCGCGGAGCACGGCCTGCAGTGCGGGTTCTGCACGCCCGGGATGGTGATGGCCGCCATCGGCCTCCTGGCCGACAACCCCGACCCCAGCGACCGCGAGGTCCGCGAGGGGCTGGAGGGCAACCTCTGCCGGTGCACCGGCTACCACAACATCGTCCGCGCGGTGCGGGCCGCGGCGGGCGCCGGCCCCGCCGCCGGCCGGGTGCCGCAGGCGCAGGGGGAGGACGCGTGATCCCGGGGCCGTTCGAGTTCGTCCGCGCGGCGTCGGTGGAGGAGGCGGTCGCCGCGCTGGTGGCGCACGGGGACGACGCCAAGGTCATCGCCGGCGGCCACTCGCTGCTGCCGCTGATGAAGCTGCGGCTGGCCATGCCAGCCGTGCTCGTCGACATCGGCCGGATCCCGGGGCTGTCCTACGTGCGGGTCGAGGGCGACGAGGTGGCCATCGGCGCCGGCATCCGACACCACGAGCTGGAGCGCGACGAGGTCGCGGGGGCCGAGGTGCCGATCCTGCCCCACGCCGCCGGCCAGGTCGGGGACCCGCAGGTGCGCCACCGCGGCACCCTCGGCGGCACGGTGGCGCACAGCGACCCCGCCTCCGACCTGCCCACGGCGTTGCTGGCGCTCGGCGGCAGCGTGGTCGTGCAGGGTCCGGACGGGCGCCGGTCGATCCCGCTGACCGAGTTCTGGCTCGGCTTCTTCGAGACCGCGCTACAGCCGGAGGAGCTGGTCGTCGAGCTGCGGGTCCCGCGCACCGGGCCGGCCGGCTGGGCGTACGAGAAGTTCACCCGCCGGGCCAACGACTGGCCGATCGTCGCGGTCGCGGCGGTGGACGGCCGGGTGGCGCTGGCCAACATGGCCGGGACGGTGGTGCGGGCCACCGCCACCGAGGAGGCGCTGGCCCGCGGCGCGTCGATCGCCGAGGCCGCGGCGCTGGCCGCCGACGGCACCTCGCCGTCGGCGGACATGCACGCCGACCAGGAGTACCGCCGGCACCTCGCCCGGCTGCTCACCCGCCGGGCGCTGGAGAAGGCCGCCGGCGTCGGGGTCACCGCCGCCTGACCCCCTGCACCCGTCGCAGCATGTGCGCTGAGGCCCCGTTCCGACGTCCGGAACCGGGCCTCAGCGCACACCGCCGCCAGTGGCCGACCCCCTTCCGGGCACCGCCCCGAGCGTGCGAGGGGTGGGGAGGAGGGGTCCTTTCTCAGCCGGCGGGGGTGAGCATCCCGGCGCCGACCGTGGCGTTGGTGGCCTCGTCGACGAGGATGAACCGACCGGTGACCCGGTTGCGGATGTAGTCGTCGACGAACAGCGGCTGGGTGGCCCGCAGCCGCACGCGGCCGATGTCGTTGAGCCCGAGCTCGGTGGCCTCCCGGTCGCGGTGCAGCGTGTTGACGTCCAGCCGGTAGGCCAACTCCTTGACCATCGCGCGGACCGTGCGGGTGGTGTGCTTGACCGCGATGCGCTGACGGGGCCGCAGCGGCTCGTCGGCCATCCAGCAGACCAGCGCGTCGAGGTCCTGCGTGGCGGTCGGTGCGTTCTCCGGCTTGCAGACCAGGTCGCCGCGGGAGACGTCCAGATCGTCGTCCAGCCGCAACGTCACCGACATGGGCGGGAACGCCTCCTCCACCGGGCCGCGCGGGCCGTCGATGCCGGCGACCGTCGTCGTCAGGCCGCTGGGCAGCACCTGCACCTCGTCGCCCGGCCGGAACACCCCGCTGGCGACCGTCCCCGCGTAGCCGCGGTAGTCGTGGTGGGCCTCGGTCTGCGGCCGGACGACGTACTGGACCGGGAACCGGGCGTCGGTGAGGTTGCGGTCGCTGGCCACGTGCACGTGCTCGAGGTGGTGGAGGAGCGTCGGGCCCTCGTACCACGGGGTGTTGGGGGAGTGCGTCACCACGTTGTCCCCGTGCAGGGCGGAGATCGGGACGACCGTCAGGTCCGGGACGCTGAGCTTGGCCGCGAAGGCGCTGAACTCGTCGGCGATGGCGTCGAAGGTCTGCTCCGACCAGTCGACGAGGTCCATCTTGTTCACCGCCACCACCAGGTGCGGCACCCGCAGCAGCGAGGCGAGGAATGCGTGTCGGCGGCTCTGCTCGACCATGCCCTTGCGGGCGTCGACCAGCACGATCGCCAGGTCGGCGGTCGAGGCGCCGGTGACCATGTTGCGCGTGTACTGCACGTGGCCGGGGGTGTCGCCCAGGATGAACGTCCGCCGCGGGGTGGCGAAGTAACGGTAGGCGACGTCGATGGTGATGCCCTGCTCGCGCTCGGCGCGCAGGCCGTCGGTGAGCAGCGCCAGGTCGACGTGGTCGCCCTTGCTGGCGCGGGCGACCGCCTCGTACTGATCCTCGAAGATCGCCTTGCTGTCGTAGAGCAGCCGGCCGATCAGCGTGCTCTTGCCGTCGTCCACCGAGCCGGCGGTGGCGATGCGCAGGATGTCCTTGCGCGCGGTGGCGATCTCCACCGCGTGCTCGGCGACGGCGGAATGGACGTCGACGGGCTCGTCGACGTCCGTCACGGCGGGGTACGTCTCGGCGGGAGCCATCAGAAGTAGCCCTCCTTCTTCCGGTCCTCCATGGCGGCGTCGCTGACCTTGTCGTCACCGCGGGTCGCGCCCCGCTCGGTCATCCGGGTCACCGCGATCTCGGCGATGACCTCCTCGACCGTGGTCGCCTCCGAGCGCACGGCGGCGGTGAGGTTCGCGTCGCCGACGGTGCGGTAGCGGACCGTCGCCCGGAACGGCTGCTCGCCGTCCTTCGGGCGGATGAACTCGTTGACCGCGTACAGCATCCCGTGCCGCTCGACGACCTCCCGCTCCTGGGCGAGGTACAGCGGCGGGATGGCGATCTGCTCGCGGGCGATGTACTGCCAGATGTCGAGCTCGGTCCAGTTCGACAGCGGGAAGACGCGGATCGACTCACCGAGGTGGATCCGGCCGTTGTACAGGTCCCACAGCTCGGGACGCTGGTTCTTCGGGTCCCACTGGCCGAACTCGTCGCGGAAGGAGAAGACCCGCTCCTTGGCCCGGGCCTTGTCCTCGTCGCGCCGAGCCCCACCGAACAGTGCGGTGAAGCCGTGCTCCTCGACCGCGTCGAGCAGCACCGGGGTCTGGATGCGGTTGCGGGAGCCGTTCGGCTCCTCCTTCACCAGGCCCCTGGCGATCGCGTCGGGCACCGAGGCGACGATCAGCTGGACACCGAGCTCGGCGACCCGCTTGTCGCGGAACTCGAGCACGTCGGGGAAGTTCAGCCCGGTGTCGACGTGCATGACCGGGAAGGGGATGCGGGCCGGCGCGAACGCCTTGCGGGCCAGCTCCAGCATCACGATCGAGTCCTTGCCGCCGGAGAAGAGCAGCACCGGCCGCTCGAGCTCGGCGGCCACCTCGCGGATCACGTGGATGGACTCGGCCTCCAGCGTCTCCAGCTGGGAGAGCCGGTAGTCGGGGGTCGTCACGCGTCCTCCTCGCCAGCGCTCGTCGGCCGCGTGCCGAGTCGTGCTGTGTCCATCGGTGAGCTCGCAAGCTCGCTCACGTGTCAAGGCTCCGGGGGCTCGGGGACAGGACTCGAACCAGCACCAACCGCACCGGCTCAGGGGAGATTCCCCGTACCAGTCTCCGCCACCGCCTCACCGCGACCGCTGTGACCCTGCTCGCACCCCGGCGAGCAGCCGCTCGGCCAGCTCGGGGCGGCAGACCAGTAGGTCCGGCAGGGAGGGGTCGGGCTGGTTGTAGACCAGCGGCGAGCCGTCCAGCCGGACGGCGGTGAGCCCCGCGGCGCGGGCGACGGCGACCGGCGCGGCCGAGTCCCACTGGTACATGCCGCCCGCGTGCACGTAGGCGTCGACCTCGCCGCGCACGACGGCGGTGACCTTCCACCCCGCCGAACCCATCGGGACCAGCTCCGCGTCGAGGGCGGCCGCGGCGGTGGCGGCGACCTCCGGCGGGCGGGTGCGGCTCACCGCGATCCGCGGCCGGCCCCCACCGGAGGCCGGCACGGCGGGTGCCGGGTCGGTCGCCAGCACCTCGTCCAGTGCGGGGAGGGCGACCGCGGCGGCGACCAGCTCACCGGCCGACCACAGCGCCACGTGCACCGCCCAGTCCGGGCGCGGCACCTCGCCGTACTCGCGGGTGCCGTCGAGCGGGTCGACGATCCACACCCGATCGGCCGCCAGCCGGCGGGGGTCGTCGACCGCCTCCTCGCTGAAGACGACGTCGTCCGCGCGGTGGTCGGCCAGCAACCCGGAGATGGCGGCCTGCGCGGCGGCGTCCCCGGCGTCGCCCAGGGCCCGGCCGGACAGCCGGCCCTCCTCGCGCAGCCCGGTCAGGACGGCGGCCGCCGCCCGCGCCGCCGCGGCCGCGACCTCGACGTCGGTCACGGCTCCTCCGCCAGGGCCGTGGCGTCGGTCGGCCGTCCGGGCGGGGCGTGCCGGCCGGAGGCGTCGGTGATCGCGCCGAAGTAGTCGGCGCGCAGCTCCTCCCGCGGCATGACGAAGACGCCGCGGGCCTCCACCAGGGGCCGGTCGGGTGCCCCGGCGATGGCGATGGTCCCGGTGACGACGCACCTGCGCCCCGCCGACTCGGTCACGCGCGCCCGCAACACCAGCGGCGTCGAGAGCGGCACCGGCCGCCGGTAGTCCAGCTCCAGGTGGACGGTCATGCCCCACAGCCCGGCGGCGATCGCGGCCGCGCCGAGGAGCTGGTCCATGAGCAGGCTGCTCATCCCGCCGTGCACGTAGCCGGGCGGGCCCTCGTAGGCCTGGCCGAGCGTGGCCTCGGCGACCACACCGCCCGCGGCCGGGCGGATCCGCAGCGGCGGGGCCAGGGCGCTGCCCACCCCGCTCACCGGGTTGTAGACGCGGCGGAAGACCAGCGGGTCGTCGAGCGCGGGCAGCTGGGTCGGGGGCCGCTGCGTAACGGCCAGCCGCGTGGTGACCGCCCGGGCCTCGGCGGCCGCGGCGCGCAGCTCGGCGGCCGGGACGGTGGTGCGCACGGAGGCGTCCACCAGTTGCCGCAGGGCCGTGCCGAGCTCGGTCACCGCGGCCATCAGGTCGGCGTCGTAGGGCTGCCCGCCCGCGTCGGAGTGCACCCGCGGACGGTAACCAGCCGGTCGCCGGCTCAGGCTGCCGGGCCGTCCGGCACCGGGAGGACCGCCGCGCCGGGACCGGAGCGCGGCAGCCGCACGGTGAACGCCGCGCCCCGGCCCGGGGCGGTGTCCAGGTGCACGGTGCCCCCGTGCGCGGCGACCAGCGCGCTGACGATGGCCAGCCCCAGCCCGGTGCCGCCCGCCGTCCGGGCGCGGGAGGGGTCGGCCCGGTAGAAGCGCTCGAACACCCGGGCGGCGTCCTCGGGTGCCATGCCCGGCCCCTGGTCGGTCACCCGCAGCACGACGACGCCGCCGTCCTCGGCCGCCCCGTCACCCGGCCCGTCCCCCGGCGCCGGCTCGTCGGAGAGGCTCACCGTGACCGGCGCCGTCGGAGGCGTGTGCACGAGCGCGTTGGTGACCAGGTTGCCGACCACCTGGCGCAGCCGGGCCTCGTCGCCCAGCACCACCGGCACCTCGCTGAGCGCCTCGTCCAGGTGCAGGCTGACCGGCCGGTCCGGCTGGACGGCGCGGGCGTCGTGGACGGCATCACCGGCGACCTCGGCCAGGTCCACCGGGGTGATCGTCAGCGGACGCTGCTGGTCCAGCCGGGCCAGCTGCAGCAGGTCCTCGACCAGCACCCCCATGCGGGCGCCCTCGGACTCGATGCGCTGCATCAGCCGGGCGGTCTCCTCCGGGCTGCCCACCGCACCCTGCCGGTAGAGCTCGGCGAACCCGCGGATCGAGGTCAGCGGGGTGCGCAGCTCGTGGCTGGCGTCGGCGACGAACCGGCGCATCCGGGTCTCCGAGGCGCGGGCCTGCTCCTCGGAGGCCTGCTGCGCCCGGAAGCCGTGTTCGATGCGGGAGAGCATCCCGTTGAGCGCCGTCGCCAGCCGGCCCACCTCGGTGCGGTCGTTCCCCGCCGGTACCCGCTGGGACAGGTCGCCGGCGGCGATCGCGGCCGCCGTGCGCTCCACCTCGGTCAGCGGCCGCAGGCTGTTGCGGACCAGCACGTACGCGGCGGCCCCGAGGATGGTGAGCACCACCAGCCCGACGACGACCTCGATGGCGACGAGCCGGCCGATGACCCGCTCGTCACGCCCCAGGTCGCCCGCGGCCACGAGGGTGTAGCCGCTGCCGACGTCACGGGACACCATCTGCCAGTCGCCGTCCCGCGACCACGTCGGGCCGGGTCGTCCGTCGGACTCGCGGACCTCGTCGGTGACGTCCGGCAGGTCGCCGGCCCTCGGCGGCGGCGCGTAGACGACGGTCACCTCGTCGGCGTCCGGCGCCAGGCAGCCGACGAAGTAGGAGGCGGGCACCCCACGGTCGACGCCGTCCAGGCAGGCGTCGAGCACCCGGGGGTCGGTCTGTGCCTCGTCGAGGACCTGCCGCAGCTCGTCCTCCTGCTGGCTCTCCAGGTACCCCTGGAGCATCCGCGTGGCGGCGACGCCCGTGGCGGTCAGCGCCAGGCCGACCAGCGCCACGATGAGTGCCACCAACGTGATCCGCAGCGGGAAGCGGGACATGCGGCTGCCCGCGCCGGGGACGGGCCGGCCCGTCACGACGCCACCGGTCGGCTCCCCCGGGACGTTCCGCTCCTCGCTCGCTGCGACACCGGTCGCCTCCGCGGTCGCTCCGGTCCTTCGCTCGCCGGCGCTCGCTGCGGTGCTCACTCCCTGTCGGCTCACGTCCCGCGCGGCAGCCGCAGCGTGTAGCCCACGCCCCGGATGGTGTGCAGCAGCCGCGGCTCCGTCGTGTCGACCTTGCGGCGCAGGTAGGAGATGTAGGACTCGACGACGTTGGCGTCACCGTTGAAGTCGTAGTTCCACACGTGGTCCAGGATCTGCGCCTTGGACAGCACCCGGCCGGCGTTGGCCATCAGGTAGCGCAGCAGCTTGAACTCCGTCGGCGAGAGGCTGACCACCTGACCGGCCTTCACCACCTCGTGCGACTCCTCGTCGAGCTCGATGTCGGCGAAGGTCAGCCGCGGCGCGTCGGCGGGGCGCTGGGGTCCGGTGCTGCGGCGCAGCACCGCTCGGATGCGGGCGAGCACCTCGTCGAGGCTGAACGGCTTGGTGATGTAGTCGTCACCGCCCAGCGTCAGCCCGGACACCTTGTCCTCCGCGGCGTCGCGGGCGGTGAGGAACACCACCGGCGTGTGCCGGCCGCTCTCTCGCAACCGCCGTACCACACCGAAACCGTCGAGGCCCGGCATCATCACGTCGAGGACCAGCAGGTCGGGACGGAAGGACGCCGCCATGGCCAGCGCCTGCTGGCCGTCCGCGGCGGTGGCCACCTCGAAGCCGGCGTAGCGCAGGCTGGCCGAGAGCAGCTCGCGGATGTTGGGTTCGTCGTCCACCACGAGGAGACGCGCCTCCGGTGCTGAGCTCCTGCCGGTGCTGGTCACAGCACCTCCCGTCGAACGCGCTGCCGTCGTCATGCTCCGAGGGTGCGGCCCCGGGCTGGAGCACTCCTGGACACTTCCTGTGAGGAGTCTGGACGCCGGCCACCCGGTCGTGCTCGTCGGCCGGCTCCCGCGGACGTCAGCCGGCGGGCGCCATCGCCCGGCCGCGGCGCCAGTAGCCGATCGCGTGGTGCTGGACCCGGCCGAGCCCCCACCGTCCGCGCAGGTCGGCGCGGACGGCGCGCACGGCCGCCGACTCCGCGGCCACCCAGGCGAAGAGGTCGTCGCCGGCCGGGCGGTCCAGCGCCGCGACGGCGTCGGCCAGCAACGTGCTCTCCCCGGGCGGGGTGCCGTCGCGGTGCAGCCAGCGCACCTGGACGCCCTCGGGGGCGGTCAGCGGCTGCTCCTCCGCGGCGTCGGCGACCTCCACCAGGGCCACCCCGCGGGTGGACGGCGCAGCCGTGGCCAGGATGCGGGTGATCGCCGGCAGGGCGGTCTCGTCGCCGGCCAGCAACAGCCACCCCGCCGGCCGGTCGCCCAGCGGGCCGCCACCGGCGGCGGCGATCATCGCGCCGGGCCCGGCGGCGGCCGCCCACGCCGCCGCCGGACCGTCGCCGTGCAGCACGAAGTCGATCTCCACCTCACCGCGGTCGGCGTCCTGCCGGCGGGCGGTGTAGCTGCGCAGGCTCACGCCGTGCGAGCCGGGAGGCCAGACGATCCGCCCGTCCCGTGCCACGTCGGGCCAGCGCGGCGCCGGGTCGCCGACGCGCGGGACCAGCAGCGAGACGGTGGGTCCGGCCGCCGCGGCCGCGGCCGAGGTGGCCGAGAGCACGACGCGGCGCACGGAGGGCGTGACGTCCGTCACCGACGTCACGGTGAGGACGTCGACCGGCCGGGTGGGGCCGGGAGGGGTCGGTGAGGAGGCGGCAGGACTGGAAGGTGCCGCCGCCGGTGGAGTCGCGTCGCTGAGGGGCATGGCGGAGACAGCCTAGAGCGGGCCGACCCGGTCGACCCCGGGGGAATGGGGGCGACCGGGCCGGCGATCGAGGACGGGGGCGCGTCACCGTGGGTAGTCGCATCCGCCGCCCCGAACAGCAGCGATGGTGCGGCGCCCTCCGTCGACGAGAACGCTACGTGACGATCAGGCCCGCGTCAGTGCCCGCACGGGTGAATCCGACGTTCCGAACGGGTGATGTGTGCCGCGGGTGTGCGCCGGGCAGGGGCAGGGGACCGCGCCGAGCACCGGGAGGGCCACGTGTCCGACGAGCTGAGGAAGGGTGACCACGTCACCTGGAAGAGCCACGGCCAGGAGGTCGAGGGCACCGTCAAGCGCAAGATCACCTCGGAGACGGAGGCGTCCGGGCGGACGGTGAAGGCCAGCGAGGACGAGCCGCAGTACGAGGTCGAGAGCGACAAGACCGGCAAGACCGCGGTGCACAAGCCCGGCGCCCTGCACGAGAAGTGACGGCGCACCAGCACAACGAGGCACCAGGAGAGGGGCGATCGTGAGCGAGACCGGAGACCAGTTCGCCGGGACGGCGGCCCGCAGCACCAAGCACAATCCCCGGCTCGACGAGGAACTCGAGCACGAGGTCCAGGGGATGCTCAAGGCCGAGCGAGGGACCCGCGCCGAGGAGTGGCGCGAGGTCGAGCCGCAGGCCGAGGGCGACCCCGACATCGACAGCGACCCCCAGGGCACGCTCGTCGGCGGCACCCCGGTGGGCATGGACGCCGACGCCGTGGTGCGCCGCGCCGAGCTGGCCCGGTGGCTGGACCGGGCCGATTTCCCGAGCGACGGGCCGGCCCTCGTCGAGGCGGCGCTGGACCACCGGGCGCCGGACGCGGTCGTCGACGAGCTGCGCCGCCTGCCGGAGGGCGAGACCTACGTGCGCATCGGCGACGTCGTCCGCGCCCTGGGGTACCCCACCGAGACCTGAGGGACGGCGGTCAGGAGCCGGTGCGCTCCGGCTCCTGACCGTCCGCTCCGGCGCGGTCGGCGGCCTCGCGTTCCTCGTCCTCCGCGACCTCCTCCGCCCCCCGCCGGCGGAACAGCCGGGAGCCGGGGAACCCCTTCACCACGTGCCGCAGGTCTTGCATGGTGTCGAGCAGGTCGTGCACGTCGGTGGCCACCGAGCCCATCGACTCGATCACCGGCAGGATGTCTTCGTCGAGGTGGGTCATCAGCCGCGGCAGCCGGTCGATGAAGGTGACCACCGCCTCCACCTCGGCCGGGTCGACGCTGGCCGCAAGGCGACGCACCGACGGAGCCAGGGCCAGCAGCGGCTCCTCGAACACCTCGACCAGCGGGTCCATCCGACCGATCAGCTCTTCGGCCCGGCCCACCGCGCCGTCGGAGCGGGAGATGGTGTGCCCGACGGCGGTGATGGCCTCGTCGGAGCGGGAGATGGTGTGCCCGACGGCGGTGATGGCCTCGTCCGACCGGGAGATCGTGCGGCCCACCGCGGTGATGGCGTCGTCGGACCGGGAGATCGTGCCCTCCACCGCGGTGATGGCGTCGTCGGACCGGGAGATCGTGCGGCCGACGGCGGTGATGGCCTCGTCGGAGCGGGAGATGGTGTGCCCGACGGCGGTGATGGCCTCGTCGGAGCGGGAGATGGTGTGCCCGGCGGCGATGATGGCTTCGTCGGCGCGCCGCTGGGTGGACTGCAGCCCGGAGATGGCCGCGTCGGCCTTCCGCTGGGTCTCGCCGACCGCGGCGATCATGGCATCCACACGGCGGCGGGTGCCCTCGACCGCGGAGACCTCGGCGTCCAGCCGCTCGACGAATCCTTCGGCCCGGTCGACGACGGTGGTCACCCGGTCGAGCAGCGACTCCACGCCGCCGACGACGGCGGTCAGCCGCGGGACCAGGGCGAGGGCCTCGGCGACGCCGTCGCGGACGCCCTCCACCGCGGAGATCACGTCGGACGGGCCGGGGACGAACGGCAACTTCATCCCGCGGAGGCTACGGGCGGCGGTCGGGTCCTGCCCGCCGGTCTCCGCGCGTCCGACCCGGAAGGGGCCGCCCCGACCGTATCCTGGGTAGCGACCCGACTGCGCAGCGGTACTGCCGAGCGCGGCGCGGGAGCGACGGCGCCCGCCGGGGCGACAGTTCGACGATGGGAAGTCGGCACGGGTGGGGGACAAGCGCACGCGCGACGACGCGAGGGACGGCCGCACGCCCGGGCGTTCCCGGGTCCGGCGCCGTCCCGCCGCGCCGTCCCCCGCCGCGGGCGACGGGACGCCGGCCCGTGAGCCGATCACCGTCGAGCAGCTGATCGCCCGCCAGGGCGGCGAGGTGGGCCGCCGCCGCGCTGCCCGGACCGGTGAGATCCCGCTGCCCCTGGCCGTCGGGGCGCGGGCCCCGGCGCATCGGCGCGGGCTGCCCCCGGTGCCGGCCGAGAGCGCTCCGGCGGCCGGCAGATC
>NZ_SPQN01000198.1 GCF_004571065.1 Geodermatophilus sp. DF01-2
GGCCCGGGCGCCGAGGCCGTGCCGACCGGGCCGAGCGACTGGTTCGACGATCCGGCGTGGTGGGCCGAGGCCGAACGCCGGATCGCCGCCGGTGACTTCTCCGGCGCCGGGCTGCCCGGCTGGTCGGAGTTCACCGCCGCGGCGGTCGAGCCCGGCGAGCCGTACCGGTCGGAGATCATCCACCCGCCGGACTGGGTCACCGATCCGGCCGAACGCGCCGCATGGCTCGCCGCCGGCCAGCAGCTCGAGCGGAACCTGGGCAGCCCGCCGGCGAACACCGGCGCGCCACCGCACACCGATCCGTACGCCGCCGCGTCCCCGCACACCGACCCGTACGCCGCCGCGTCCCCACACACCGACCCGCCGCCACACACCGACCCGCCGCCGGGCGACGCCGAGTCGCCGTCGTGGAACGGCGCGCGAGCGGTGAGTGGGTGGTGGGCGGCCGCCGACCGCGCGGTGGACGACGCTGGCGCCGCGGTGCACGCCGCCCGCCTCGCACTCGGCCACGCCCAGCGCAGCGTGCGCACCGCCCAGCGGGCCGCGGCCGCCGAGGAGGCCGCCTGGCGGGCCACCCCCGTCGGCCGGGTGAGATC
>NZ_SPQN01000033.1 GCF_004571065.1 Geodermatophilus sp. DF01-2
ACGGGCGCCGGCGGGCTCGGCGACCTGTTCGGCGGCCTGTTCGGCGGCGGAGGAGGCGCCGGCTCCGCCCGGGCGCGCAGCCAGGCGGCGTCGGGGCCCGCGCGCGGCCAGGACGTCGAGACCGAGGCGACCCTCTCCTTCGAGGAGGCCGTCCTGGGGGTGACGGTGCCGCTGCGCATGCAGAGCCCGGGCACCTGCCCGACCTGTTCCGGCTCCGGTACCCGGCCGGGGACGAGCCCGCACACCTGCCCGGTGTGCCAGGGCGCCGGCGTGACGAGCCGCAGCCAGGGGGCGTTCGCCTTCTCCGAGCCCTGCCGCAACTGCCGCGGCACCGGCCAGGTCGTCGACGACCCCTGCTCGACCTGTGTGGGCAACGGCGTCACCACCCAGACCCGCACGATCACGGTGCGCATCCCGGCCGGCGTCAAGGACGGCCAGCGCATCCGGTTGGCCGGCAAGGGCGCGCCCGGACGGCGTGGCGGCCCGGCGGGCGACCTGTTCGTCGTCGTCCACGTGTCCGACCACGAGCTGTTCGGCCGCACGGGCGACGACCTCACGCTGACCGTGCCGATCACCTTCGCCGAGGCCACCCTCGGGGCGACGCTGACCGTGCCCACGCTGGACGCCAACGTCACGCTCAAGGTCCCCGCGGGGACGGCGAGCGGCCAGACGCTGCGGGTCCGCGGGCGCGGCGTCCCGGGCAAGGGCCGGGCCGGGGACCTGCTGGTCACCGTCGAGGTGGCGGTGCCCAAGCGGCTCTCGCCCGCCGCGGAGGAGGCGGTCAAGGTGCTCGACGCCGAGCTCGGTGACCCGCGGCCGCGGATCACCGCCGCGGTACAGCAGGGGGGTGCCCGGTGAGTGTTCCCATCGACGGCGGTCGCGAACAGCACGACGTCGGCCGCGCCGTCGCCGAGGACGCGCCGGTCTTCGTCATCTCGGTCGCGGCCGAGCTCGCCGGCATGCATGCACAGACGCTGCGCCAGTACGACCGGCTCGGACTGGTCAGCCCCGGGCGTACCCGGGGCGGCGGCCGGCGGTACAGCCCACGGGACGTCGCGCTGCTGCGCGAGGTGCAGCGGCTGTCCCAGGAGGACGGCGTCAACCTGGCCGGCATCAAGCGGATCATCGACCTGGAGTCGCAGGTGGAGGCCCTGCAGCAGCGGGTGCAGGAGCTGATCACCGAGCTGGAGCTCGCCGAGAGCCGGCGGATCGCCACCGAGTCCGCGGTCCGGGCCGGCTACGGGCGCGACCTCGTGCCGCTGCGGCCCCCCACCTCGGCGCTGGTCGTCTGGCGGCCCCGGGACGAGAGGTGACCGAGCGTGCGAGGTCACCCATGGGCAGAGCACCTCTCGGCACGGCACCGACGAGCGCTAGCGAGGAGGCGCCGTGACCGAGCGTGCGAGGTCACCCATGAGCAGAGCACCTCTCGGCACGGCACCGACGAGCGCCAGCGAGGAGGCGCCGTGACCGAGCGTGCGAGGTCACCCATGAGCAGAGCACCTCTCGGCACGGCACCGACGAGCGCCAGCGAGGAGGCGCCGTGACGCAGGTCGACGCCCACGAGGCCTACGTACGGGTGGAGCGGGAGATCGGCCTGCTGCTGCGTCGCTCCCGCGCCATCTCCGCTCGCCTGTCCCGCGAGCTGCACCCCGACCTGGACGGCGCGGCCTACGGCCTGCTGGCGCTGCTGCAGGACGCCGGCCCGCTGCGTGCGAGCGACCTGGTGGCCCGACTGGGCCTGGACAAGAGCACGGTGAGCCGCCAGGTCTCCTCGCTGGTCGCGCTCGGGCTCGTCACCCGTGCGGCCGACCCCGGTGACGGCCGCGCCCAGGTGCTGCGCACGTCCGAGGAGGGCGCTGCCCGGTTGGCCCGCATCCGGGAGGCCCGGCGGGCCCGCTGGGAGGCCGACCTCGCCGACTGGCCGCCCGAGGACGTCGCCACGCTGGGCGAGCTGCTGGCGCGGTTGAACCGCCTCGGCGAAGCCCGGGAGACGGCTCTGTCCGGCGGCGCCGACCAGGCGGACCCCGGCACGGAGCCGCGCGGCGCTGGGTGAGCCCTCCGGTAGCGGCGCGGCGGGGGGCGCGGCATTCTGGAGGAACTACATCGGTGTCCGAGCCGAGGTTTCGGAAGTGTCGGCAGATCGTCATCTCGGACACCGCTTCTTCATGTCCCGGCGTGTCTTCATCGGTTTTCGCCGTCCTGACCAGGGCATCTGCTCGTCGGGCGGGCCGGACCTGGGCCCGGTGACCACGATGGAGACCATCTGATGCAACGCAAGAAGACCCTCGCCGCCGCGGCCTTCGGCCTGCCGCTGGCGCTGTTCGTGGCGACCCCGGCCGCCGCCGCGGAGTCGGCCACCGTGCAACTGCAGCCCCTCAACGGCAGCGGTGCGAGCGGCACCGCCGAACTGCGCCTCGACGAGGAGGCCAACACGCTGACGATCAACATCGACACCATGGGTGTGGTGCCGGGGCTGCCGCACGCCCAGCACGTGCACATCGGCGGGCAGAACGTCTGCCCCTCGATGACCGCGGACACCAATGGTGACGGCATCGTCAGCACCGTCGAGGGCCAGCCCGCCTACGGCGCGATCCAGCTCTCGATCACCACCGAGGGGGACTTCGGCCCGGAGTCCGCGCTGGCGGTCGAGCGGTTCCCGGTGGCCAGCCCCGAGGGCGAGGTCAGCTACGAGCGGACCTTCGACCTGACCCAGATCGAGGGCGAGATCATGCTCGAGGATGTCGTGATCGTCCAGCACGGCATCGACTCGATCAGCCCGAACGGCCAGTACGGCCCGCCGCCGCCGGCCAGCGAGCTGAACCCGGACCTGCCGCTGGAGGCGACCGCGCCGGCGCTCTGCGGCGCGGTCATGCCGGCCGGCGGCCAGATGGACCAGACGCCCACCGGCGGCGTGCAGGCCGGCGGCGGTGACACGGCCGGCATCGAGAACGAGGCCCTGTTCGCCCTCGGAGCCGCCGCTCTGGCCGGGGCCGGGGCGCTGGCCTACCGCCGTCGCAGCTCCCGGGGTTCCGCCTGAGCAAGCACCGGGCACCGGTCGGTGGCCGCCGTCGTCTGACGACGGCGGCTACCGCCGTACTCGCCGCCACCGGCGCCGGACTTATCGGCCTCGGGGTGGCGAGTCAGCAGGCGCCGCCCTCGCTGGCCGGCGGGCTGCGCGCGGCTGCGGTCGCCGAGCCGCCCACCGGCGCGGGGCAGGCCGGCGGCACGGGGGAGGGGGGCGCACCGGCCTTCGCGTCCGGGGCGGGCGCGCCGGGGCAGCCGGAGTCGGTGGCGAGTGCTCCCGTCCCCGAGGAACCCTCCCCGCCGATCTCCGGTCCGCTCCTGGGCGAGGCCGAGCCGACGGCGCTGGAGGTTCCCTCGATCGGACTCCGGACGGACGGACTGGTGCCCCTCGGCCTGATGTCCGATGGCTCCATGGAGGTGCCGGCGGACTACGACCGGGCCGGTTGGTACCGGCACGGTCCCACCCCGGGGGAGCTCGGGCCGGCAGTGCTGGCCGGGCACGTCGACTCGGCGGCCGAGGGACCGGCCGTCTTCTTCCGGCTGGCGGAGCTGTCGCCGGGCGCGGAGGTGCTGGTGACCCGGGCGGACGGGCAGACGGCTGTCTTCGCCGTCGAGCGCGTCGAGCAGTACCCCAAGGACGAGTTCCCGACCCAGCGGGTCTACGGGGACATCGACCACGCGGGCCTGCGGCTCATTACCTGCGGCGGCGCGTTCGACCCGGCGACCGGCCACTACCGCGACAACATCGTCGTCTACGCCCGGCTGGCCGACGTTCGGTGAGCTGCGTGTCCGGTCGGGACGCGGCGCGCCCCGCGCCGTGCGACCGTGTCCCGGCACCGGACCCTCTGGTGTGGCACCGGGGCAGGGAGGTCGGGTGGGCGACACCGCGGGGCTGCTGGTGGTCGTCAACCGGAGCGCCGGGTCGGCCGAGGACGAGGTCGACGCCGCGCTGACCGAACTGCAGGCGGCGGCGGAGGTGACCGTCGTGGCCACGGCCGACGCCGCGGAGCTGGAGGCGGCGCTCGCCGGCCGGGACGGACGTCGCCTCGTCGTGCTGGGCGGGGACGGCTCGGTGCACGCCGTGGCGCGAGCCCTGGACCGGGCGGGCGAGCTGGACCCGGCCGAGCCCGTGGGCATCGTCGCCTGCGGGACGGGCAACGACCTCGCACGGACCCTCCGGCTGCCCCTGGACCCGGTGCAGGGGGCGGCGGCCGTCCTCGCCGGGCGGCCACGCCCGCTCGACTTGCTCGACGACGACGCCGGTGGGCTCGTGGTGAACGCGGTGCACGCCGGGGTGGGCGCGCGCGCCGGGGCGCAGGCCGACCGGCTCAAGGAGCGGATCGGGGTGGCCGCCTACCCCGTGGGCGCGGCGCTGGCGGGGGTGAGCAGTCCCGGGTGGCCGCTGCGGGTCGAGGTGGACGGTCGCGTCGCTGCACACCCGGCGGAGGGCTGGGTCGCCGACGGCACGCGGGACCTGCTCATGCTCGGCGTCTGCACGGGGCGCTCCATCGGCGGCGGGACCCCGCTGGCCCCGCACGCCGAGCCGGACGACGGGCTGGCCGACGTGGTCGTCTCGGTCGCGACTGGCCCGGTCGCCCGCGCCGCGTTCGCCGCAGCGCTGACGTCCGGGACGCACGTCGACCGGCCCGACGTCCTCGTGCTGCGCGGCCGTCAGGTGTCGGTCACCGGCGGTCCGGTCGACCTCGACGCGGACGGCGAGGTCGAGGAGGGCGTGCCGCAACGGACCTGGCGGGTGCGGCGGCACGGCTGGTCGGTGCTCGTGCCGCCGCACTGAGCCAGGCGGGGGCAGGAGGGTCCTTACCCCAGGGCGGCGTCCAGGCTGATCTCGTCGACGCCGGTCAGCGCCTTGCTCACCGGGCAGCCGGCCTTGGCCGCCTGGGCGGCCTGCTCGAACCCTGCGGCGTCGAGCCCCTCGACCTCGCCGCGGACGGTCAGCTTGATCGCCGTGATGTGCGGGCCGCCGTCCTTCTGGCCGAGCGTGACGTCGGTGGAGACCTCGAGCGCCTGCGGCGTGCCGCCGGCCTTGGCGATCTCGTTGGACAGCGCCATGGCGAAGCACGACGAGTGCGCGGCCGCGATGAGCTCCTCGGGGCTGGTCGTCCCGTCGGCGTCCTCGGCCGCGCGCTTGGGGAACGACACCTCGTAGGTGCCGACCTTCGAGCTGGACAGTTCGACCTGGCCGGAGCCCTCCTGCAAGGTGCCGTTCCAGGCGGTGCGGGCGGTACGGGTGGGCATGAATCCTCCTCCGCGGACTGGGTGTCAGGCGGTGCGCCTACCCCGGTCGGTCGTGGGCAACCCAGCGTCGGGTCAGTGGGTGGTGACCCGCTCGGTGACCAGGTTCAGCTTGGCCTTGAGGTCGGCGAACTCCGCGCGGTCGAGGTCGAGCGCGCAGATGATCTCCTCGGAGATCGCATCGGCCTTCTCGCGCAGCGCCCGGCCGGCGTCGGTCAGGACGATGGCGACGGAGCGCTCGTCCTCCACCCGGCGGTGACGGGTGACCAGACCGGCGGTGGTGAGCCGCTTGAGCAACGGGGAGAGCGTGCCGCTGTCCAGCGAGAGGCGGGCTCCCAGTTGGCCGACCGTCTGGTTGTCGGTCTCCCACAGCAGCATCATCACCAGGTACTGCGGATAGGTGAGCCCGATGGCGTCGAGGAGGGGTCGGTAGCGCGCCGTCATCGCCCTGGAGGCGGCGTAGAGCGCGAAGCACAGCTGGTCCTCGAGGACCGCGCTCGGTGCCGGGAGACGCGTCATCTTCAGAAGTCTAGGGGGCCGGTTTCCGGTGCTACCGGAGGTCGCACCCGGGACGTCGCACCCAGCGGCGGTCCGGCCCGCCCCGGCACGGAGTGGACGCACTGAGGTTGAGTGGAACAGACTCAACCCCGAGCTCGTTGGACTGCTCGACAGCACTGGCCGGTGAGTCCGGCCCATCCCGAGAGGACCGTCCCCACAGACCATGCAGAGCAAGCTCACCACCCGTTCGCAGGAGGCGATCACGGCCGCCCAGCGGCTGGCGGTCGACCGCGGCCAGGCCGCGCTGGAGTCCCTGCACCTGCTCGCCGCGTTGCTCGAGCAGAGCGACGGCATCGCCGGCCCGCTGCTCAAGGCCGTCGGCGCCGACGTCGCCGACGTCCGGGCCAAGACCGAGGCCGCGCTGCGGCGGATGCCGAGCGTGAGCGGCACGACCGTGCCTGCCCCGTCGCCCTCGCGTGAACTGCTCCGCGTGCTCAACGCCGCCGGGGAGCAGGCCGGCGCGCTGGGCGACGACTTCGTGTCCACCGAGCACCTGCTGGTCGGTCTGGCCGGCTCCGACGGCGAGGCCGGTGCGGTGCTGACCAGCGCCGGCGCGACCCGGGACGCGCTGCTGGCCGCCTTCCGCATGGTTCGCGGCAACCGCAAGGTCACCACGGCGGACCCGGAGAGCACCTTCCAGGCGCTGCAGAAGTACGCCGTCGACCTCACCGAGCGGGCCCGCGAGGGGAAGATCGACCCCGTCGTCGGCCGGGACACCGAGATCCGCCGGGTGGTCCAGGTGCTGTCCCGGCGCACCAAGAACAACCCGGTGCTGATCGGCGAGCCCGGCGTCGGCAAGACGGCGATCGTCGAGGGCCTGGCCCAGCGGATCGTGGCCGGCGACGTGCCGGAGAGCCTCAAGGGCAAGCGGCTGATGGCGCTGGACCTGGGCTCGATGGTGGCCGGCGCGAAGTACCGCGGGGAGTTCGAGGAACGCCTCAAGGCGGTGCTGCAGGAGATCACCGAGGCCGAGGGTGAGGTCATCACCTTCATCGACGAGTTGCACACGATCGTCGGCGCCGGGGCGACCGGCGACTCGGCGATGGACGCGGGCAACATGATCAAGCCGATGCTGGCGCGCGGTGAGCTGCGGATGGTCGGCGCCACCACCCTCGACGAGTACCGCGAGCACATCGAGAAGGACCCGGCGCTCGAGCGCCGCTTCCAGCAGGTCTTCGTCGGTGAGCCCTCGGTCGAGGACACCATCGGCATCCTGCGGGGCCTCAAGGAGCGCTACGAGGTCCACCACGGCGTCCGGATCACCGACGCCGCCATCGTGGCCGCCGCCACGCTGTCGGACCGGTACGTCACGGCCCGCTTCCTGCCGGACAAGGCGATCGACCTGGTCGACGAGGCGGCCAGCCGGCTGCGGATGGAGATCGACAGCCGCCCGGTCGAGGTCGACGAGGTCGAGCGCGCCGTCCGCCGGCTGGAGATCGAGGAGATGGCGCTGGCCAAGGAGGACGACCCGTCCTCGGTCGAGCGCCTGGCTGCCCTCCGCGCCGACCTGGCCGACAAGCGGCAGCAGCTGGACGAGCTGACCGCCCGCTGGCAGCAGGACAAGGGCGCGATCGTCCGCATCCAGCAGATCAAGGAGGAGCTGGAGCGGGCGCGCACCGACGCCGAGCGGGCCGAGCGGGACGGCGACCTCGCCCACGTCGCCGAGCTCCGCTACGGCCGGCTGCCCCAGCTGGAGAAGGCGCTGGCCGAGGCAGAGGCGTCGGTCGAGACGGGCGACTCCATGCTCAAGGAGGAGGTCGGTCCGGACGACATCGCCGAGGTCGTGCAGGCCTGGACCGGCATCCCCGCCGGGCGGCTGCTCGAGGGGGAGACCCAGAAGCTGCTGCGGATGGAGGAGGAGCTCGGCCGGCGGGTCGTCGGGCAGCCCGACGCCGTCCGCGCCGTCTCCGACGCCGTCCGCCGCGCCCGGTCCGGCGTGGCCGACCCCGACCGGCCGACCGGGTCGTTCCTCTTCCTGGGCCCGACCGGCGTCGGCAAGACCGAGCTGGCCAAGGCGCTGGCGGAGTTCCTGTTCGACGACGAGCGGGCGATGGTCCGCATCGACATGAGCGAGTACTCGGAGAAACACTCGGTGGCCCGGCTGGTCGGCGCGCCGCCCGGCTACGTCGGCTACGAGGCCGGCGGCCAGCTCACCGAGGCGGTGCGCCGGCGGCCCTACACCGTCGTCCTGCTCGACGAGGTGGAGAAGGCCCACCCTGACGTCTTCGACGTCCTCCTGCAGGTCCTGGACGACGGGCGGCTCACCGACGGGCAGGGCCGGACGGTCGACTTCCGGAACACCATCCTGATCCTGACGTCGAACCTCGGCTCGCAGATGATCGCCGACCAGTCGCTCCCCGAGGAGCGGCGCGGTGAGGCGGTCATGGGGGTCGTCCGGCAGCACTTCAAGCCGGAGTTCCTCAACCGGCTGGACGACGTCGTGGTCTTCCGGGCGCTGGGCAGCGACGAGCTGGTCGGCATCGTCGACATCCAGGTCGGCGTGCTGGCCCGCCGCCTGGCCGCTCGCCGGCTGACGCTCATCGTGACCGACGCAGCCCGCGAGTGGCTGGCCCTCAACGGGTTCGACCCGGTCTACGGCGCCCGCCCGCTGCGTCGGCTGGTGCAGTCGGCGATCGGGGACCAGCTGGCCCGCGCGCTGTTGGCCGGCGAGATCCGGGACGGCGACGAGGTCGTCGTCGACGCGCCGGAGGACCTCGCCGAGGAGGGCCTGACCGTCCGCCGCGGCTGAGCGACACGCCGACGCACAGGCCCCGCCGTCTCGTGGGACGGCGGGCCCTCGCGCGCTCGGGGCGTTGGCGTTCCCGCGGGAACACCGACGTACGAGGCTGCGACCTGGGCTGGGCCCGCCCGGGGAGGCCTCCTGCGTCCCGGGCACCGAGATGCGTCCCGTGGTGGTTCCCCCTGTCCCCGTGGCAGCCATCGGCCGCATGTCGGCACGGACGGTCGGCGCCCCGCGACTGGGGCCCCGCACCGATCGGGTCTCGATCGACCTCCTGCTCTGGTCCGCCGCCGGAGGGTGGGTGATCATCGCGGGCAGGACCGACGAGCGACCAGGGAGCGCGCGATGACGTCAGGGCAGAGTGGCCAGGACCCGCAGCAGGGGTGGCGGCCGCCGCAGGACCAGCCGGGCTGGCAGGCGCCGCCCTCGCAACAGGGCTGGCAGAACCCGCCGCCCCAGCAGGGTTGGCACGACCCGCAGCAGGGCTGGCAGGCGCCCCCGCCGTACGGCTACGCCAACGCCCCGTCGGCGCCGGGCGGCCACTTCCCGCCGGAGCCTCCGGAGCGGCCCACGACCGTGCGCGTCGGGATCGGGGCCTTCCTCGCCACGCTGATCCTGGGCGTCATCGCCTCGCTGGTGCAGTTCTCCGACATCGACGGCCTGGTCGCCGAGGCGGTGGCCGTCGCGGGTGACCCGGCGGTCACCGAGGACATCATCCGTACGGGCCTGGTGGTCGGCGCGGTGATCGGTCTGCTGCTGGTCGCTCTCGAGGCGCTGTTCATCTGGTTCGCCTGGAAGGGGCGCAACTGGGCGCGCATCGTGTTGTGCGTGCTCGGGGGCATCAACGTGGTCTTCGGCCTCGGCGCCCTGGGTGGAGCTGCCGGAGGCGTGGCGAGCTCCGGGTTCCTGGACTCCCTGTCGGTCTTCTCGCTGGTGCTGACGCTCGTGGGGGTCGTCGCGCTCCTGCTCAGGCCGTCCACCGAGTGGTACCGGGCGATGACCGCCCGCCGGCAGGCCGGACTGCGCTGACCCTCCGATACGGATCTCGCTACTGATGTGCTGAACCCGTAGCGCGGCTGGTCGCGAAGACCGGCCGTGACCCCCACCGAGCAGGCCACGGCGAGCGGGCCGGACGGGCAGGGCGGCGGGCGGCTGCACGGCCGGCGCCGCCGGTCCGCTGCCGTGGCCGGGCTGCTGTCCGCGGCCGTGGCGCCCGGGGTGGCCGAGTTCGTCACCGGGCTGGTTCGGCCCGCAGTCCTGGCCGGCCGTGGCCGTGAGCGACACGGTCATCGCCCTCGTCCCGGAGCCGGTCGAGGCCTTCGCGATCGAGACCTTCGGCGGGGACGACATGATCGCTCTCGTCGTCGGCACGCTGGTCGTCGTCGCTCTGCACGCCATCGTCCTCGACGTCGTCGCGCTCCGGCGCCGCGCCGTAGGGGTGGCTGGCATCGCGCTCTTCGGCGTCGTCGGGGCCGCCGCAGCGGTCCCCGGGCCCGCAGACCGCCGAACGGGCCAGCCCGTTCCTCTCCGGGGCGACCGGACTGCACTCTGTCCGGGTGGTCGCCAGCTGACCCCCAGGGAGGACCGGCGACGGTCCGCCCCCCGAACTCGTCTCGGCCGCCGGCCGCAGGCGCGATCCCCGGCCCCACGCCCCCGGGCCGGGGGCAGGAGCCCCGCACGACCACAAGGAGATCCCCGTGCAGCGCACCCCGACCCGCAGCGTTCTGCTGGCCGCCACCTCCAGCCTGGCCATCACGCTCGGCGCCTGCGGCTCCGCCGACACCGCGTCGGACAGCGCGGCCACCGACACCGGTGCCGGCACCTCGTCGTCCGGCCCGGAGACCAGCCCGGAGACCGGCCCGGAGACCAGCCCGGAGACCAGCCCGGAGACCAGCCCGGAGACCAGCCCGGAGACCAGCATGGACAGCGGCACGGACATGGCCTCCGACGAGCCCTTCGGCGAGTCCTGTGCCCAGGTCCCCGCCGACGGGGAGGGCAGCTTCACCGGCATGACCGACGACCCGGTGGCCACCGCGGCCAGCAACAACCCGGTGCTGTCCACGCTGGTGCAGGCCGTCATGCAGGCGGGCCTGGTCGACACGCTCAACAGCGCCCAGGACGTCACCGTGATCGCCCCGGCGAACCCGGCGTTCGAGGCCGTCCCCGCCGACCGGCTGCAGGCGGCCCTGGCCGACCGGGCCCAGCTCACCGCGATCCTGACCCACCACGTCATCGACGGTCGTCTTGCCCCCGACGAGCTGGTCGGCACGCACACCACGCTCGCCGGCGAGGAGGTCACCATCGAGGGCTCCGGTGAGACGTTCACCATCGACGGCACCGTCACCGGCGAACCGGCGTCGGTGATCTGCGGCGACGTGCAGACGGCGAACGCCACCGTCTACATCGTCGACCAGGTGCTCGCCCCGACGGCTCCCTGACGAAGGACCCGCTCCTCGGCGCCGTCGCAGGCTCCGGGAGGCCAGGGAGGGGACCTCGCGGGCCGTCGTCCGACCGGACGGCGGCCCGTGGTGCTGCGGTTCCGGCCTTTCCCTTCCCGACGGCCCAGTGCACGCCGTCCCTCGTGCCGTTCCCGGCCACGGCGGGCCGGGCCGGAGATGATGGCGGGCGCCCCGGACCAAGGAGCTCCCGCCCCGTGGCGCGCACCCCGATCCGCCGCGCCCTGCTCACCGCCACCGCACTGGTTGTGCCACTGGCCGGTTGCGGCTCCGGTGAGCCCGCGGTCGACGCCGCCGCGGTGGGCCGCGCTCCCGTGACGGCCCCCGCACCGTCGGCCTCCTCGCCGGCCCCGGCCGGGCCGTTCGGCCCCGGCTGTGCCGCGTTGCCGGCCGAGGGCGAGGGCAGTCCGGCCGGCATGGCCGACGACCCCCTGGCCACCGCGCTTACCAACAACCCCTCGCTCTCCAGAACGGCGGTCGCCGTGCACGCGGCCACGCTCGTCGACTCGCTCGACGTGACCGAGGACCTCACCGTGCTCGCCCCGACGAACGAGGCGTTCGCGGCGGTCCCGCCGGGGACCTTCGAGCCGCTGTTGGCCGACACCCCGCGGCTGACCTCGCTGGTCACCCACCACGTGGTCGCCGGACGGCTGACGCCGGCGGAGCTGGCCGGCACGCACACACCCTCAACGGTGACCTGGTCACCATCGAGGGCTCGGGGGAGAGCTTCACGATCAGCGCCGACCAGACCCTCCTGGGCGCCGCTGACGCGTCGGTCACCTGCGGCAACCTCCGGACGAGCAACGCGACCGTGTACGTCGTCGACCAGGTGCTCACCCCGCCGGCCGGCTGATGGAGGATCCCCTCCTGGTCGGAGGACCGCCTCCTGCGCCAAGGAGGGGGCCACGCTCGGGGACGCCACGGTGGAACCGGGCCCGTCAGTAGGGTCGGCGGCATGACGGCCTCCGCCCCCCTGCTCGACCGTGACCGGCTGCTCGAGCTCGTCGTCGACCTCGCCGTCGTGCGCGGGCGGGTGACCCTCTCCTCGGGGCAGGAGGCCGACTGGTACATCGACCTGCGCCGGCTGACCCTCCACCACGAGGGGGCGCCCCTGGTGGGCCGGGTCATGCGGCAGCTGACCGGAGACCTGCGCTACGACGTCGTCGGCGGGCTCACCCTGGGCGCGGACCCCGTGGCGACGGCGATGCTGCACGCGGCGGCCGCGGGGGAGGGCTTCCTGGACGCGTGCGTCGTCCGCAAGGCCGGCAAGGCGCACGGCCTGCAGCGGCGGATCGAGGGGCCGGACGTCGCCGGGCGCAGCGTGCTCGTCGTCGAGGACGTCTCCACCACCGGCTCCAGCCCGCTGACCGCCGTCGAGGCGCTGCGGGAGGCCGGTGCCGAGCCGATCGCCGTGGCGGTCGTCGTGGACCGGGGCGGGCGGGCCGCGGTCGAGGCGGCGGGCCTGGAGTACCGCGCCGCGTTCACCCTCGCCGACCTCGGCCTGGAGTGAACCCGCGAGATCTGCACACTCGGGGTCATCAGGCTGCTGAAGGCCCCGAGTGTGCAGATCTCGCGGGGCCGCACCCGTCGTACGGTGTGACGGTGACCACCGTGACGACGGCTCTCCCCTCGACGGCGTGGGCGGCCGAGCTGGCCGACGCCCTGGGGGCCGACAGCGTCCTGACCGACCCCGACGTCACCGCGTCCTACGCGCGCGACCAGGCGATGCTCGCCGAGGCCGGGACGCCGGCGGCGGTGGTGTTCCCGCGCAGCACCGCCGAGGTGGTTGCGGTGATGCAGGTGGCCTCGCGGCACGGGGTCCCGGTGGTGCCGCGCGGCGCGGGCTCGGGGCTGGCCGGCTCCAGCAACGCCGTCGACGGCGCGATCACCCTCGTCATGACCCGCATGGACACCGTCCTCGAGGTCTCCCCGGCCGACCGGCTGGCCGTCGTCCAGCCCGGTGTCGTGAACAAGGCACTGCGCGACGCCGTCGCCCGCGCCGGGCTGTTCTACCCGCCGGACCCGTCCAGCTACGACTGGTGCACCATCGGCGGCAACCTGTCGACCAACTCCGGTGGGCTGTGCTGCGTCAAGTACGGCGTCACCACCGACTACGTCCTCGGCCTCGAGGTCGTGCTCGCCGACGGGCGGGTGCTGCGCACCGGGCGGCGCACCGTCAAGGGCGTCGCCGGCTACGACCTGGCCCGGCTGTTCGTCGGCTCGGAGGGCACCCTCGGCGTCATCACCGAGGCCACTCTCGCGCTGCGACCAGCGCCGCAGCGGCCGGTCACCCTGGCGGCGACGTTCGCCACGACCGCGCAGACCGGCGAGGTGGTCGAGCGGGTGGTCACCTCCGGTCTGGTGCCCAGCCTGCTCGAGGTCATGGACAACACCTGCATCCGCGCCGTCGACGACCTGCTGCACGCCGACCTCGACCGCGACGCGCACGCGCTGCTGGTCGCCCAGTCCGACACCGGCGGGGAGGCGGCTGTCCGCGAGGTCGAGGCGCTGGCCCGGCTGTGCCGGGACGCCGGCGCGGACCTGGTGCACACCACCGACGACCCCGCCGAGGGCGACCTGCTGCTGCAGGCCCGCCGGGTGGCGCTGCCGGCCCTGGAGCAGCTGGGCAGCACGCTCATCGACGACGTCGCCGTCCCCCGCTCGCGGATCGCGGAGTTCCTCGACGGCTGCGACGGCGTCGCCGCCGCTCAGGGGCTGACCATCGGCGTCGTCGGCCACGCCGGCGACGGCAACATGCACCCGACGATCGTCTTCGACCCGGCCGACGCCGACCAGCGCGACCGGGCGTTCGCCGCGTTCGACGACATCCTCGGGTTGGGCCTCTCCCTCGGTGGGACGATCACCGGCGAGCACGGCGTCGGTTCGATCAAGGTCGGCTGGCTCGAGCGCGAGGTGGGCCCGGTGTCGCTGGAGGTGCACCGGTCGATCAAGGACGCGCTCGACCCGTCCGGCCTGCTCAACCCCGGCAAGGTGCTGCGGAGGCGTGACACCCTGACCCCATGAGCGCAGACCGGCTGATCGTCGTCGGGGGGGACGCCGCGGGCATGTCCGCGGCCACCGCGGCCCGGCGGCTGCGCGGCGCCTCCGACCTGGCGATCACCGTCCTCGAACAGGGCCCGGAGGTCTCCTTCTCCGCCTGCGGCATCCCCTACTGGGTCGGCGACGTGGTCGAGGACCGCGACCGGCTGATCGCCCGCACGCCGCGGGAGTTCGCGGCGCACGACATCGACGTCCGCACCAGGACCCGGGCCGAGGAGGTCGACCTCGACGCCGGCACGGTGCGCACCAGCGCCGGCGAGACCCTCGGCTTCGACCGGCTGGTGGTCGCCACCGGCGGCCGGCCGCTGCGACCGGACGTGCCGGGACTGGACGCCGCGGGCGTCCACGGGGTGCACCGGCTCGCCGACGGCGCCGGGATCCGCGCCGCGGTCGCCGCGGGAGCGCGCCGCGCGGTGGTCCTCGGCGGCGGCTACATCGGCCTGGAGATAGCCGACGTGCTGCACGCCCGCGGACTCTCGGTCACCGTCGTCCTCGCCGACGCGCTGCCCATGGCCCAGCTGGACGCCGACATGGGCGAGCGGATCTGCAAGGCGATCGGCGACCTGGGCATCGAGGTGCAGCCCGACCAGCCGGTCCGGGCGGTCGAGACCGACGCCGACGGCCGGGTGCGGGCGGTCACCACCGACGCCGGCAGCTACCCCTGCGACCTCGTCGTCCTCGGGCTGGGCATGGGCCCGGAGGTCGAGCTCGCCCGCGCCGCGGGGCTGCGGATCGGCGAGACCGGCGCGATCGAGGTCGACCGGACCCAGCGCAGTCGCTCGCACCCCGAGGTCTTCGCCGCCGGTGACTGCAGCCAGACGTTCCACCGGTTGACCGGCGAGGCGGTGCACGTCGCGCTGGGCACGCACGCCAACAAGCAGGGCCGGGTCGCGGGCTCGGTGATCGGCGGCCGGGCCGCCCGCTTCGCCGGCGTCCTGGGTACCGCGCTGACGACGATCGGACAGCTGGAGATCGGCCGGACCGGCCTGTGCAGCGGGCAGGCGGAGGCGGCCGGCTACGACTTCCGCACCGAGACGATCGAGGGGACGACGCGCGCCGGCTACTACCCCGGCGCGGAGCCGATCGCGGTGAAAATCGTCAGCGACCGCGGCTCCGGGCAGCTGCTCGGCGGTCAGGTGGTCGGCGGGCCGGGCGCCGGCAAGCGGATCGACGTCCTGGCCACCGCCATCTGGGCCGGACTGACCGCCGAGGAGTTCGCCGGGTCCGACCTCTCCTACGCGCCGCCGTTCTCCCCGGTCTACGACCCGGTGGTGGTCGCCGCGCGGGTCGCCAGCCGGGTGGAGCAGGGGTGAGCGGCACCGACGTCCGCGACGAGGACTGGTACGGCGACGACCTCTCCGGTCAGGAGCACACCGGGGTCGCCTTCAGCGGGGTGGACCTGTCCGAGACCACGGACGACGGCGCGGTCTTCACCGACTGCGTCTTCCGGGACTGCCGGTTCACCTCCTCGCAGCACACCGACGCCGCCTTCCTGAACTGCACCTTCACCGGCTGCTCGTTCGCCCAGGCGACCTTCACCGACTGCAAACTGGTCGGCAGCAGCTTCGACCGGTGCAGGTTCGACATGGTGACCGTCGAGGGCGGCGACTGGTCCTTCGTCGTCCTGCGCGGCGCGGACCTGTCCCGGGCCAGGCTCACCGGCGCGCGGATGCGCGAGGCCGACCTCACCGGGGTCACGGCGGCGGGCGCCACGCTGCGGCACCTCGACCTGTCCGGGGCGCAGCTGGCCGGCGCCGACCTCTCCGAGGCCGACCTGCGCGGCAGCGACCTGTCCGCTCTCGATCCGCGCACGGTGGAACTCGCCGGCGCGCAGGTCGACGGCGGACAGGCGGTGGTGCTGGTGACCGCCCTCGGCCTGCGGGTGGGCTGACGGCGGGTGTCGCGGGCCGCGGGCCCGGCGGGATACTGACGCGCGAACGAGCGCCGTCCCCGACGCAAAGGAGTCCCCCACATGCCCATCGCGACCCCCGAGGTCTACGCCGACATGATCGCCCGGGCCAAGGAAGGCGGCTTCGCGTACCCGGCTATCAACTGCACGTCGTCGGAGACGGTCAACGCCGCCCTGCGCGGGTTCGCCGACGCCGGCAGCGACGGCATCATCCAGTTCTCCACCGGCGGCGCGGAGTTCGCTTCCGGCACCAAGGTCAAGGACATGGTCACCGGCGCGGTGGCGCTCGCCGAGTTCGCGCACGTCGTGGCCGAGAGGTACCCGGTCAACGTCGCGCTGCACACCGACCACTGCCCCAAGGACAAGCTGGACTCCTACGTCCGCCCGCTGATCGCCTTCTCCCAGGACCGCGTGGACGCCGGCCAGGAGCCGCTCTTCCAGTCGCACATGTGGGACGGGTCGGCCGTCGAGCTCACCGAGAACCTGGAGATCGCCGAGGAGCTGATGGAGAAGTCCGCCGCCGCCAGGATCGTGCTCGAGCTGGAGATCGGCATCGTCGGCGGCGAGGAGGACGGCGTCGTCGCCGAGATCAACGAGAAGCTCTACACCGCCGACGGGGACTTCCTGCGCACGGCGCAGGCACTCGGGCTGGGCGAGCGCGGCGTCTACCTGCTCGCCGCGACCTTCGGCAACGTGCACGGCGTCTACAAGCCCGGCAACGTGAAGCTGCGGCCCGACGTGCTCGAGCGCGGGCAGGCCATCGTGGCCAAGGAGTTCAACCTCGGGGACGGCGCCAAGCCGTTCAACCTGGTGTTCCACGGCGGTTCGGGCTCGGCGCTGGAGGAAATCCGCGAGGCGCTGTCCTACGGCGTGGTGAAGATGAACGTCGACACCGACACCCAGTACGCCTTCACCCGACCCGTCGCCGGCCACATGTTCACCAACTACGACGGCGTCCTGAAGGTCGACGGCGAGGTCGGCAACAAGAAGACCTACGACCCGCGCAGCTACCTCAAGGCCGCCGAGACCAGCATGGCTGCCCGCGTCGTCGAGGCGTGCGAGGACCTGCTGTCGGCCGGCCAGTCCCAGGGCGCCTGATGGGACACCCGCACTACAACCTGCTCGGCGAGCCGCCGGCCACCCTGCTGCCGGGCCATCCGGAGGCCGACGCCGAGCTCGCGGCGGGCGACCCGCCGGCCGAGGTCGCCGCGCACCACCCGACGGTGAGCGCGGCCTGGGCGGCGCTGGCCGAGGAGGCGATCGGCCGGCCCGAGCGGGGGCTCACCGACACGATCGAGGCATACGCCTACGCCCGCACCGGCTACCACCGCGGGCTGGACGCGCTGCGCCGCAGCGGCTGGAAGGGCTACGGCCCCGTGCCGTGGTCGCACGAGCCCAACCGGGGCTTCCTGCGCTGCGTCACGGTGCTGGCCCGCGCAGCGGAGGCGATCGGCGAGACCGACGAGCAGGAGCGCTGCACCCAGCTGCTGCGCGACTGCGACCCCTCGCTGGCGCCGTGAACGACGGCGGATCCTCGGCGAGGCCGTGACCCCCGCCCGCGTCGGGCCGCCCGCGTGGTGGGCCCATGACGAGCAGCGGGCTGGGTGCACGATGTCGATCAGGTCCGCGACGGCGCCGAGGGATCTCGCCCCGTCCTGTGGAGCCACGAGACCATTGCGGCGAGCAGCAGCAGGAACGACGGCACCACGAAGACGAGACCGATCCCCAAGGCCGTGAGCAGCGACCACGAGAACGAGACCACCGCGAGGGCGGCGACGACCGCAGGAGCCAGCATCGTCCTGCTCGTGCGTTCGGCCCACAGGGCGGCGGCCGTGCACACCATCGGTATGCCGAACAAGACGAAGAAGAAGGAGCCGCTGTCCGCCCACACCCATCGCCCGTACCAGGCCGCGAAGCCGAGGACGCACAGGAGCGCGACGACGATCAGCCCTTGGGCCCGTCGTGAAGAGGACGCCATGCTCGGTCACCTCTCGAGCGGAGGTCGAACCGTTCGATGTTCTCCTCGTGCACGACCACGGGCCACCGCACCTCGAGTGACGAGGTCGACGAGGAGATCAGTTCCGGCTCGGCGGACCACGTCGTCGCTGGTCGTAGCCGATGACTCCCCGGCGCATGGCGGGCGGGCGCGATTCGCTCGATCACGAGCGGCACCCCTCGGAGTCCTCCGGTGGGCCGTCCGTCCACCGAGGACCGCCGAGTACCGAGCGGTCGGCGCGCAGCATCCGTCCGGCCTCCAGGACGACGTCGGGCCGGGCCGGCAGCAGCAGAGCATCACCCTCCGTGATGGGAGGGCGGAAGACCCGCAGTTCGGGCCAGGGATCGGTTACCGTCCGTCCCCGGCGTCCGGTCCGGACGCCCGTTCCCGGAGGTGTTGCATGGCCACGCTGCTCTGGATCCTCGCCGTCGTCCTCGTCGTCGCCGGCATCGTCGCGATCGTCCGCAAGCAGATCGTCTGGGGCATCGTGCTGATCGTGGGCCTGCTCGTCGGCCCGGGCGGGGTCAGCGTCTTCACCTGATCCCCCACGGCCCGCCTGCAGGCGGAAGGACCCCCTCCTCCCCACCGTGGAAGGACCCCGTCCTCTTCATCCCTCGCAAGCGTGGTGAGGTGCTGGAACGGCCCCTCTGCAGGGTCCCGCGCCGAGCTTGCGAGGCGTGGGGGCAGAGGGGTCCCTCATCAGGGCCGCAGCCGCCAGCGCACCCGGTCGTCGGCGTACCAGGTCCACCGGGTGACCGGCCGCGGATAGGGGACGCCGTCCCGGACGACCCGGGCCGGGTCGCAGGCGATCTGCACGGCGCGGCCGCTGCTGTGCCGTGCACGCCGCAGCGGCTGCGTCATGACGACCACGCCGAGGGTGTCCACTGCCTGCCAGTCGGGGCGGACGTCGATGCGCGTGATCAGCCCGTCGGCGACCTTCAGTGCGTCGTTGTGGGCCTGCGCACCGAGCCGGCGGGCCAGCGGGCGGCGCCGCTCGCCGCCCGCGGCCTCGACCCGCCCGTGGTGCATCAGCACCCCGCCGTGGTCGTCCCGCACCAGGCCGAACTCCCGGTCGCCGTCGCTGCCCACGCCGAGCGCGCGGGCCAGGCCGACCGAGTCGCCGTCGTCGGCCGGCTCCCACGACACCGGCACGTCGGCCGTGCGCCCGGCCTTCCACAGCGCCGTGAGCACCGCCGCGAGCGCCGGCACCGGCCCCCTGACCACGACCCCGTCCGCGTCGGCGGCCGGGGCGACGTCCCCGCGGGCCGGCGCCGTTCCCGGTTCCAGGCCGCGCAGGTCGAACTCGACGAGGGGCATGCCGTTACCCTGCCACCTGCCAGCCGGTCGACCGCCGGTGACGGAGTCCGAGGGGGACGACAGCGAGATGCCGGCAGTCGTGCTGATCGGCGCCCAGTGGGGCGACGAGGGCAAGGGCAAGGCCACGGACCTGCTCGGAGGGCGCGTGCCGTACGTGGTGCGCTACCAGGGTGGCAACAACGCCGGTCACACGGTGATCACGCCGGACGGAGAGAGGTACGCGCTGCACCTGATCCCGTCGGGGATCCTCACGCCCGGGTGCACGCCGGTCATCGGCAACGGCGTCGTCGTCGACCCCGAGGTGCTCATCGGCGAGCTCGCCGGCCTCGAGGAACGCGGCGTGGACACCTCGCGGCTGGTCATCTCGGCCGACGCGCACCTGATCATGCCGCACCACCGCGCGCTGGACCGGGTCACCGAGCGGTTCCTCGGCAAGCGCCGGATCGGCACCACCGGCCGCGGCATCGGCCCGGCCTACGGCGACAAGGTGGCCCGCACCGGCATCCGGGTGCAGGACCTGCTCGACCTGTCCATCCTCCGGCAGAAGCTCGAGGGCACGCTGGAGGAGAAGAACCAGGTCCTGGTCAAGGTCTACAACCGCAAGGCGATCGACGTCGACGAGGTGGTGACCGAATATGCCGCGTACGCCGACCAGTTGAAGCACCGCATCGCCGACACCCGGTTGCTGCTGGCCAACGCCCTCGACGCCGGCGAGTGGGTGCTGCTGGAGGGCTCGCAGGGCACGCTGCTCGACGTCGACCACGGAACGTACCCGTTCGTCACGTCGTCCAGCCCGACGGCCGGCGGTGCCGCCGCGGGCTCGGGCATCGGCCCCACCCGCATCGAGCGGGTCGTCGGCATCCTCAAGGCGTACACGACCCGCGTCGGCTCCGGGCCGTTCCCGACCGAGCTGCACGACCAGTGGGGCGAGTACCTGCGCAAGCAGGGCGGCGAGGTGGGGGTGACCACCGGCCGCGACCGCCGCTGCGGCTGGTTCGACGCCGTCGTCGCCCGCTACGCCAGCCGGGTCAACGGCATCACCGACTTCTTCCTCACCAAGCTCGACGTGCTCTCCGGCCTGGAGACGGTCCCGATCTGCGTGGCCTACGAGGTGGACGGCGTCCGGCACGGCGAGATGCCGATGACGCAGACCGACTTCCATCACGCCAGGCCCGTGTACGAGGAGCTGCCCGGCTGGTTCGAGGACATCCGGCACTGCCGCGCCTTCGACGAGCTGCCGGCCAACGCGCAGGCGTACGTCCGCCGGCTCGAGGAGCTCTCCGGCGCGCGGATCAGCGTCATCGGCGTCGGCCCCGGCCGCGACGAGAACGTCGTCCTCCACGACCTCATCGGTTGAGCGGAGTCGCTGGGTGACGGTTTCCGTCATCCAGCGACTCCGCATCAGGCGGGGACGAGCGCGGCGCGGGCGCGGACGGCGATCTCGGGGGCGTCGGTGATGAGGCCGTCGACGCCGAGGGCCAGCAGCAGCCGGGCCTCGGTCTGCATGTCGCCGGTGCCTCCCGCGGCCCCGCCGCGGCGCAGGTGCCGGGGGAGGAAGGCGTTCTCCGGGCGCAGTGTCCACGGGACGACGAGCAGCCCGGCACGGTGGGCCTGGGCGATGAGGTCGGAGACGCCGGTCAGCGCCTGGTCGGCGTCGCGCAGCAGGATGCGGTGTCGGCTGGGCGCGATGCCCTGTGCGTAGGTGCTGACCTCGCGCAGCCCGGCCGGGGTGACCAGGTGGTCGTCCGCACCGGCGTCGTCGACCAGCTGCAGCATCGTCGGCCCGCCGGGTCCGAGGTCGGCTCGCAGCTGCCGCAGGGCGGCGGCGTCGAAGGACTGCACGACCACGGTTCCGTCGGGGGTGGCCGACCCGAGGCGGCGCAGCTCGGCGGCGACGAGCTCGTTCATCGGGACGCCCGCCTCGTCGTCGAACCAGCTGGGCTTCTTCAGCTCGGCCAGCACGCGGACCTGCCGGTCGGGGATGGAGCGGCGGCGGGCGATCTCGACGACCTCGGCGAGCGTGAGGATGCCCGAGCGTCCGTCGTAGGTGGTGTTCAGCGGGCGCAGCGCCGGCATCCGCTCGACGGCGCGCAGCGTGCGCAGCTCGGCGAGGGTGAAGTCCTCGGTGAACCAGCCGGTGCGCTCCCGGCCGTCGACGACGCGGGTGGTCCGCCGGGCGGCGAACTCCGGCCGGCCGGCGACGTCGGTCGTGTGGGAGAGCTCGTTCTCGTGCCGGACGACGAGGGCGCCGTCGCGGCTGACCACGACGTCGGGCTCGATGAGGTCGGCGCCGAGGTCGACGGCCAGCTCGAAGCCGGCGGCGGTGTGCTCGGGGCGGTACGCCGAGGCCCCGCGGTGGCCCACCACGACGGGGCGGGACGGACGCCGAGGAGCGAGTGCGGCCGGCGTCTCGGTCGCGTGCATGTCCTCTAGAACACCCGAGGAAGGTGTCGGGATGCTGAATGCGCGCCGTCGGCCGGGTCACAGGATGGCGCGCGACGCGCTGACCTGCGCGGGACCATCCGGGGCGTGACGGATCTCTCACTCCTGGGCTGGACGACGGACCGGGACGCGGGGCTGCCCGCAGGCTGCCGGGCGGGCCGGGTCGCGCAGGTCGACCGCGGGTGGCTGTGAGAGGACCCCGTCCTACCCAGCCCTCGCAGGCTCGCGGTGAGCCGCTGGACGGGGCCTGCCCTGGACGGGGCCGACCAGGGATGCGGCGCGGTGGCCCTGCGCGGCGAGCTGGCGGTGGCGGTGCTACCCCGGCGGACGGCGTTCACCCGGGTCGTGGCCGGCCGGTCGTCGGCCGAGCAGGTGGTTGCCGAGAACCTCGAGGTCGTGCTCGTGGTCGACGCGCTCACCACCGCCCCGCGGCTGCACCGGGTCGAGCGCTACCTGGCCGTCGCCCGGGCAGCGGTGCGACGCCGGTCGTCGTCCTCACCAAGGCCGACCTGTGCGACGACGTCCCCGCGGCGCTGTTGGCGGTGGCCGAGGACGCCGTGGGCGTCGACGTCCTGCCGGTCAGCTCGGTGACGGGGGAGGGGCTGGACGCCGTCCGGGCGCTGCTCGGCCCCCGGGGCGGACGGCGGCCATGGTCGGCCCGTCCGGCGTCAGCACGTCCAGCCTGGCCAACGCGCCGGCCGGGACGGCCGTGGCGGCCACCCGCGAGACCCGCGACGGCGACGGCCGCGGCCGGCACACCACGACCGCGCGCGAGCTGCACCCGCCGCCCGACGGCGGCCTGCTCGTCGACACCCCCGGCATGCGCGAGCTCGGGCCGAGGCACACCGTCAGGCCCTGCGCTCCGACGCCCGCGCCCGGGCCGCCGAGCACGCTCGCGCCCGTGCCTTCGCCCGCGCCGTACGGTCCCGGCCGAACCGGCTGCGCTGACCCGACGTCGGTAGGGTCGCCGTCCGTGCGCGTGCTCGTCATCGGCTCCGGTGCCCGGGAGCACGCCCTGTGCGTCGCTCTGCACGACGACCCCGCGGTGACCGCGCTGGCCTGCGCCCCGGGCAACGCCGGCACCCGGGCGATCGCCGAGCCGGCGTCCGTCGATGCCACTGACCCGGTGGCCGTCGCGGCGCTGGCCTCCGGCTGGGCCGCCGACCTGGTGGTCATCGGCCCGGAGGTGCCGCTGGTCGCCGGGGCCGCCGACGCCGTCCGCGACGCCGGCATCGCCTGCTTCGGCCCGTCGGCGCAGGCCGCGCAGATCGAGGGCAGCAAGTCCTTCGCCAAGCACGTGATGGCCGCCGCCGGCGTCCCGACCGCCCGGTCCTGGCCGGTCGGGGGCGTCGCCGAGCTGGAGACCGCGCTCGACGAGGCCGGCGCTCCGTACGTCGTGAAGGACGACGGCCTGGCCGCCGGCAAGGGCGTCGTCGTCACGACCGACCGGGACGCCGCCGTGGCGCACGGGCACCGCGTGATCGAGGCCGGAAGGGCGGTGCTGGTCGAGGAGTACCTCGACGGCCCGGAGGTCTCCCTGTTCGCCGTCACCGACGGGACGACGGTGCTGCCGCTGGTGCCCGCGCAGGACGCCAAGCGCCGCGACGACGGCGACGGCGGGCCCAACACCGGCGGCATGGGGGCCTACACCCCACTGCCCTGGGCCCCGCCCGGCCTGGTCGACGAGGTGCTGGCCACCGTGCTGCAGCCGACCGTCGAGGAGATGGCCCGCCGGGGGGAGCCGTTCGCCGGGCTGCTCTACGCCGGTCTGGCGCTCACCTCCCGTGGCCCGCGGGTGGTGGAGTTCAACGCCCGCTTCGGCGACCCGGAGACCCAGGTGGTGCTGCCGCTGCTGGAGACCCCGCTGGCCGGCCTGCTGCACGCCGCGGCCACCGGCACGCTCGCCGGCCACCCTCCGCTGCGCTGGCGGCCCGGCGCGGCGGTCACCGTCGTCGTCGCCGCGCCCGGCTACCCCGAGCGGCCGCGGACCGGCGACCCGGTCACCGGCGCCGACGGCGAGGGCGTGCTGCACGCGGGCACCACCGTGGACGCCGACGGGACGGTCCGCTCCTCGGGCGGCCGGGTGCTCGCGGTGACCGCCGTCGGGAACGACCTCGCCGCGGCCCGGCAGCGGGTCTACGAGCGGGTCGCCGGGGTGCGGCTGGCCGACGCGCACTGGCGCACCGACATCGCGCTGGCGGCGGTGGAGGGGCGGATCACCGTCGGGTGAGGAGGGAACCCCTCCTCCCGCCCCTCGCGAGCTGGGGGCGATGCCCGGGAGGGGGCCGAAGGCGGTCGTCGGCCGTGCCGGCGCTGCGGGAGACTGGACCCGTGGTCCGACGAGGGGACGAGCTGTGATCGAGCGGTACACCCTGCCCGAGATGGGGCGGGTCTGGAGCGACCAGCACAAGTACGAGCTGTGGTGCCGGGTCGAGACCCTCGTCCTCGAGGTGCACGCCGCGGCCGGCCGGGTGCCCGCCGACGTCGTCGAGCCGGTGCGCAACGCCCCGCCGCCCACGCCTGCGCGGGTCGCCGAGATCGAGGAGACGACGCAGCACGACGTCATCGCCTTCCTCACCGCCTGGGCCGACAACACCGAGCCCCGGTCGGCCGCCGCCTACGTGCACCACGGCATGACGTCGTCCGACCTGCTCGACACCGCGCTCGCCGTCCAGCTCACGGAGGCGACCGACCTGCTGCTGGCCCGGCTCGACCGGCTGGTGGCGGTGCTGCGCGACCACGCCCTGGCCCATCGCGACACGATCAAGGTCGGCCGCACCCACGGCGTGCACGCCGAGCCCGACGTGTGGGGTCACCGGGTCGCCGATGTCGCCTTCGCCGCGGCCCGGTCGCGGGACCGGCTGCGGGCGGCACGCGAGCGGGTCGGCGTCGTCGCCATCTCCGGGGCGGTCGGCACGTACTCGCTCATCGATCCCTCGGTCGAGGTCGCCGTCGCCGAGGCGCTGGGCCTGCGGCCGGCCGACGCCTCCACCCAGGTGGTCATCCGCGACTCGGTCAGCGAGTGGGTCGCCTGCCTGGCGATCATCGCGACGGTCTGCGAGACCGTGGCGCTGGAGGTGCGGCACGGCCAGCGCACCGAGGTGCGGGAGCTCTCCGAGGCGTTCGGCTCGGGCCAGAAGGGCTCGAGCGCGATGCCGCACAAGAAGAACCCGATCCGCTCCGAGCGGATCGCCGGCCTGGCCCGCGTGGTGCGCGCCGCCGTCGTCCCGGTGATGGAGGGCATCCCGCTCTGGCACGAGCGCGACATCTCGCACTCCTCCACCGAGCGGGTGTTCCTGCCCGACGCCGCGGTCACCACCGACTACCTGCTCCACCTGACCACCGGGCTGGTGGAGAACCTCGTGGTGGACGCCGACCGGATGCGGGCCAACCTCGAGTCCACCGGCGGGCTCATCTACACCTCCTCGGTGCTGCTCGAGCTGGTCGAGGGCGGGGCCTCGCGGGAGGACGCGTACGCGCTGGTGCAGTCGGCGGCGATGGAGACCTGGAACAGCGGGACGCCGTTCCGCGAGACGCTGCGGAAGCGGGCGGCCGACTCCGGTGCGGAGCTGGACGAGGCGCGGCTGGACGAGATCTGCCGGCCCGAGCGGTACGTGGCGAACCTGGGGCCGCTGTTCGACCGGCTGGCTGCCCTGTCGTGATCGATCTGCCGCTGGTAGCGCGCGGGAAGGTCCGCGAGGCCTACGACGCCGGCGACGACCGGCTGCTGCTGGTCGCCTCCGACCGGATCTCCGCCTACGACTCCGTGCTGCCCACGCCGATCCCCGACAAGGGGCGGGTGCTCACCCAGCTGTCGGTGTGGTGGTTCGACCAGCTGGCGCCGGTGCTGTCGGACTTCGGAGCGACGCACCACCTGGTGTCGGCGTCCGACGTCCCGCCGTCCGTGGCCGGTCGGGCGATCCTGGTCCGCCGGCTGGAGATGCTGCCGGTCGAGTGCGTCGCCCGGGGCTACCTGTCCGGGTCCGGCACGGTCGAGTACCAGCGCACCGGGTCGATCCGCGACGTCCCGCTGCCGGCCGGGCTGGTCGAGGGCTCGCGGCTGCCCGAGCCGGTGTTCACGCCGTCCACCAAGGCCGAGCAGGGCGCGCACGACGAGGCGATCTCCTTCGCCCGGGTGGTGGAGCTGGTCGGTGCCGAGCGGGCGGACGAGCTCCGCGAGCTGACCCTGGCGCTGTACCGGCGGGGTGCGGAGATCGCCCACGACGCCGGGATCGTGCTGGCCGACACCAAGTTCGAGTTCGGGGTCGACGCCTCCGGCCTCGTCCTCGGCGACGAGGTGCTCACCCCGGACTCCTCGCGCTTCTGGCCGGCCACGCTGTGGTCGCCCGGCGACGTGCAGCCCTCGTTCGACAAGCAGTACGTGCGCGACTGGCTGACGGCGTCCGGCTGGGATCGGGTGTCCCCGCCGCCGGAGCTGCCCGCCGACGTGGTCGCGGCGACCCGCGAGCGCTACGTCACCGCCTACGAGCGCCTCACCGGCCGCTCCTTCACCTGATCCCCGCGCCGAGCGCTGCGAACTCGTGGCCATCACGGCCTGATCGCCACGAGTTCGCAGCACTCGACGGACCTGTGGACGACGCCAGCGAGCCGACGCCGTTCCGGGGCAGGCTCCGCCGGTGCCCACGCCTCCGGTCCCGCCCCGTGTCACCCGGCCCACCGACCGGCGCCGAGCGCGCCGGGAGGGGGTGAGCGACTGGCACCTGCGGCACCGTGGGGTGGTCCGCATGTCGCGCGACACCTATCTGCCGCGGGCGTCCGTGGACGATGTCCGGTCCCGCGTGGCCGCCGTGCTCCTCGGCGCCCCTGCGTCGGCCGTCGTCAGCCACCTGACCGCGGCCTCTCTGTGGGGCTTCGAGGTGCCGCTCGTCCGGAACGACCCCCGGGTCCACCTGACTGTGCCGCCGGGGGTGGGCATCCGGCACCGCGCCGACCGGCGGGTGCACCGGGCCGCGCTGGCCGACTGGCAGATCGCTCGCCGGGCCGGGTTCCGGGTCACCTCGCCGGGGCGCACGTGGCTCGACCTGGCGGCCTCCCTCCCGCCGGCGGCCCTGCTGGCGGCCACCGACCAGATGCTGGCCCGCCGGTATCCGCGGGTGGCGTTCGAGCGGCTGCTGGAGGCCCGGCGTGGCGCCCGCGGTGTCCGTACGGCCCGACGGGTGCTCCCGGTGGCGGACCGGCGGGCGGGGTCGCCGATGGAGTCCGTGCTCCGCTGGTTCGTCCACGAGGCCGGGCTCCCCGCGCCGGACCTGCAGTACGTGGTGCGGGACGCCGCGGGCGCCTTCCTCGGGAAGGTGGACATGGCCTGGCCGGAGCAGCGGGTGCTGGTGGAGTTCGACGGCGACGTCCACCGAGAGCGGCGCGTCTTCGTCGAGGACGTCCGGCGGCAGAACGGCCTCGTGCTCACCGGCTGGACCGTTCTCCGGTTCACCTCGGCTGACGTGCTGGGGCGCCCCGAGCGGGTGCTGGAGGTGCTCCGGACGGCGCTGGCCGCCGGCTGAGGACACCGAGTGCTGCGAACTCGTGGCCATCACGGCCTGATCGCCACGACTTCGCAGCGTTCGACGTCGCCGAGGAGGGCAGCCGCGCGCGGGGAGTGGGCCGTGCCAGCCCGGTACCCTCGTCCGCGTGCCCCGGGTGGTCGTCGACGTCGTGCTGAAGCCGGAGATCTCCGACCCCCAGGGGCAGGCGGTGCTGGGGGCGCTGGGCCGGCTCGGCCACGACAGCGTCCGCAGCGTGCGCCAGGGCAAGCACTTCGTCCTCGAGGTCGACGGCACCCCCGACGCGGCCGAGCTGAAGCAGATCGCCGAGACGCTGCTGGCCAACCCGGTCATCGAGGACGTCGAGCTCCACCTCCCGACCGACTGAGGAGAACCCCCTCCGTGCGCATCGGTGTCATCACCTTTCCGGGCTCCCTCGACGACGTCGATGCCGCACGCGCGGTCCGGCTGGCCGGGGCCGAGCCGGTCGCGCTCTGGCACGCGTCGCACGATCTCGAGGACGTCGATGCCGTCGTCCTGCCCGGTGGCTTCTCCTACGGCGACTACCTGCGGGCCGGCGCCATCGCCGCCCGCGCGCCCCTGGTGCAGGACGTCGTCGACCGGGCACGCCAGGGCATGCCGGTGCTGGGCATCTGCAACGGCTTCCAGGTGCTGTGCGAGGCGGGCCTGCTGCCCGGTGCGCTCACCCGCAACGGCCACCTGCACTTCCGCAACCGCGACCAGGCGCTGCGCATCGAGCGCGCCGACACCGCGTGGACGGCGAGCTACGAGGCCAGGCAGCGGATCGTCGTCCCCGTGAAGAACGGCGAGGGCCGCTACGTCGCCGCGCCGGCGGACCTCGACCGCATCGAGGGCGAGGGCCGGGTCGCCGTCCGCTACGTGGAGGGCAACCCCAACGGCTCGATGCGCGACATCGCCGGGGTGACCAGCGAGGACGGCCGCGTCGTCGGGCTCATGCCGCATCCGGAGCACGCCGTCGAGGACCTCACCGGGCCGAGCACCGACGGGCTGGGCTTCTTCACCTCGATCCTCGAGGCAGCTGTGAGTGCATGATCGACACCGTCGAGCACGCCGCGAAGACCCCTGACGAGGCGCAGCCCTACAGCGAGCTGGGCCTCGAGTCGGACGAGTACCACCGCATCCGCGACATCCTCGGCCGCCGGCCGACCACCGCCGAGCTGGCGATGTACTCGGTCATGTGGAGCGAGCACTGCTCCTACAAGTCGTCGAAGGTGCACCTCCGCCGGTTCGGCGACCTGCCGCGCAGCGAGGCGCTGCTGGTCGGCATCGGCGAGAACGCCGGCGTGGTCGACGTCGGCGACGGCTACGCGGTCACCTTCAAGGTCGAGTCGCACAACCATCCCAGCTACGTCGAGCCCTACCAGGGCGCGGCCACCGGGGTCGGCGGCATCGTCCGCGACATCCTCACCATGGGCGCCCGCCCGGTCGCGGTCATGGACTCCCTCCGCTTCGGCCGCGCCGATGCCCCCGACACCGCCCGCGTACTGCCCGGCGTCGTCGCCGGCGTCGGCGGCTACGGCAACTGCCTGGGCCTGCCCAACATCGGCGGCGAGCTGCTCTTCGACGAGTGCTACGCCGGCAACCCGCTGGTCAACGCGCTGTGCGTCGGCGTGATGCGGCACGAGGACGTCCACCTGGCCAAGGCCGAGGGCGTCGGCAACAAGGTGGTCCTCTTCGGCGCCCGCACCGGCGGCGACGGGATCGGCGGGGTGTCGGTCCTCGCCTCCGAGACCTTCGACGACGCCGGAGGCCCGGCCAAGCGGCCCAGTGTGCAGGTGGGCGACCCGTTCACCGAGAAGCTGCTCATCGAGGCCTGCCTCGAGCTCTTCGGCCAGGACCTGGTCACCGGCATCCAGGACCTCGGCGGCGCCGGGCTGTCCTGTGCCACCTCCGAGCTGGCCAGCGCGGGCGCCGGCGGCATGCACGTCGACCTCGATCGCGTCCCGCTGCGCGACTCCACGCTCACCCCGGCCGAGATCCTGATGAGCGAGTCGCAGGAGCGCATGTGCGCGATCGTCGAGCCGGACAAGGTCGAGCGCTTCCTCGCCGTCTGCGCGAAGTGGGACGTGCTGGCCACCGTCATCGGGGAGGTCACCGACGGCGACCGGCTCACCGTCGACTGGCACGGCGAGCGCATCGTCGACGTCCCCCCGCGCACGGTCGCCCACGAGGGCCCGGTCTACGACCGGCCGATGCAGCGCCCGGCCGACCTCGACGACCTCCAGGCCGACGACCCGGTGCGGCTGCCCCGGCCCAGGACGCCGGAGGAGCTGGCCGCGCACTGGCTGGCCGTCGTCGCCAGCCCGGACGGCGCGGACAAGACCTGGGTCACCGAGCAGTACGACCGCTACGTCCGGGGCAACACCGTGCTCGCGCAGCCGGACGACGCCGGCGTCGTCCGCATCGACGAGGCGACCTCCCGCGGCATCGCGCTCGCCCTCGACGGCAACGCCCGCTACGCCCGGCTCGACCCGTACGCCGGGGCGCAGCTCAACCTCGCCGAGGCTTACCGCAACGTCGCCGTCTCGGGTGCGCGGCCGCTCGCGGTCACCAACTGCCTGAACTTCGGCTCCCCCGAGGAGCCCGAGGTCATGTGGCAGTTCGCCGAGGCCGTGCGCGGGCTGGCCGACGCCTGCCGCGATCTGGGCCTGCCGGTCACCGGCGGCAACGTGAGCCTCTACAACCAGACCGGCGACGTCGCCATCAACCCGACGCCGGTCATCGGCGTTCTCGGGGTGCACGACGACGTCCGGAGGCGGGTGCCCACCGGCTGGCGGACGGCCGGGGAGACCGTGCTGCTGCTCGGCGTCACCCGCTCCGAGTTCGGCGGTTGCGCGTGGGCGTCGGTGGTGCACGGCCACCTCGGCGGTCGGCCGCCGGCGGTCGACCTCGAGGCGGAGCGGAAGCTGGGCGAGCTGCTCGCCGCGCTCGGTCGCGAGGGACTGGTCACCTCCGCGCACGACCTGGCCGACGGCGGCCTGGCCCAGACGCTGGCCGAGTCGGCGCTGCGCCACGGCCTCGGTGCCCGGCTGGACCTGCCGGGCGACGCGTTCACCGCACTGTTCAGCGAGTCGGCCGCGCGCGCCGTGATCACGACGACCGACCCCGGCGGGGTCAAGACGACGGCACGGTGGGCCGGGGTGGCGGTCACCGAGTTGGGCGTCACCGGTGGTGACGTGCTCGCGGTCGACGGCGTCGCCGACCTCCCGCTGGCCGAGGTGCGGGCCGCCTGGACCGCCACCCTGCCGGCGCTGTTCGGCACCCCGGAGGCGACCGTGGGCGCCGTCCCCGCGGGGACCGTCCCGACCAGCTGATGCCGGCCGCTCCCATCCCCGCCGAGGACCTGCGGGCCGCGGTCGAGCCGGTACGGGCCTGGCTGGCCGGGGAGGCCCAGCAGCCGCCGCGTGCCGCGCTGGGTACGGCGGTGAAGACGACGGCGCGCTGGCTGGCCCAGCAGGTGCCCGGCCGGTCGGTCGAGCTGCGCGTGCCCCCGCACGTCGCCGTCCAGCTGGTGCCGGGGCCGCGGCACACCCGTGGGACGCCGCCGAACGTCGTCGAGACCGACGCCGCCACCTGGCTGCGGCTGGCGACCGGGCAGCTGCGGTGGGACGACGCCGTCGCGGAGGGGCGGGTCAGCGCCAGCGGCAACCGCGCCGACCTCTCCGCCCACCTGCCGCTCTCGCCGCTGCGCCGCGGCACCTGACGGGTCCGGTAGGACCACGAACGACGCAGCGCGCCCCCGTCCGGACGTCGGACGGGGGCGCGCTCTCGTCGGTGCAGGCTTCGCTCAGCCCTCGGTGAACAGCGGGATCGCGGCGATCACGGTGTTGTAGAGGCCGTACAGCAACGGGATGCCGACCAGCAGCCAGGCGAAGACGATCAACGCCATGGGCGTGTGCACGGGCGGGCGGCCTTCGGTCTCCAGGGTGCTCATCGGGTCAGGCTCCGATCTCCGGTCGTGGACGCCGCGGTCGGGCGGTCGGTCTCCTTGGGCTCGAACCACTTGCTGGCCACCGGCTTGATCATCAGGTTCGCGACGAACCCGATGACCAGCAGGCCGACCATGATGAACAGCGCCGGCCGGTAGTTCGCCGCGACCAGTTCGCCGGGGGTGCCCTGGGTGTCCAGGACGCCGTTGATGATCAGCGGGCCGGCGATGCCGGCGGCCGCCCAGGCGGTCAGCAGCCGGCCGTGGATGGCGCCGACCTGGTAGGTGCCGAACAGGTCGCGCAGGTAGGCCGGCACCGTGGCGAAGCCACCTCCGTAGAAGCTGATGATCACCGCGGCGAGCAGCACGAACAGCCAGGTGGCACTGCTGCCGACGGTGGCCAGCAGGACGTAGAGGACCGCGCCGACGCCCAGGTAGACCATGTAGATCGGCTTGCGGCCGATGTAGTCCGACGTCGAGGACCACACGAACCGGCCGCCCATGTTGAACAGCGAGAGCAGCCCGACGAACCCGGCCGCGGCGGCCGCGGCGACCGCGGAGACCTCGCCGTCCCGGAAGAAGTCCTGGATCATCGGCGCGGCCTGCTCGAGGATGCCGATGCCCGCGGTCACGTTGCAGAACAGCACCGTCCACAACAGCCAGAACTGCGGCGTCCTGATCGCGTTGTTGGCCGAGACGTTCTCGGTGGTGACCAGCGCCTTCTGCTTGACCGTGGCGGGGTCGAAGCCGTGCGGCCGCCAGTCCGGCGCCGGCACCCGGATGATGAAGGCGCCGAACATCATGAAGACCAGGTAGACCAGGCCCAGGGTCAGGAACAGCATCGCGACCGCGTTGCCGTCGGGCACCGTGCCGACGGTGCCGTCGTAGTCCGGGTCGTACCAGTTCAGCAGCTGCCGGGACAGCGGCGAGGCGATGAGCGCTCCGCCACCGAAGCCCATGATCGCCATGCCGGTGGCCAGGCCCGGCCGGTCGGGGAACCACTTGATCAGCGTGGAGACCGGCGAGATGTAGCCGATGCCCAGTCCGATGCCGCCGAGGACGCCGTAGCCCAGGTACAGCAGCCACAGCTGCCCGGTGGCGATGCCCAGGGAGCCGACGAGGAAGCCGGACACCCAGAACACGGCCGAGGTGAACATCGCCGCCCGGGGGCCGTTCTTGTCGACCCAGGTGCCGAAGAGGGCGGCGGAGACGCCGAGCATGACGATCGCGAGCGAGAAGATGATCCCGATCGCGGTGAGGCTCGCGTCGAAGTGCTCGACCAGCGCCGTCTTGTACACGCTGGTGGCGTACGCCTGCCCGATGGAGAGATGGACGGCGAGCGCGGCCGGCGGGATCAACCAGCGGTTGAAGCCGGGGCGGGCCACGATGCGTTCCCGGGCCAGGAAACTCGGTACTGCCACGGATGGACCTCCGGTGACGATGATCGGGGGCTCCCCCGGCGGACAGGTCTGTGCTCCAGGTCACGGACCCGCGGGAACGCTACGTCGTCCTCGTTCGTACCGCGAAAGGAGGGGTGCGGACGGCGACGCGTCGGGACCGGGTCGTTGCGGGGTCAACCACCGCGGCGAGCGCCGTCCGGAGCTCGGCATAGGCTCCGCGCATGGTCTACGAGGTGAAGGGCGTCGTCGCCCGTAGCAAGGGAGCCCCGGTCACGGTCGAGACGGTGACCGTGCCCGACCCCGGTCCGGGTGAGGCGGTCGTCGACGTCCAGGCCTGCGGCGTGTGCCACACCGACCTGCACTACCGCGACGGCGGCATCAACGACGACTACCCCTTCCTCCTCGGCCACGAGGCCGCGGGAGTGGTCTCCGCGGTCGGTGAAGGCGTGACCAACGTCGCGGTCGGGGACTTCGTCGTCCTCAACTGGCGGGCCGTGTGCGGGCAGTGCCGCGCCTGTCTCAAGGGCGAGCTGCAGTACTGCTTCGCCACGCACAACGCCGCGCGGAAGATGACGCTGGCCGACGGCACCGAGCTGTCCCCGGCGCTGGGCATCGGCGCGTTTGTGGAGAAGACGCTGGTGCACTCGGGCCAGTGCACCAAGGTCGACCCGGCCGCCCCGGCCACCGCTGCGGGCCTGCTCGGCTGCGGCGTGATGGCCGGTGTCGGCGCCGCCATCAACACCGGCGGGGTGCGCCGCGGTGAGTCCGTGGCGGTGTTCGGCTGCGGCGGCGTCGGGGACGCCGCGATCGCCGGGGCCAAGCTGGCCGGGGCGACGACGATCGTCGCCGTCGACATCGACGACCGGAAGCTGGCGTGGGCCGAGCGGTTCGGCGCCACCCACACGGTCAACTCGAGGCAGACCGACGCGGTCGAGGCGATCAAGGGATGCACGGACGGCTTCGGGGTGGACGTCGCCATCGACGCCGTCGGCCACCCGGCGGTGTTCGAGCAGGCCTTCTACGCCCGCGACCTGGCCGGCCGGGTCGTGCTGGTCGGCGTTCCGACGCCGGACATGCGGATCACCCTGCCGCTGATCGAGGTCTTCGGCCGTGGCGGGGCGATCAGGTCCTCCTGGTACGGCGACTGCCTGCCCTCACGCGACTTCCCGATGCTGGTCGACCTCTACCGGCAGGGCCGCTTCCCGCTGGAGGACTTCGTCAGCGAGACGATCGGCATCGACGACGTCGAGTCCGCGTTCGAGAAGATGCACTCCGGCGACGTGCTGCGCAGCGTGGTCGTCCTCTGATGGCCCGCATCGACAAGGCGGTCGTCTCCGGCGTCTTCAGCCTCGACGGGGCCGACTTCGACGTCGACAACAACGTCTGGCTGGTGGGCGACGACGACGAGGTGCTCGTCATCGACGCCCCGCACGACGCCGCTCCGATCATCGATGCCGTCGGCGGTCGCCGGGTCGGCGCCATCGTGCTGACCCACGGGCACAACGACCACATCACCGCCGCCGTCGACCTGCGGTCAGCCACCGGCGCGCCGATCTGGCTCCACCCGGCCGACCGGATGCTGTGGGACACGGTCCACGGGGAGGCCGCGCCCGACCGGGAGCTCACCGAGGGCACCCGGTTCGAGATCGCCGGGACGACGCTGATCGCGCTGCACACCCCGGGACACTCGCCGGGCAGCACCTGCCTGCACGCTCCCGACCTGGCCACGGTGTTCACCGGCGACACGCTGTTCTGCGGCGGCCCCGGCGCGACCGGGCGCTCCTACAGCGACGAGCCGACCATCCTGAGGTCGATCCGCAGCAGGCTGCTCACCCTGCACGGCGACACGGTCGTCAGGACGGGCCACGGCGAGGACACCACCATCGCCGCCGAACTCGGCAACGTGCGCTGAGCGGTGCCGGGCCGCGCAGGACGGTGTGATCCCCCTCGCCCGGCCCGGCAGCCGGCGCAGGCCCGGTAGTCTCGACCGGTGCCTCGCGGTGACGGACGGCTGACGCACGACCTCGACCCCTCTTCCCCCGGACCGCAGGACGCCTGCGGTGTCTTCGGGGTCTGGGCGCCGGGGGAGGAGGTCGCCAAGCTGACCTACTTCGGTCTCTACGCCCTGCAGCACCGCGGTCAGGAGGCGGCGGGCATCGCCGTCTCCGACGGCGCCTCGGTGGTGGTCTACAAGGACCTCGGGCTGGTCAGCCAGGTCTTCGACGAGGCCACGCTGGGCAGCCTGCGTGGCCATCTCGCCGTCGGGCACACCCGCTACTCCACCACCGGTGCCTCCACGTGGGAGAACGCCCAGCCGACCTTCCGGACGACGGACGCCGGCACCGGGCTGGCGCTGTGCCACAACGGCAACCTGGTGAACACCGCCGAGCTGGCCACGAGGGCCGCGGACGCCGGTGTGCCGGGGGCCTTCGCCTCCACCACCGACTCCGACCTGGTGACCGCGCTCATCGCCGCCCGGCCGGACCTCTCGGTCGAGGCCGCCGCCATGGAGGTGCTGCCGCAGCTGCGCGGCGCCTTCAGCTTCACCTTCATGGACGAGACCACCCTCTACGCCGCCCGCGATCCGCAGGGCGTGCGCCCGCTGGTGCTCGGCCGGCTGGAGCGCGGCTGGGTGGTGGCCAGCGAGACCGCGGCGCTCGACATCGTCGGCGCCTCCGTCGTCCGCGAGGTGGAGCCCGGCGAGCTGATCGCCGTCGACGAGGACGGCCTGCGCAGCCAGCACTTCGCGCACAGCGAGCCCAAGGGCTGCGTGTTCGAGTACGTCTACCTGGCCCGCCCCGACACCACCATCGGCGGCCGCGGCGTGCACGCCGCCCGGGTCGAGATCGGCCGGCGGCTGGCCCGGGAGCACCCCGCCGACGCCGACCTGGTCATCCCGGTGCCCGAGTCCGGCACCCCGGCGGCGGTCGGGTACGCCGAGGCCTCCGGCATCCCCTACGGCCTGGGCCTGGTCAAGAACTCCTACGTCGGCCGCACGTTCATCCAGCCGTCGCAGACGATCCGGCAGCTGGGCATCCGGCTCAAGCTCAACCCGCTGCGCGACGTCATCCGCGGCAAGCGGCTGGTCGTCGTCGACGACTCGATCGTGCGCGGCAACACCCAGCGTGCGCTGATCCGGATGCTGCGCGAGGCCGGGGCGGTCGAGGTGCACGTGCGCATCTCCTCGCCGCCGGTGAAGTGGCCCTGCTTCTACGGCATCGACTTCGCCAGCCGCGCCGAGCTGATCGCCAACGGCCTCGACGTCGACGGCGTGCGCGCGTCGATCAACGCCGACTCGCTGGGCTACGTCTCCGAGCAGGGCCTGATCGCCGCCACCGAGCAGCCGGTGAACCGGCTGTGCACCGCCTGCTTCACCGGGCGGTACCCGATCCCGCTGGCGGAGAGCGAGCTGCTCGGCAAGCACCTGCTCGAGGGGATCGAGCGACGCGCAGTCACCGGCTGGACCGGTCGGCAGGCCGGCAGCGCCACCGTGCCGGGCGGGGCGGACGACGCGCTGACCCGCCCGTGAGCGAAGAGTTCACCTACGCCGCCTCCGGCGTCGACATCGACGCCGGGGAGCGGGCCGTCACCCTGATGCGGACGGCGGTCGAGAGGGCCAACCGTCCGGAGGTCGTCGGCGGCCTCGGCGGCTTCGCCGGGTTGTTCGCGCTCGACACGGCGAGGTACCGCAAGCCGCTGCTGGCCTCCTCCACCGACGGCGTGGGTACCAAGATCGCCCTGGCCCGAGCGCTGGACCGGCACGACACCGTCGGCATCGACCTGGTGGCGATGGTCGTCGACGACCTGGTCGCCTGCGGCGCCGAGCCGCTGTTCCTGCAGGACTACGTCGCGTGCGGCCGCGTCGTCCCCGAGCGGATCGCCGCGATCGTCACCGGCATCGCCGCCGGGTGCACGCTGGCCGGTGCCGCGCTGGTCGGCGGGGAGACCGCCGAACACGGGGACCTCATGGCCCCCGACGACTACGACCTGGCCGCCACCGCCGTGGGCGTCGTGGAGGCCGACGCGGTGCTGGGGCCCGAGCGGGTCCGGGACGACGACGTCGTGGTCGCGATGGCCTCGAGCGGCTTCCACTCCAACGGCTACTCGCTGGTGCGCCGCGTCGTCGCCGCCGCGGGCCTCGACCTCGCCGCCACTCCGGCCGGGCTGGACCGCCCGCTGGGCGAGGTGCTGCTCGAGCCCACCCGCATCTACGCGCTGGACTGCCTGGCGCTGGTGCAGCGGTTCGGCGTCGAGGGCGTGCACGCCTACGCGCACATCACCGGCGGCGGTCTGGCCGGCAACACCGCCCGCGTCGTCCCCGACGGGCTGGAGGCCGTGCTCGACCGCGGCACCTGGGCGCTCCCGGCCGCGGTCTCGCTGCTCGAGGAGCACGGCGTGCCGCGCGAGGAGTCGGAGCGGGCGTTCAACTGCGGCGTCGGCATGGTCGCCGCGGTCGCCCCGGACGTCGCCGACGACGTGGTGTCCCTGCTCGGCGAGCGTGGTGTGCCCGCCTGGGTCGCCGGCACCGTGGGTGACCGGACGGGCGCCGTCGCCGCGCGCCTGGTCGGCAGCTACCGCTGAGAGAGGACCCCGCTGCCCCCCGCCACTCGCAAGCTCGCGGCGGGACCGTGCAGCGGGGCCGCTGTGCGCGTAGGCGGCGGCGCGCGTCCTCGTTCAGCGACTGGCGGCCCAGTCGTCGTCCGTGTCGTCGTCCGCCCAGCGGTCGGTGTACTCGTCGTCCTCGCCGTCGCCGTCCGTGCTCGCCCGGGAGGGCGCGGTGTACGACGACGGTGATCCGGCCAGTTCGCGCTGCAGCGCGGAGAGGTCGGTGTTCGGTGAGCTGTACTTGAGCTCACGGGCCACGCGTGTCTGCTTGGCCTTCGCTCGGCCGCGCCCCATCGGCTCGACCCCCTCGTTACGGAGTACGGGAGCCCAGCTCCGGGCTGGACGGCCCGCGTGGCGACCCCGACTGAGTGTCTCTGTCTCGACCGAGCTTACGACACGGATCGGCGACCGGCACGGGTCTCCCCCCGCTGTCGCCCGACCGGGGCCCGGCCCGTCCAGGTCACCGCCGGCCCCGTGCAGGGTCCCGTCGCGAGCTTGCGAGTGGCGGGGGGCAGGGGGTTCTCCTACGAGGGGTGGGGAGGACGGGGTCCTTCTTCAGTGCGGCAGCCGGATCGTGGCCAGCCGGCCCACCGTCGCCATCCGCTTCTCGGCCAGCCGGTCGGCGGCCACGGCGGGGGAGACGCCGTCGGCCTCCGCGGCCTGGAACACCCGCAGCGCGACGTCGAAGATGCCGGCTGCCTTGGCCTCGGCGCGGTCGAAGGAGAACCCGTGCCGCTCGTCCTCGACCTGGATCACCCCGCCGGCGTTGACCAGGTAGTCGGGCGCGTAGAGGATGCCGCGGCGCATGAGCTCTCCGGCGATCCCCTCGTGGGCCAGCTGGTTGTTGGCCCCGCCGCAGACGATCTCGGCCTCCAGCACCGACACCGTCTCGTCGTCCAGTGCCCCGCCGAGCGCGCAGGGGGCGTAGACGTCGGTCGGCGTCCGGACCAGCGTCGCGGTGTCGGCAACGGCGTCCACGGCGGGGTGGCGGACCCGTAGCCGCTCGACCGCGCTGGCGTCGACGTCGGTGACGACCACGTCGGCGCCGTCCTCCACCAGCCGGTCGACCAGCCAGCTGCCCACCTTGCCGACGCCGGCGACGCCGACGGTGCGCCCGGCGAGCGACGGCTTGCCCCAGCGGTGCTGCGCGGCCGCGCGCATCCCCTGGAACACGCCGTAGGCGGTGAGCACCGAGGAGTCCCCGCAGCCGCCGTAGGCCACCGACCGGCCGTGCGCGAAGCGGGTCTCCCGGGCCACGACGTCGAGGTCGGCGTTGGACGTGCCGACGTCGCAGGCGGTGAGGTAGCGGCCGCCCAGGGACTCCACGAACCGGCCGTAGGCGCGCAGCAGCGCCTCGGTCTTGTCGGTCTGCGGGTCGCCGATGACGACCGCCTTGCCGCCGCCGAGGTCGAGGCCGGCCAGGCTGTTCTTGTAGGCCATGGCCCGGGACAGGGCGAGGACGTCGGCGACCGCGGCCTCCTCGCCGGCGTAGGGGTAGAACCGGGTGCCGCCCAGCGCCGGCCCGAGGGCGGTGGAGTAGATCGCGATGACCGCCCGCAGCCCGGAGGCCGGGTCGGAGCAGAAGACGACCTGTTCGTGACCGGAGCCGAGTACGTCCACGGAGGCAGCCTAGGACTCCGGCGGTCGCCCGACCGGGTCCCCGGAGCGGGTCCCCGGAGCGGGTCCGCGAACGGCGAGGTCGGCGTCGGGGAGCTCAGCCGGTTCATCGTCGCCGGCAGAAAGGACACGGCCAGCCCTCAAGGTCACCCGTGCGGGTGACGAGAACAGAAGGGACAGGAGTGGGCCGGGTGCCGCATGAGCACGGTGGAACAGCTGTGACGACGCGCGACGACCGCCCCCTACGCACCCCTCTTCCCCAGGGAGCGACATGCTGCACAGCCGTCCTCGCCGGCGCGCGCCCGAGACCTCACCGGTCGGGGCGCACCGCTCGCGGACGCGCGCCGGTGTGGTGCGGAGCCTGCTCGTCGGCGTCGTGACCGGCGCGGTCGTGCTGACCGGCGTGGGCCCGGCCGGCGCCGCCCCCGCACCGCCCAACCCCACCGACGAGGAGATCGGCCACGCCCGGTCCGCCCAGGACGCCGCCGCGGCCGAGGTCGGCCGGATCGCCGCCCTCGTCGCGCAGGCCGAGTCGGAGCTCGAGCGCTACGCCGTCCAGGCTGAGGCCGCCGGCGCGGCCTACCTCGCCGCCGAGGAGGCGTTGGCGCTCGCGCAGGCGGAGGCCGCGCGGACGGCGGCACAGCTGCAGGCCGCCGCGGTGGCCGTGGACGCGGCCACCGCGCGCATCGCCGGCTTCTCCCGCGACAGCTACATGAGCGGCAACACCCTCTCCACCGCAGCGGTGCTGCTGGACGCCGAGGGTCCGGCCGAGCTGATCCAGCGCGCCGCGATGCTCGACTACGTCTCGGCCAACCACCTCGACGTCCTCGGCCAGCTCGAGGTGGCCCGCGTGCAGCAGGCCAACGCCGACTCCGCTGCCCGCGCCGCCCGTGACAGGACGGCCGAGGCCGAGGCCGTGGCCGCCGCCGCCAAGGCCACCGCGGACGGCCAACTGGCCGCCCAACGGGCCGCCTACGACCAGGTCGCCGCGCAGAAGGCCGCCTACGACCAGCAGCTGCAGGCCGCCCAGATCGAGCTGCTGCGGCTGCAGGGCGCCCGGGACGCCTTCCAGGCGTGGCAGCAGCAGAAGGCCGCCGAGGAGGCCGCCGCCGCCGAGGCCGCCCGCCGCGCCGAGGCCGAGG
>NZ_SPQN01000199.1 GCF_004571065.1 Geodermatophilus sp. DF01-2
CTGGCGCCGTCGACCTGCCCGGCGTGCTCGGCCCGGTCGCCGAACGGATCACCGTGGCGCCCGGCGCGGAGGTCCCGGTGGCCGCCGCGCTCGCCGGCCTGGCCGACGCCCTCGTCGTCGACACCGTCGCCGAGGCCGCGGCCGCGCTCGCCCACCTCAAGGACGTCGACGGCGGCCGCGCCGGGCTGCTCGTCCCGGGCGGGCTCCCCGCGCTGCCCCGGGACGGTTGGCCGCAGCTGCCCGAGGGCGTGCGCTGGGCCCTGGACCTGGTCACCGCCCCCGACGAGCTGTGCCCGGCACTGGCCCGCGTGCTGGACCGGGTCGCCGTCGTCCCCGGCCTGGACGCGGCCGTCGCGTTGGTCCGCACTCACCCGCGGGTGCGCGCGGTGACCGCGGACGGCGACCTGGTCGGGGCCGACTGGTCGGTCGGTGGACAGGCCAACGCCCCGTCCGGACTGGAGGTCCGTGCCCGGGTGGACGACGCCGACCGAGAGCTGGCCGCCGCGGCCGCCCGCGCCGCCGAGCTCGCCGACCGGCTGGCCGCGGCACGGGAGACCGCCCGCGAGCGCTCCGCCGACGTCG
>NZ_SPQN01000034.1 GCF_004571065.1 Geodermatophilus sp. DF01-2
ACCGGCCGGCGTCGCACCGGCCGGCGTCGCACCGGCCGGCGTCGCACCGGAGGGCGCTGCGCCCGAGGGCGGCCCACCGGCGGGCGCGGCCGCGGGCAGTTCGGTGGTCACGGGGGACGGGGTGCGGGGTGCCTCGGACATCGCCGCCCACGCTAGGCCGAGGGCCCCACTGCTCCGGGGAGGCCGCCCCGGGTGTCGCCGTGTCGACTCGTCGACACGGCGACCGGCGAGGAGGGGTCCCTGCTCCTGGGCCGTACGGACTACCCCGAAGGTCTGATGGAGACGAAACCTCCGCGTAATACAAGCTTCCAGGACCCGCACCGGCTCGACGGCCTCACCGGCGGCACCGTCGACGGAGCCGGTCGGCCGAGTGTCCAGGGGAGCCCCATGGTGCAGTCCCGTCACGACGAGGAGCTCGCGCGACGGTCCCGGCCGCTCTCCCGCCCCGGTCCCACCCGGATGGCGCACGCGACGCCGCCCGCCCCCGCTGTGCCGGTTCCCACGAGCAGCCCCGTGCGCTGCCACCCCTGAGGAGACCGTCGTGACCGTCATCTCCGTCCCGCAGGCGTTCAACGAGGACGACCTGTACGTGGACCTGCGGTCGATCTTCGACGACCCGCTGTACCTCAAGTGCGAGGGTTTCAACTTCGCCGGCTCGATCAAGCTGAAGGCCGCGGCCGAGATGGTCGAGGCCGCCGAGCGGGACGGCGTCCTGACGCCGGACTCCGTGCTCATCGAGTCCTCGTCGGGCAACCTCGGCGTCGCACTCGCCATGATCGCGGCCAGCCGGGGCTACCGCTTCCTGTGCGTGACCGACCCGCGCTGCAACCTCTCGACCCGGCGGCTCATGGAGGCGCTGGGCAGCCAGGTGCACATCATCACCGAGCCCGACCCGGTCGGCGGCTTCCTGGGCGCGCGCATCGACTACGTGACGGCGATGTGCGCCTCCGACAGCCGCTTCGTGTGGCTGAACCAGTACCGGAACCCCGGCAACTGGCGGGCGCACCACCGGCGGACGGCGCCGGCGATCGCCCGCGACTTCCCCGACCTGGACGTGCTCTTCGTCGGCGCGGGAACGACCGGGACGCTGATGGGCTGCGCGCGCTTCTTCCGCGAGTGGCACCGCCCGGTGCGGATCGTCGCCGTGGACGCCGTCGGCTCGGTGACCTTCGGCGGGCCGCCGGCACGCCGGATGATCCCCGGCCTGGGCAGCGGGGTCCGCCCGGCGCTGCTCGACGAGTCCTACATCGACGAGGTCGTGCTGGTCGAGGAGGCGGACACCCTCCGCGCCTGCCACCGGCTGGCCCGCCGCGGCTTCCTCTTCGGCGGTTCCACCGGCACCGTGGTCAGCGGGGCGATGAGCTGGCTGGCCCGCAACGGCAGCCGGGGCCGCACCGCCGTGGCCATCGCTCCGGACCTCGGCGAGCGCTACCTCGACACCGTCTACCAGACGAACTGGCTCGAGGACCTCTTCGGCAAGGACGTGCTGGACCCGTTGCGGGCCGAGTACCCGTTCCGGGAGAGCCTGCCGCGGCCGGCCGAGGCAGGCGCCGCCGAGAGGGGCACCACGACGCTGGCCGGGAGCCGGTCGGGGGGCACCGCCACCGTGCCGGCCCCGCGGGCGGAGAGCTGACGTGCTCGGACACCCCGTGAACATGGTGTCGGCCGGCCCGGGCACGGCGCCGGCCGCCGTCACGTCCGAGGGCACACCACCGGCCGCCGGGAGCGCGCTGGCCGCCGTCCTGGCGGAGGTCCTGCAGGTCGACTCCGTCCCGGTCGACGCCCACGTCTTCGACGACCTCGGCGCCGACTCGATGGTCCTGGCCCGCTTCTGCGCCCGCGTCCGCAAACGGCCCGACCTGCCCGCGGTCACCATCAAGGACGTCTACCAGCACCCGACGATCCGCGGGCTGGCGGCGGCGCTCGCGCCGCCGCCGGCCACCGCCGTGCCCGCACCGGTCGCGACGCCGGCGGCGGCACCGGTCCAGGCCCCCCGCCCGGCACCCGTCGGCACCGTGCAGTACCTCCTCTGCGGAACCCTGCAGGCCCTCTTCTTCGTCGGCTACTGCCTCCTCGCCGCAACCGTGGGAGTCACCGGCTACGACTGGATCTCCGAGGGCGGGGGCATCGTCGACCTCTACGCGCGGTCGGTCGTCGTCGGCGCCGCGGCCTTCGTCGGCATGAGCATCCTGCCGGTCCTGGCGAAGTGGGTGCTGGTCGGCCGGTGGGAGGCGGAGGAGTTCCCGGTCTGGAGCATGCGCTACGTCCGGTTCTGGATCGTCAAGACGCTGGTGCAGAAGAACCCGCTGGTCCTGTTCTTCAACGGCACGCCGCTGTACGCCTGGTACCTGAGGACGTTGGGCGCCACGGTCGGCCGGGACGTCGCGGTCTTCGTCGGGCAGGTGCCGGTGGCCACCGACCTGCTGACCATCGGCGACGGCACGGTGATCCGCAAGGACGCCGTGGTCAGCGGCTACCGGGCGCACGACGGCCTGATCGAGCTCGGGCCGGTCACCCTCGGCCGGGACGTGGTCGTCGGCGAGGCCTCGGTCGTCGACATCGGTACCTCGATGGGGGACGGCGCCCAGCTCGGTCACCGGTCGTCGCTGCACGGCGGTCAGACGGTGCCCGCCGGTCAGCGCTGGCACGGTTCCCCGGCGCGACGGACGGACGTCGACTACCGGCTGGTCCCACCTGCCCGCTGCAGCACTCGCCGCCGGGTCGTCTACACCCTGCTGAAGCTCCTCGGGGTGCTGCTCGTGGAGCTGCCGCTGGCGATCGGCGGCCTGGCCGTCCTCGTGCTCGTGTTCCCCGGGCTCGGCGAGCTGCTGGACACGGGGCCGCTGGCGCTGACGAGCGCCTCGTTTTACGCCGACGTGGCGATCGGCTCCCTGGCGCTGTACTTCGGCGGCTACCTCGTCGGCTTCCTCTTCGTGAGCACCCTTCCTCGGGTGCTGGGCCCGTTCATCGTGCCGGACGAGGTCCATCCCCTCTACGGCTTCCACTACTCGGTGCAGCGGACGATCGCGAGGACGACGAACTCCAAGGTGCTCCTGAGGCTCACCGGCAACAGCTCCTACGTCGTCCACTACCTGAGCTCCGTGGGGTACGACCTCGGGCGGGTCGTGCAGACCGGGTCGAACTTCGGCGAGGCGGTGAAGCACGACACCCCGTACCTGACCAGCGTCGGCAGCGGGACGATGGTGGCCGACGGGTTGTCGGTCATGAACGCCGACTTCTCGAGCAGCTCGTTCCAGGTGTCCCGGACGGCGATCGGCGCGCACAGCTTCCTCGGCAACGCGGTCGCCTACCCCGCGCAGGCCCGGACCGGGGACGACGTCCTGCTGGCGACCAAGGTCATGGTCCCCATCGACGGGCCGGTCCGAGCGGGCGTCGGGCTGCTGGGCTCGCCTGCGTTCGAGATCCCGCGCACCGTGTTCCGCGACGCCACGATCGACGCCCACCTGCAGGCCCCCGGCGAGCTGGCCCGGCGCCTGGCCGCCAAGAACCGGCACAACCTGCTCACCATGGGCCTGTTCCTGCTGGTCCGGTGGCTCAGCTTCTTCGCCGTGACCCTGATCACGCTGGCCGGCTTCGACCTCCACGACCGTCACGGCCCTCTCTCGGTGGCGGCGGCCATGGTGCTCGATGTCCTGTTCATCACCGCCTACGGCGTGCTGGTCGACCGCGCATCCACGGGCTTCCGGCCGTTGACCCCCCAGCAGTGCTCGATCTACGACCCGTACTTCTGGCGGCACGAGCGGTTCTGGAAGCTGGTCGCGGAGCCGACCTTCTTCAACGGCACGCCGTTCAAGAGCGTCCTGTGGCGGCTGCTGGGCGTCCGGCTCGGTCGCCGGGTGTTCGACGACGGCGCCACCATCCCGGAGCGGTCGCTGGTCACCATCGGCGACGGCTGCACGCTCAACGCCGGCAGCGCGATCCAGTGCCACTCGCAGGAGGACGGCGGCTTCAAGCTCGACCGGATCACCATCGGGTCCGGCGTCACGGTCGGCGTCAGTGCCTGGGTGCACTACGGCGTGACGATCGGGGACGGCGCCGACATCGCCCCTGACGCCTTCCTCATGAAGGGCTCGGAGGTCCCACCGCGCACCCGCTGGGCGGGCAACCCGGCCGAGGAGGTGCGGTCGGCCCCGGCTCCCCTCCCGCCCCGCGCCCGCCGGTCGATCCCCGTGTCCAGCCTGGTGCCGGCGCCGCGGTCCGGTGGGGACACGCCTGCGCCCTCGTCCGGCGGGCGGCACCGCGCCGGTCCCCGGCACCTGGCCCCGACCCGCCGCTGAGCAGGGAGATCCCCCGTGGACACCATGCCGCTGACCACCCCCGCCCACCCGCCACGCACCGCTCCCGACGCCGACCGGGCGTTCTGGCGCGACGTCCTCACCGCCGGTGGGTCCACGACCGTCCCGCGCTGGGCTCTCGCGCCGGCGCCCGGGACGGCCGACCTGGAGGTGACGGTGCCCGACGCCACGCTGGTCGCGCTGCGCCGACTGGCCGACCGGCTCGCCGTCCCCCTCGGCTCGGTGCTGCTGGCCGCGCACGCCCGGGTGCTCGCCGCGCTGTCGGGTGAGCACGACGTGGTGACCGGCTACGTCGCCGGGGACGGCGACCATCCCCTCCCCTGCCGGCTCTCGACCGACGCCGGGTCCTGGCGGGTGCTGGTGCGGCGGGCCGCCACGGTCGAGGCCGGGTTGCTGGCGCATCGGCACACCCCCGTCGAGCAGCTGCGGCACGAGCTGGGGGTCCGCGGGCCGTCGTTCGAGACGGTTCTCGACCTCACCGGCGCCGGGGGCGACCTCCCCGGCGGCGTCGTGCTGGAGGTGGCGCCGGTGCACCGGGCCGAGCGGCTGGCGCTGCGGCTCGCGTACCGTGCCGACGTCCTGGGCGCCGACGCGACCGCGCGGATCGCCGGCTACCACCGCACCGCCCTGACGCGGATCGCCGAGGACCCGGACGCCGCCCCCGGCCAGGCCGGCCTGCTCTCTCCCGAGGAGCTGCGGCTGCAGCTGGACGGGCTCGGCGGTCGGCACCGGGAGCTGCCCGACCGCCGGGTCCACGAGCTGGTCGAGGAGCAGGCGCGGCGGCGCCCGGACGACGTCGCCGCCGTCCACGGCGACCGCTCGCTCACCTACCGAGAGCTCGACGTCCGCAGCAACCGGGTCGCCCGGGCGCTGCTGGCCCGCGGCCTGCGCGCGGAGGACGTCGTCGCGGTGGTCACCGAGCGGAACCTCGACTGGCTGACCGCCGCCCTGGCGGTGTTCAAGGCCGGCGGCGCGTACCTGCCGGTCGAGCCGCACTTCCCGCCCGACCGCATCGCCACCGTGCTGTCCCGCGCCGGGTGCCGCCTCGTGCTCACCGAGCCGGGCAGCACCACCTCGCTCGACGCGGCCCTCGCCGGGCGTCCGGGCGTGCAGGCGGTGCACGTCGGCGCCGCCGAGGCCGAGGGGCACCCCGGCACCAGCCCCGGGGTCGCGGTCGGCCCCGACCAGCTGGCCTACCTGTACTTCACCTCCGGCTCGACCGGGGAGCCCAAGGGCGCGATGTGCGAGCACGCCGGCATGCTCAACCACGTCCTCGCCAAGATCGACGATCTCGGGATCGGCGAGGGGCAGGTGGTCGCCCAGGTGGCCCCGCAGTGCTTCGACATCTCGCTGTGGCAGCTGGTGTCGGCGCTGGTGGTCGGCGGGCGGACGCTGATCGTCCCGCAGGACGTCGTCCTCGACGCCGAGCGCTTCGTCGACCGCCTCGTCGAGGGCCGGGTCGCGGTGGTGCAGGTGGTGCCCTCCTACCTCGAGGTGGTGCTCTCCTACCTGGAGGCCCACCCGCGCCCGCTGCCCGACCTGCACGCCGTGTCGGTCACCGGTGAGGCGCTGAAGAAGGAGCTGGTGCAGCGCTGGTTCAGCGTCCAGCCGGGCATCGCGCTGGTCAACGCCTACGGGCTGACCGAGACCTCCGACGACACCAACCACGAGGTCCTGCGCACCGTGCCGGACACCGACCGGGTCCCGCTCGGCCGGCCGGTGGCCAACGTCGAGGTCCGGGTGGTCGACGAGCACCTGGAGCCGGTGCCGCTGGGCGCGCCCGGCGAGATCGTCTTCTCCGGCGTCTGCGTCGGCCGCGGCTACGTCAACGACCCCGAACGGACTCAGGCGGCGTTCGTGCCCGACCCGTACCGCCCGGGCCGGCGGCTGTACCGCAGCGGCGACTCCGGCCGCTGGCTGCCCGACGGGAAGCTGGAGTTCCTCGGCCGCCGGGACACCCAGGTCAAGATCTCCGGCTTCCGCATCGAGATCGGCGAGATCGAGAACACCCTGCTGCGGGTGCCGGGCGTGCGCGACGGCGCGGTGGTGGTCGCCGAGGGGCCCGACCGCAGCCGGCACCTGGTGGCCTTCTACGCCGGCCCCGCCCCGATCGCGACCGACGTCCTCCGGGAGCGGCTGGCCGCCTCGCTGCCGGCGTACATGGTCCCGACGGCCTTCCACCGGCGGCCGGTCCTGCCGCTCACCGCGAACGGCAAGGTCGACACCAGGGCGCTGACGACCCTGGCCCGGGAGCTCGCTGCCGTCGAGGAGCACCACGCCGCCCCGCGGACACCGACCGAGCACCGGCTGGCCGCCGCCTGGTCCCGGGTGCTGGGCATCCCGCAGGAGCAGGTCGGCCGGCGGGACAGCTTCTTCGACCGCGGCGGGACGTCGCTGTCGGCGGTGAGGCTGGCGATCGCCCTGGACCGCGCCGTCTCCCTCCCCGACCTCACCCGGCACCCCGTGCTGGCCGATCTCGCCGCGCTGCTCGACGAGCGGACCGGCGCGCACCCGATCCCCTCTCCCCGCACCCCAGGAGGAAGTGAGTCATGACGTCCTCGTTCCCGGCGTCGGTCCTCGACGTCGACCTGCGCCCGGGCGGTCCCCGGGTGCTGCTGACCGACGCCCCGGGCGACGCCGCCGTCTGGGCGGCCGAGCACCGCGACGCGCTGCGCGCCGCCGTCGTCGAGCACGGGTCGGTGCTGGTCCGCGGCCTGGGCCTCTCCGACGCGACCGCGGTCGCCGCCGTGGTCGACCGGCTGACCGACCGCCTCATGTCCGAACGGGAGGCCTTCGCCCCGCGGCAGCCGCGGCCCGGCGGGCTGTACTCCGCCACGCCGTGGCCGGCCAACCAGCCGATGTGCATGCACCACGAGCTCAGCTACGCGCTCGAGTTCCCGGGCCTGCTGGTGTTCGCCTGCCTGACCGCGCCGGCCGAGGGCGGCGCAACGGCGGTCGCCGACGCATCCACCGTGCTCGAGGCGCTGCCGGCCGACCTGGTGGAGCGGTTCGAACGGGAGGGCTGGCTGCTGCTGCGCACCTACAACGACGAGATCGGCGCCCCGTGGCCCGAGGCGTTCGGCACCGCCGACCGTGGCGAGGTCGAGGCCTACTGCCGCGCGAACGGGATCGAGGCCGCGTGGCTGCCCGACGGCGGGCTGCGCACCCGTCAGCGGCGCAGCGCCGTGGTGCGGCATCCCGTTTCGGGGCGGCGCTGCTGGTTCAACCAGGTCGCCTTCCTCAACGAGTGGACGCTGACCCCCGAGGTCCGCGAGTACCTGGTCGACGTCTACGGCCCCGACGGGCTGCCGTTCACCACCGCCTTCGGCGACGGCGAGCCGATCGGCGAGGACGTCGTCGCGCTGCTCAACGCGGTCTACGAGGAGCACACGCACCGGGAGCCCTGGCGGGACGGCGACCTGCTACTGGTGGACAACGTGCGCAGCGCCCACAGCCGGGAGGCCTACACCGGCCCGCGGGAGGTGCTGGCCGCGCTGGCCGACCCGGTGCACCTGGCCGACTGCTCCCCGACGGTCCCGGTGGGTGCCCGGTGAGCGCCGTCCCGACCTTCGCCGTGGTGTCCGGCGACCAGGTGCAGCGGGCCCTGCAGGGCCGCGAGAAGCAGGTCGTGGAGCTGGTCGAGGCCACCTACCTGCTGCACGACGCCGGGGACACGGTGAACCCGCCGTCGTACTTCCTGCGCTTCCCGGACCGGCCGGCCGACCGGATCATCGCGCTGCCGGCCTCGATCGGCGGCGACGTGCGGGTGCACGGCGTGAAGTGGATCTCCAGCTTCCCGGGGAACGTGGCGGCCGGGATCCCGCGGGCCTCGGCGGTGCTCGTCCTCAACGACCACGCCACCGGCTACCCGTTCGCCTGCCTGGAGGCCTCGGTCGTCAGCGCCACCCGGACGGCGGCGTCCGCGGCGGCGGCCGCCGACTGGCTCAGCCGGGACCGCGGCCGCCCGGCGCGGGTCGGGTTCGTCGGCGTGGGGCTGATCGCCAGGTACGTCCACACGTACCTGGCCGGCAGCGGCTGGTCGTTCGACGAGGTCGCCGTGCACGACCTGTCGGCCGACAGCGCGGCCGGCTTCTGCGGCTATCTCGAACGGTCGGGAACGGCCGGCCGGGTCACCGTGCACGAGAGCCCCGAGGCGGTGGTCCGCGCCAGCGACCTGGTCGTCTTCGCGACGGTCGCCGGGAAGCCGTACGTCTCCGACGTCTCGGCCTTCGCGCACTGCCCGCTGGTGCTGCACGTGTCGCTGCGCGATCTCGCGCCGGAGGTACTGCTCGCCTCGGCCAACGTCGTCGACGACGTCGAGCACTGCCTGAAGGCCGACACCTCGCCGCACCTGGTGGAGCAGCTGACCGGCAGCCGGGACTTCCTCCTCGGCACGCTGGCCGACGTGATGACCGGTCGGGTTCCCGTGCCGGTCGACCGGCCGGTGGTCTTCTCCCCCTTCGGCCTGGGCGTGCTCGACCTGGCGGTCGGCAGCTTCGTCCACGACGAGGTGGTCCGCGCCGGTGACCTGCACGTGGTCGCGGACTTCTTCACCGAGCTGAGCCGGTACGGATGACCGGGCCGGCCGGTCGCGCCGCCCCCGGTCGGGCGGCACCCGGCCGCGCAGCGGGCCGGGGGTGACCGGTGCGCCGCGCAGACGGCCGGCCGCCGTGGCCGCGGTCCGGACCGGACGCGGCTCCGCTGCCCGGCGTGTGCCAGCTGTGGTGGGCACGGCCCGGTGACGTGCGGCCGGAGCACGACGCGCTGCTGGGCGCCGCCGACCTCGCGCGGCGGGCGCGCCTGGCCGACGCGGCCGACCGGCAGCGACTGACGGCGGCCGCGGTGGTCGCCCGGCTGGTCCTCGGGGCGGCCCTCCGGACGCCGCCCGCCGCGGTGCGGATCAACCGCACCTGCCCCACCTGCGGATCCGGGCACGGCAAGCCCCGCCTGGCCGACGCCGCGGCGCTGCACTTCTCGGTCTCGCACTCGGCGCACTGCGTGGTCGTCGCGGTGCTGCCGGGCAGCCCGGTCGGCGTGGACGTCGAGGCGGTCGGCCGCTTCGGCCCCGGCGAGCTCGAGGACCTCGCCGCCTGCGCGCTGGCCGACGGGGAGCGGGAGCACCTGGCCCGGCTCCCGGCCGCCGAGCGCCCGCGGGCGTTCACCGTCTACTGGACGCGCAAGGAGGCGGTGCTCAAGGCGACCGGCCACGGCCTCGGTGTCCCCCCGGACGAGCTCGTCGTCACGCCGCCGTCCACCCCGCCGCGAGTGCTGCGGCGGGACGGCCCGGAACCGGTCTGGCTGCGCGACCTGCCCGCGCCGGCCGGCTTCGTCGCCGCGCTGGCCGGTCTGGGTACCGCCCCGGACGACGTCGCCGACCGGGCCGCCGGGCCGCTGCTGCGCCAGACCAGCCGCCGGCTGTCCGGCCCGACCACCCGGAGCCAGCGGTACCCGTAGCCGTCGAGGGTCAGCTCCGCCCCGCCGTCCTCCCGCACCGCGACCTCGCCGGGCTGCAGCAGGTCCACCAGCCGGTGCTCGGCGCCGCAGTCCTCCAGCGACAGCGGCACGGTGCGCGGCTCCGGCCCGAGGTTGTGGACGGCGACCAGCGCGCCGTCGTCCCAGCTGCAGAGGTGGGCCAGCACCTCCCGATGCGGCTGCTCGAGCACCCGGTAGCTGCCCCAGCCGAGTTCGGGGGACTCTCGGTAGCGGCGGACCAGCAGCTTCATGAACGACAGCAGCGAGTCCGGGTCGTGCCGCTGGTCGGCGACGTTGACGAACCGCGGGGAGAACCCGCCGTCGACGACCGGCCCCGGTAGCTGCTCGGGGTCGGCGGTCGAGAAGCCGCCGTTGTGGCCCGACGTCCACTGCATCGGCGTCCGGACGGCGAGCCGGCCCTCGGCGTCCAGGTCCTCCCCCATGCCGATCTCCTCGCCGTAGAAGAGCACCGGGGTGCCCGGGAGGGAGAACAGCAGGCTGTAGACCATCCGGACCCGCCTCGGGTCGCCGTCCAGCATCGGCGGCAGCCGGCGGCGCAGGCCGCGGCCGTAGATCTGCATCCGCTCCTCGGGGCCGAAAGCGGCGAAGACCTCCTCGCGTTCGTCCTGGCTGAGCTTGTCGAGGGTGAGCTCGTCGTGGTTGCGCACGAAGGTCGCCCACTGGCTGTCCGGGTTCACCGCCGGGCGCTGGGTGAGGGCGGTGCCCAGCGGGCCGGCGTCCGCACGGGCCAGCGAGAGGTAGAGGGCCTGCGTGCCGACGAAGTCGAACACCATCGTCAGCTCGTCGCCGTCGGCACCGCCGAAGAAGTCGACCTGCTGCTCGTGCGGGAGGTTCACCTCGCCGAGGAGGATCCCGTCGCCGGTTCGGCGACCGAGCAGCCGGCGCAGGGAGCGCAGGTACCGGTGCGGCTCCGGGAAGTGGTCGTCGTCGCCGGGCTGGATCTCGAGGAAGAACGGGACGGCATCGACGCGGAACCCGGACAGGCCCAGCTGCAGCCAGAAACCCATGATCTTGGCGATCTCGTCGCGGACCCGGGGATTGGCCACGTTGAGGTCGGGCTGCTCCTTGTAGAAGCGGTGCAGGTACCACTCGCCGGTCGGCTCGTTGAAGGTCCAGAGGCTCTGCTCCTGGTCGGGGAAGAGGACCTGGCCGGAGGTGTCCGGCGGCTCGTCGTCCCGCCAGACGTAGAAGTCGTGGAACGGCGAGTCCTTGCTCCGCCGAGCCGACTCGAACCAGGGGTGGCGGATCGAGGTGTGATTGACGACGAGGTCGGCGATCACCCGGATGCCGCGGTCGTGCGCGGTCCGGATGGCCTCGACCAGGTCGCCGTGGGTACCCAGCCGCGGGTCGACGCCGTAGAGGTCGGTGATGTCGTAGCCGTCGTCGCGCTCGGGGGTGGGATAGAAGGGCATCAGCCACAGGCAGGTCACGCCGAGGTCGGCGAGGTGGTCGATGCGCTGGGCGAGGCCGGCGAAGTCGCCGCAGCCGTCGCCGTTCCAGTCCAGGTAGGTCTCGACGTCGAGGCAGTAGACGACGGCGGTCTTCCACCACAGGTCGGCGGTGTCGGTGATCCTCACGACAGCACCGCCGGCTGGGGCTCCTGACGGGGGCGCAGCGGTTCGGCCGGGCCGGGCGGGTCGATCGCCACCGCCGGCGCCGGGCGCGTGACGTCGAGCTGCGGGAGCACGTGCGCGCCGAAGGCGTCCAGGAAGGGCAGCTGCTCCTTGCCGACGTGGTGCAGGTAGATCTGGTCGAAGCCCAGCTCGGCGTACTCCGCCAGCCAGGCGGCGTGCCGGCCGAGGTCGGCGGAGATGCGCACCGCCTCGCCGACCGCCTCCGGGGTCACGTGTGCGCTGGCCTGGTCGAAGGCGCGGGTGGTGTCGAGGTCCCAGCACAGCGGCGGCGGGAAGACGTTGCTGCGCCACTGGTCGTGGGCGATGGCGACCGCCCGCTCGGGGTCGGGGTCCCAGCTGACGTGCACCTGCAGGGTGAGGGTCCCCTGGCCGCCGGCGTCCCGGTAGGCGCTGATCATCTCGCGCAGGGTGTCGTGCGGCTGGTTGATGGTGACCAGGCCGTCGGCCCACTTGGCGTGCTTCCTGGCGGTCGTGGCGGTGACGGCGGGCGCGATGAGCGCGGGCTGCTGCTCGGGGAGGGTCCAGATGCGGGCGCGGTCGACGGTGACCAGGCCGTCGTGGCTGACCTCCTCACCGGCCAGCAGTGCGCGGATCACGTCGACGCACTCGCGCAGCCGGGCGTCGCGCAGCTCCTTGCGTGGCCAGACGTGCCCGGTGACGTGCTCGTTCATCGCCTCGCCGGAGCCCAGAGCCACCCAGAAGCGGCCGGGGAACATCGCGCCGAGGGTGGCGATGGCCTGGGCGACGATCACCGGGTGGTAGCGCTGTCCGGGAGCGTTGACCGCACCGAAGGGCAGGTTGGTCGTGGCCATGGCCGCGCCGAGCCAGGACCAGGCGAATCCCGAGTGCCCCTGCCGTTCGTTCCACGGCTCGAGGTGGTCAGAGCACATCGCGGCGGTGAAGCCCACCTCCTCGGCGTGCTGGACCGCGCGCAGCAGCTCGGCGGGGTGCACCTGCTCGTGCGAGTTGTGGAACCCGATCACCGTCATGCCGGGCCCCTACCCCACGGCCGCGCCGTGTACCTGCGGAGTTCTGGCCGTCGGCGGTGCCCGGTCAGGTCAGGGACCGCACGTCCGCGACGTCGTACTCGGCCACCGACGCGGACAGCAGCGCCGCGCCCTGTTCGTCACTGGGACCGCTTCCGCGGAAGGCTCTGGCGGCTGCCTGTGTCTCCCAGCGCTCGAGGACGACGATGCGGCCGGGGTCGATCAGGTCGGCGGTGAGGGCGAAGTCGAGGCAGCCGGGTGCCCGGCGCGCCTGTTCGACGACGCTCACGTAGCCGGCCAGGTAGGAGGCCCGCTCCCCCGGGTCGACGACGAGATGTCCTGCGACGATCACCACGCGCTGCTCCTCCGTGGAAACTGGGGCGTCCTGCCAGGGCAGACGACCCACCGCCGCCGGACTCATCGGTGGCCACGGCTGCACCCACGGGCAGGCGCTCTAGAAGGGTGCTGGGGTCGTCGGCGGGGTCGGCCGCCGGTGGTGGTGGTGGCTGCTCGGGTGGCTCGGGTGGGCGGGTGAGCACGCGTGGTCTGGTGAGCTGCAGGCCGGGTGGTCGGCTGGTGCGGGTGACGCCGGCGGGGGTGGTGACGGTCAGGATGCCGTCGGGGGTCATGGCGTAGGTCCAACCCGGGGCGAAGGTCTTGAGCCGATGGTGCCGCCGACACAGACAGCACAAGTTCGAGCAGTCGGTGGCCCCGCCGGCGGCGTGCGGAATGACGTGGTCGGCGTCCGCCCAGCCGGCCCGGTTGTCACACCCCGGATGCCGGCAGCTGCGGTCCCGGGTGGTGATGAACCGGTCCTGCGCCGCGGTCGGCTCGTAGAGATCGGTCGCGGCGGGGCGGGTGATCACCGGGCAGCCGCAGTCGCTCCCCGGGTGGTCGCGGCAGCCGCGCCGGCCGGCGGCGCGCAGCTCGCGCAGCGTGGCGACGGCCTGCAGGGCGCCTGCGTCGTCGGTGAAGGAAAAGCTGATCGACCCCCCGGGCGGTGCTTGGAGGCCGATGGCGTCGAGCTGGGCCAGCAGGTCGCGCACGTGCGCAGCGGTGATCGGCGTGCCGGCCACCGCCCCGGTCGGCTCGACCACCGATCCGGGCCGGGCGAACGCCGGCGGCACCGGGGCGCCGGAGGCCAGGAACCGCTCCGGGGTCAGCGCGCCGACCGGCACCTGCACCTCCACGTGGGCGGCCACCGGCTCGGGCACCAGCCAGGGCCGCAGCACCAGATCGGCCAGGATTCCCGACCGCAGCATCCCGATCGGCCGCTCGTCGCCGGCCTGCTTCGCGCGCCAGGCCAGCTCGTCGATGGTGGCCTGGCACGCGGCGGCCAGCTCGTCGGGCATGCCGGCGACCAGCTCGCTGATCCCGTCGCCGACCGGACGGCGGCGGACGTTCACCGCCCGGTGCGCCTTCTCCCGCCGCCGATCCGACGCCGCGGCGTCCCGGGCGGCCAACTCGGCGCGCAGCCGCTCCTTGAGCTTGCGGATCGACAGCGACGCGGCCTCGGGCAGCACCGCGGCCTCCACCGCGGCGATGATCGCCGGATCGGTGCCGCGGATCTTCCACCCCAATTCCTCGGCAAAGGTCCGGGCCCGCGGCCAGTCCAGTCGGCCCTGGGTCAGCTCCGCGTGGGTCGCCCGCAGCGAGCCGGTGAGCGTCAGCGCGTGCTCGGTCAGCGTGGTCGCCGTCGCCCGCGCGCAGTTCACCGTCAAGGCCAGTTCGTCGGCGAAGAACTCGCTCACCCCCTCCGGCGCCCTCACGCCCGGCACCGCGTCGTTCCCGGCGTCAGCCGCGGCACCGGGCTGACCGGGCTGCCGGTCGGCCGAGGCCGGCCGGTCGGCGGCGAAGGCAGCCACCAGCTCCAGCTCGTAGGCGGCCAGTTCGGCCTTGAGCTGCTGCACCCGCTGCAGCTCCAGCGCCTTCTCCTCCGGCGAGCGGGCGTGCACCGGAAGGATCTCGCCCAGCGACGGCCACGCCGTCCCCGGGGGCGGCAGCAGGGGCAGCTGCACGTCGGTCACCGTCAGACCCACGCCATAGCCACCACCGATGAACACACCACGAACCTACGGCGGGGGTACGACACTTTCCGGCTCTGACCAGCCAGGACGTCTCACAGACCGTCGTCCGCCAGACGCACGTGGAGTCGTTGCGCGCGACACGCGCGGACACGCCGCCCAGCGCGACGGCCAGCCCATGATCAACGCGATGTCGCGACGCTCGACGATCAGGCCGGCGTCGAGGTGCCGGTTTCCTCGGTGGGCGTGCTGCCCCGCCGAGCAGCAGCAGCTCGGCGTCGGTGTGCTCCGGCGGCGCGGCGAACAGGTAGCCCTGCGCCAGACCGACCCGACCGTCTCGCAGGTGGGTGCGCTGGCGCTCCCGCTCGATCCCCTCGGCGACGATCTCCAGGACGAGGGTGTGCCCGAGGTCGATCAGCCCACGCAGGATCGCAGGCATCGACTCGGCATCGTCGATGGTGCTGACGAACGACCGGGTGGATCTTGAGGATGTCGACCACGAACCGACGCAGGTGCGACCGCGACGAGTAGCCGGTGCCGCAGTCGTCGGGCGCGACCCGGACGCCGAGGCCGCGCAGCTCGTGCAGCCGCTCGGCGGCCAGCACCGGGTCGCGCACCAGCACCGACTCGGTGAGCTCCAGGACCAGCGCCGACGGCGCCAGCCCGCTGGCCTCCAGCGCCGTCCGGACGTCGTGCAGCGGCCCCGGGCGACCCGAGCTGGAACGGCGAGACGTTGACCGCCATCGACACCTCGGCCGCCGCGGGGTGGTCGCGCCGCCCAGCGGCCGCGGCCGCGCAGGCCTGGGTCACGACCCAGCGGCCGATGTCGAGCACCAGCCCGATCTCCTCGGCCACCGGCAGGAACCGCTCGGGCAGGACGACGCCGAGCTCCGGATGGTCCCACCGCAGCAGGGAGGACGCCGTCGCCGCGACGTCGCCGGTGGCGATGCCGATCGCTCGCCGAGACGGTGACCCGTTGCCCGCCCAGGCCCACCGGCCCGGAGAGCCCCGGTCGTCGGCGGGCCGGATCGGCGGCCTCAGCGGACCGCACGCGCACCCACCCCGAGGGGTGAGCCGGGTCAGCCGAGCAGGTCCGCGACCCGGCCCGGGTCGTTGGCGACGTCCAGGTGCTCCCCGGTGCCGTCGCCGACGACCGTCCAGCCCCGGGCCCGTGCGGCCGCGGCCTCGGCGTCGTAGGACGCCGACAGGTGCACGTACCGGACGTCGGCGTCCGGCCACTCGGCGGGCACCGGGACCGGGACGTCGTAGAAGTCGGCCGGCAACTCGTGCCCCTCGGCCAGCACCGCTGCGCGCACCCGCTCGTCGGGCACCAGCTCGGTCATCGCGTCCGGCCCCCACCAGGTCGTCCAGTCGGCGATCCGGCCGCCGCGGACCAGGGGCGCGACCAGCTCTCGGACGTCGTCCGGCCACGTCCCGGTGGGCAGCACGGCATCCAACCACACGACCCGGCGGGCGCCGACGGCGACCGCGACGGCGGGCAGCACGATCCCGGCCCCGGAGAACCCGACGACCACCTCCACCCGGCCGGCCGCCGCGGCGCCCTCGACCCAGCGCCGCGGCCAGCCGGGCGCCGTCGTCACCGCCGCGCGCAGGTCCGGGACGGCGACCTCGTCCCCTCGGCGGCGCAGCGCCGCCGCCAGCGGCTGCAGCACCGCCGGGCCGAGCAGCGGCGGGTGGACCAGCAGCCAGGTGGGCACGTGGCCGGCCCGCAGCCCAGTCGGGTCAGCCGCCGAGGATGGGCTCGTAGACCTCCTGGGTGCGGTCCAGCACCTCCTGGAGCTCCTCGGCGCCACGGAACTCCTCGTCGATGTACTCCTCCCCCACCTGCTCGACGACTGCCGGGTCGTCGTGCGCCGTGCGCAGCGCGTCCTCGAGGGTGGTGACGACCTCCTCGGGCAGCCCGGCGGGGCCGGCGAGGCCGAAGGTCGACCCGGAGAGGGTCAGCTCCGGGAAGCCGGACTCGGCCAGGGTCGGCGTGTCCGGCAGCCAGGACAGCCGCTCCTCCGAAGACACCGCCAGCGGCCGGAACTGCCCGGCGTCGATGTTCTCGGTGACGTCGGACGAGGCGTTGATCAGGACGGCGTCGACGTTCCCGCCGAGCAGCGCGGTGGTCATCTCGGCGTTCCCGTCGAAGGGCACGACCGTCACCTCGACCCCGTACAGGTCGCGGAGCCGCTGCAGCTCGATGCCCTGCGGCGTGGAGGCACCCGGGACGCCGACGGTGATCCCGCCCGGGTTCTGCTCGGCGGCGGTGAAGAAGTCCTCCGCGGTCTGGTACGGGGAGTCGGTCCCCACGGCCAGCACGGAGGGCACCTCGGCCATCACACCGATGGGCGTGAAGTCGTCGAGGGAGTAGTCCAGGTCGTTGGCCAGTGGAGTCAGCACCGTCGTCCCGGCCGTGACCAGGGACAGCGTGTAGCCGTCGGGCTCGGAAGCGATGAGCTCCTGCATGGCCAGCGCACCCGATCCGCCGGGCAGGTTCTCGACCACCACGGGCTGGCCCAGCTGCTCCTCCAGCGAGGCGCCGTACGCGCGGGCCGTCAGGTCGGTCGGACCCCCGGCCCCGTACGGGACGAGGAGCCGGATCTCCTCGCTCGGGTAGGCGGCCGGGTCGCCGGCCGCGGCGCCACCGTCCTCCCCGCAGGCGGCGAGCAGGCCGAGGGCGGCCAACGCGGCGATGGTCCGGGCGGGACGGTTCAGGGGCATCGTTGCCTCCAGGGTGGTGGGTGGGTCGGTCAGCCGGGGTGGACGACGGTCAGGTCGGGCGCAAAGGCCAGCCGGGCGTCGGTCACCGCCTGCAGCTCGTCGGGCGTGACGCCGGGTGCGACCTCACGGACGACGAAGCCCTCGGGGCAGACGTCGAGGACGGCGAGGTCGGTGTAGACCCGGTCCACGACGGCGGCGGCGGTCAGCGGGTAGGTGCAGCGCGACAACAGCTTGGGACGGCCGTCCCGCGTGGTGTGCGTGGTCACGACGAGGACCCGCCGCGCACCGACGGCCAGGTCCATGGCCCCGCCGACGGCCGGTGGCATCGCCGCCTCGTCGGTGGCCCAGTTGGCCAGGTCGCCGGCCTCGGAGACCTGGAAGGCGCCCAGCACGCTCACGTCGAGGTGGCCGCCGCGCATCATCACGAACGCGTCGGTGTGGTGGAAGAACGACCCTCCGGGCAGCAGGGTCACCGGCTGCTTCCCGGCGTTGATCAGCTCGGGGTCCTCCTCGCCCGGGGCCGGCGCCGGGCCCATCCCGAGGATGCCGTTCTCGCTGTGGTAGACGATCTCCTTCTCCGGCCCCACCACGTCGGCCACGAGCGTGGGCAGGCCGATCCCGAGGTTGACGTAGGAGCCGTCCGGGATGTCGCGGGCGACCCGGCGGGCCATGTCCACCGGCGACAGGGGGCGGATCACGTGTCCTCCTCGCTGGCGCTCGTCGGCCGCGTACCCAGGGATGCTCCGCCCATGCGCCACCTCGCAAGCTCGGTCACTCAGGCCACCTCCACCACGCGGTCGACGAAGATGCCGGGCGTCACGACGGCCTCGGGGTCCAGCTCGCCCAGCTCGACGAACTCCCGCACCTGGACGACGGTGCGCGCGGCCGCCGTCGCCATCGTCGGGCCGAAGTTGCGGGCCGCGGTGCGGTAGACGAGGTTGCCCCAGCGGTCGGCCCGGTCGGCCTTGATCAGCGCGACGTCGGCGGGCAGCGGCCGCTCGAAGACCTGGCGGCGGCCGTCGAGGACCCGCACCTCCTTGCCCTCGGCGAGCTGCGAGTCCGCGCCGGTCGGGGTGAAGAAGCCGCCGAGGCCGGCGCCCGCCGCGCGCATCCGCTCGCTCAGGGTGCCCTGCGGGACCAGCTCCAGCTCGATCTCCCCGCGGCGCCAGAACTGCTCGAACCACACCGAGCCCGCCGAGCGCGGATAAGAGCAGATGATCCGGCGGACCCGGCGCTCACGGATCAGCGCCGCGATGTCGGTCTCGCCGCTCCCGGCGTTGTTCGTCACCACCGTGAGGTCCCGGGCCCCCTGCTCCAGCAGGGCGTGGACCAGCTCGACGGGGACGCCGGAGTTGCCGAAGCCCCCGACGAGCACGGTCGCGCCGTCGGCGACGTCCGCCACGGCCTCGGCCAGCGTGGCCACCCGCTTGTCGATCACGGTGCCGCCTGGCGGCGCCGGTACCAGCGGGGCGAGGTGGACGGCGGCGGGGTCAGCGCCGCCCGGACCACGAGGACGTCCGGGCCGGTGCCGTCGAGGCTCTCCGCGAGCGCGGACGCGAACTCCTCGCCGAAGCCGTCCACCGTCCGGGCCGGGACGCCGAAGGACCGCGCGAGGGCGACGAAGTCGGGGGTGGCGAGGTCCACGCCCCGCGTCGGGACGCCGGAGTGCACCTGGTCGAACCGCAGCATCCCGTACCCGCCGTCGTCCACGATGACGGTGGTGACGGGCAGCTCCTCCTGGGCGAGGGTGGCCAGCTCCCCGCAGGCGAACAGGAACCCGCCGTCGCCGACCAGCGCCAGCGCCCGGCCCCCGCCGGCGAGCGCGGCCCCGATCGCGGCCGGGAAGGCGTAGCCGAGCGTTCCCCAGCCCAGGGGGAAGGCCAGCCGGCGCGGCCCCGGCACCCGGGAGAAGGCGGCCGCCCAGTAGCCGGCGATGCACATGTCCGCGAGCAGCACCCCCGCCCGGTCGGACACCCGGTCGAGCGCGTCGAGCAGCCCCTCGGCCTGCGGCTCGTCCACGCGCACCAGCGCCCGCACGTCGTCGGCCAGCGCGTCGATCGTCTCCCGGAGCGCCGGCAGGCCGTCGCGCTGGGGCAGGTCGTCGAGCAGTGCGTCGAGGACGACCGACACGTCGCCGGCCACGGTGAGGTCGGCCGGGTAGTTCTTGCCCGCGTCGGCCGGGTCGACGTTGACCGCGAGCAGCGCCGGCGGGCGCGGCATCGCCCAGTTCTGCGTGCTCGTCCCGTCGAGGTCGCTGCCCAGGGACACCACCAGGTCCGCCTCGTCCCAGAGCCGGCCGATCGCGGGGACGTGCGCCGGGCCGGGCACCAGGCAGGGGTGCTCGGGCGGCAGCAGGCCCCGCCCGCCGAAGGTGGTGACCACGGGGGCGGCCAGGCGCCGGGCCAGCTCGCCGACGAGCTCGCCGGCCCCGGACCGCAGCGCCCCGCCGCCGGCCCACACCAGAGGACGTCGGGCGCCGGCGATCAGCTCGCGGGCACGCGCCAGGTCGTCGCCGTCCACCCGGTGCTCCGGGACGGGCGGCACCGGTGCCCGTTCGGGGCTGCCGGTCGGCGCACCGAGGAGGTCGGTGGGGACCCCCAGGTAGACCGGCCCGGTGGCCGGCCGCAGGGCGACCGAGCCGGCGCCGACGGTGTCGGCGTACAGGTCCCCGGCCGACGACGTCACCACGGTCGCCTTGGTGACCGGGGCGAACATGGCCGCCTGGTCACGGGTCTCGTGCAGGACGCCGCGGTACACGCCGGGACGGCGCAGCGTCGACGGGATGTCGGTGGCGACGACGAGCACCGGCGCCCCCGAGGCCATCGCCTCGCCGGTGGCACCGAGCGTGTTCGCCGCCCCGGGGCCCGTGGTCACGACGGCCACGCCCAACCGGCCGGTCGCGCGGGCGTACCCGTCGGCCGCGTACACCGCGGTCTGCTCGTGCCGGACGCCCACCACGCGCAGTCCCGCCGCCGCGGCCGCCTCCCAGACCGCGAGGTTGTGCACCCCGGGCAGCCCGAACACGGTCTCGACGCCGAGGTCCTGCAGGGCCGCGACGAGGTGGTCGGCGCCCGTCGCCCGACCGCCCTCGGCGGCGACCCGGGTCGCCTCAGTCGCCGACGACATCGCGGAAGGTCTCCTCCGTCTCGACGAACAGCTGGCCCAGCTCCTCGCTGCCGATGAACTCCTCCGGCACGTACCGCTCCTCCAGCGCCGCGACGACCTCGGGGTCCTCCGACGCGCTGCGCAGCGTGTCCTCGAGGGTGGCGACCACCTCCTCGGGCGTGCCGGCGGGGGCGATCACGCCGAACGTCGTGGTGCTCTGGGTCAGCTCCGGATAGCCCAGCTCGACGAACGTCGGCGCGTCGACGTAGGGCAGCCGCTCCTCGGTGCCGACGGCGAGCACCCGCAGCTCACCGGACTCGATCGCCGGGAGCAGGTCCTGCGAGAGGTTGACGAAGCCGGCGGAGACGTTGCCGCCGAGCAACGCGGTCCGCACCTCGGAGCCGCCCTCGAAGGGCACGACGGTCAGGGGCACGTCGTAGAGCTCGGTGATCCGCCGGGTCTCCGCGGCGTGGGTGTTCGTGGCCCCGGGCGTGCCGACGGTGATCGCCCCGGGGTCCTGCCGCGCCGCCTCGAAGAGCGACTCCAGGTCCTGGTACGGGGAGTCGGCGGGCACGACGATCCCGGACGGCACCTGGGTGACCACGCCGACCGGCGCAAAGTCCTCACGGGTGTAGCCGACGTCGTTGGACAGGTAGTTGAGCACCGCCGTGGGCAGCGCGGTCATGGAGAGCGTGTGACCGTCGGCCGGGGAGGAGATGAGCTCCAGGTACGCGGTGGCGCCGGACGCGCCGGGGAGGTTCTCCACGACGACGGGCTGGCCGAGCTGCTCCTCCATGTACTGGCCGAGGGCCCGCGCCGCGATGTCGGTCGGACCGCCCGCCGTGTAGGGCACCAGCAGCCGGATCTCCTCGGTGGGGTAGTCGGCGACGGCTTCGGCGTCCGGTGCGGCATCGTCGCCGCAGCCGGCCAGCACGGCCGTGAGGACCAGGGCGGCGAGCAGGCGTAGCGGTCTCATCGGTCTCCTCGGGACGACGGGATGTCTGGATCGTTGCCTGCGCGGGGGTCGGGGTCGCCGGCGCGGACGACCGCCTCGGCGCCGGGGTCCCCCTCGGCGACGTCGGGGTCCCGGCCGACGACGGGACCACCGTCGCGCTGCCGGCTCGCGGTGCTGCCGGTGGCCGCGTCGGACGGGGTGGCTTCCTCGGACTCGGCGAGGTCCTCGGCCTCGACCCGGCCGAACACGGACTTGCGGCGCCGGGTGGTGACCAGGCTGATCACGATGATCAGCGCCATGAGCCCGAACAGGGTCCCGGAGATCGGCCGGGTCACGAAGATCTCCAGGCTGCCGCCGGAGAGCAGCATCGACTGCCGGAACGCCCGCTCCAGGATGGAGCCCAGGACGAAGGCGAGCACCAGCGGGCCGGGCTCGAACCCGGTCTTCTTCATCAGCCAACCGATGACGCCGAAGACCAGCACGACCCACATGTCGAAGGTGTCGTTGTTGACCGAGAAGACGCCGGTCATCGTCACCAGCAGGGCGAAGGCGGCCAGGATGCCGGCGCGCACCCGCAGCAGCTGCACGAAGACGCCGACCAGCGGGATGTTCAGCATCAGCAGCATCAGGTTGCCGATGAACATGGAGGCGATGACGCCCCAGAAGATCCCCGGTTCCTGGTCGATCAGCTGCGGCCCGGGGGTGATGCCCTGGATCAGCAGGGCGCCGAAGATCAGCGCGAGCACGACGTTGGCCGGGATGCCGAGGGTCAGCAGCGGGATGAAGGCCGACGTGGAGGAGGCGTTGTTCGCCGTCTCCGGCCCGGCGACGCCCTCGATGGCGCCCTTGCCGAACCGGCTCGAGTCCTTGGCCCGGCGCTTCTCCATCGCGTAGGAGGCCAGCGAGGAGATCACGCCGCCCCCGCCCGGCAGGACGCCGATGAAGAAGCCGAGCACCGAGCCGCGGGCGATCGCGCCGGAGGAGTCGCGGAAGTCCTTCCGGGTCGGCCAGATGTGCTTGATCTTCGAGGTGACCGCACGGACGGCGTCGGTGCGCTCCAGGCTGTGCAGGATCTCGCCCACCCCGAACAGGCCCATCGCCACCGCGACGAAGTCCAGCCCGTCGAACAGCGAGACCTGGTCGAAGGTGAACCGGGTGGTCCCGGTGATCGGGTCCTGCCCGATGGTGGCCAGGAGCAGGCCGAGGGCGGCCATGGACAGGCTCTTGAGCACGGAGCCCGCGCCCAGGTAGGTGACCAGCAGGATGCCCAGCACCGTGAGGGCCACGTACTCGGGGGGACCGAACTCGACCGCCAGCTCGGCCAGGGGCGGGGCCAGCAGGGCCAGCCCGATCACCGCGACGATGCCGCCGATGAAGGACCCCACCGCCGCGATGCCCAGCGCGGGGCCGGCCCGCCCCTGCCGGGCCATCTGGTAGCCGTCGAAGGTGGTCACGACCGCGGCGGCCTCACCGGGCAACCGGAGCAGCACCGAGGTGATCGTGCCGCCGTACATGGACCCGTAGTAGATGCCGGCCAGGAGGATGACGGCCGTCTCCGGCGGGATGGCGTAGGTCAGCGGCAGCAGCAGGGCGATCGTCGCCGTCGGCCCGAGGCCGGGCAGGACCCCGATCACGGTGCCGATGAGGACGCCGAGGAAGACGTAGAGCAGGTTGGTGGGGTCCAGCGCGACGGAGAAGCCCTGGAGGATCCCGTCCCACAGTTCCATGTCAGCCCCCCAGCACCGGCTCGAGCACGCCCTCGGGGAAGGGCACGCCGAGGGCCTCGACGAAGAGCAGGTGGAACAGCACGGCGCCGGCCACGGCCAGGCCGAGCGACCACCGCCACGGCTCGCGACCGAACACCCGCAGCCACAGGGCCAGCATCAGGAACGCCGGGATGATGAAGCCGAGCGCCTCGAACAGGACGATGAACAGCCCCAGGCTGACCAGGCCGCCCATGATCCGGACGGTGGCCGGTGTCCACGGCTCGTAGTCCTCGGCCGGGTCGACGAACACCAGGACCGCGGCGGTGCCGGTGAGGAGCACCGCCACGAGGAACGGCCAGAGACCGGGCCCGGGCGCGGTCAGCTCGCCCAGGCCCATGTCCCGGGCCTGGAACAGGGCCAGGAGCCCGAGGGCGACGAGCAGCAGCGGGGCGATCCGGTGCAGGTGCGACGCGAGTACGGATCTGTCCCGGGAACGCTCCCGGACCGTGCCGGATGCGGACGGAGGCGCGGACATGGTCTCCTCGTCGGTTCTCGGCCGGCTGTGACGCCTGACACTGCGGTCGTCTGACACTAGGAGGGTCTTTCTGTGTGGTCCAATAACGAATTCGGTCGCCGTCCATAGCGTCTGTGCATCTATCCGAGGAGCTGCGTGGAGCTACGTCACCTGCGCGCCTTCGCCGCCGTCGCCGAGGAACTGCACTTCGGCCGAGCGGCCCATCGCCTGCACATGGCGCAGCCGGCCCTGAGCCAGCAGGTCAAGCAGCTCGAGCAGGACGTCGGTGCGTTGCTGCTCGAGCGGACGACCCGGCAGGTCCGGCTGACCAGCGCGGGGGCGGTGTTCGTCGAGCACGCCCGGCGCGTCCTGCGGGAGGCCGAGCGGGCCCGCGAGTCGGTGCTGGTCAGCGAGCGGGGCGAGCGCGGTGAGCTCCGCGTGGGCGTCACCGGCGTGATCACCTGGCGGCTGCTCCCCCGCATGGCACGTGCCTACCGGCGGCGCTATCCGCTGGTCCGGCTGGAGCTGCACCCCTCCGTGTTCAGCGCCGCCCAGGTCAGCGCACTGATCGACGGCCGGATCGACGTGGGGTTCCTGCGCGCGCCGGTGCCGGCCGGGCCACTGGCCAGCCGGGTCATCCTCAACGAGTCCCTGATGGCCGTGCTGCCCCAGGACCATCCCCTGGCCGGCGAGCCGGAGGTCGACCTGGCCGCGCTGGCGGACGACAACTTCGTCAGCTACGTCTCGATGCAGGGCTCGGCGCTGCGCGACGCCGCGGTGCACGCCTGCTTCTCCGCCGGCTTCACGCCGCGCGTCGTCCAGGAGGCACCGGACACGCACACGGTCGTCGCGCTGGTCGGTGCCGCGGTCGGCGTGGCACTGATGCCCGCCTCCGCCGAGACGCTGCAGATCGAGGGCGTCGTCTTCACCCCCATCGCCGGTGGGGTCGACGTCCGGGTGCCGATCGCCCTCGCGTGGCGGGACGGCGATCCCTCCCCGGTGCTCGCCGGCTTCCTCGCCACCGCCGAGGAGGTCCTGCCCAGCCCTCCCCCAGGGCTGGACGGGCCCTGACCGGCACCCGGACGCCGTCATCGCTTACTCCTGCAGGAGCGGGCCGTACACCTCGACGATCTCGTCGATCCGGGCCTGGAAGTCCTCCGTGCCGACGAACTCGTCCGGCACGTACTGGTCACCGAGGGTCTCGACGACCTCCGGCTGCTCGAGGCATGCGGCCACGGCGTCCTCCAGGGTCTGCACCACCTCGTCGGGGGTGCCCGCCGGTGCGGCCAGCCCGAAGACCGAGACGCTGTTGGTGAGCTCGGGGAAACCGAGCTCGGCGAGCGTCGGCACGTCGGGCAGGTAGTCGACCCGCTCCTCCGGGCTGACGGCCAGCGGCACGAAGCTGCCCGCCTCGATGTTCTCCAGGACGTCCTGCGAGGCGTTGATGAAGACCGCGTCGACGTTGCCGCCGAGCAGCGCGGTGGTCATCTCCGCGTTGCCGGTGAACGGCACGAGCGTGAGCTCGATCCCGTACAGCTCGGCCAGCCGCTGCAGCTCCATGGCCTGGGACGTGGTCGCGCCGGGCACCCCGACGTTGACCTGGCCGGGGTTCTGCTCGGCGAACTGGAACAGCTCCTCGGCCGAGGCGAACCGCGAGCCCTCCCCCACGGCCAGCACCGACGGGATCTCGGTCACCGCGGCGATCGGGATGTAGTCCTCGTTGGTGTAGCCGACGTCCTCCTGCAGCGGGTTGGTGGCCGAGGCCGGCACCGCGATCAGCGACAGGCTGTAGCCCTCGTTCCCGCCCTGGATCATCGCCTGCATCCCGAGCGACCCCGAGGCACCCTCCCGGTTCTCCACCACCACCGGCGGCTCGAAGTCCTCGTCCAGGCAGCTACCCACGGTGCGCGCGGCCAGGTCGGTCGGCCCGCCGGGCGCGTACGGCACGTAGAGGGTGATCTCCTCCGACGGGTACTCCACGGCCGCCGCCTCCCCGACCTCCGCGCCGTCCTCGCCGCAGGCGGTGAGGACGATCGCGGACGCCGCCACCAGGACGGGAAGGGTTGACCGGGGGTGTCTCATGCATGCCTCCACTGATGTGTTTCGGGTGGGGGGGTCCGGGCCGGGCGCGGCGGACCGCCCGCGGCGCCGTGCCCGGCTCGCTCGGTGCGGCGGACGCCGCACCCAATGAGCCTGCGAGGCAGCTCACACGGATGTAAGCCGGGGTGGCGAACTGTCACGAAGCTGTGACCTCGACCCCCCGATCCTGCTTCCGGGGAGAGCGGCACCACGCGGGGCCTGCCGTGTGGGCGGTGGGTGCGGCGGGGAGTATCGGGGGGTGACGCGCACTCCCAGCACCGACGAGTGGGGCATCGACGCCAGCTGGCTCGACGCCCTGGACGAGGAACACCGGGTCGCCCCGGGCACCATCGAGCGCCTGCGGGAGGTGATCGGGACCCCGCCGGCCGACCTCGAGGACCGCGCTCCCATCGTCGCCCGCCCCGGCGACGCGCTGGAGGTCGACGAGGCGGAGGTGACGCTCGAGGACGGCTCGGCCCGGCACGTGGACGGCGAGCTGCCCGACGACTTCCCGCTCGGCTACCACTGGCTGCAGGCCCCCGGCGGGCCGCGCCGCCGGCTGATCGTCTCCCCCGGCCGGTGCTGGCTCCCCGACGAGCGCACCTGGGGCTGGGCGGTGCAGTTGTACGCCACCCGCAGCCGCGAGAGCTGGGGCATCGGCGACCTCGCCGACCTGCGCGCCGTCCGCGAGATGGCGGCCGGGCAGGGCGCCGGGTTCGTGCTCATCAACCCGCTGCACGCCGTCGCGCCGACGCCGCAGCAGGAGGCCAGCCCCTACCTGCCGGCCACTCGTCGCTTCCGCAACCCGCTGTACCTGCGGGTGGCCGAGGTCCCCGGCGCCGACGCCGTCGACCTCGATGAGGACGCCGGCCGGGCGCTGAGCGACGGCGAGCTGATCGACCGCGACGCCATCTGGGCCCGCAAGCGCGAGGTGCTGCGCCGGGTCTTCGACGCCACCGGCCGCGACGCCCCCGCATTCCCCGACTGGTGGTGGCACCAGGGCCAGCCGCTGCAGGACTGGGCCACCTGGTGCGCCCTGGCCGACGAGCACGGTCCCGACTGGCACACCTGGCCCGAGGAGCTGCGCGACCCGCGCAGCGGCGACGTCGGGCGGTTCGTCGCCGAGCACGAGCGCGACGTCGCCTTCCACGCCTGGCTCCAGTGGTGCGTGTACCTGCAGCTGGAGCGGGCCACGGAGGGCATGACCGTCATCCAGGACCTGCCGATCGGCGTGGCCGGCGGCGGCGCGGACGCCTGGACCTGGCAGGACGTGCTCGCCCAGGGCGCGAGCGTCGGCGCCCCGTCGGACGCCTTCAACTCGCAGGGCCAGGACTGGGGCTCGCCGCCCCTGGTTCCGTGGCGGCTGCGGGAGGCGGACTACGAGCCGTTCGTCGAGTCCATCCGAGCCACGATGGCCGGCGCCGGGGGCCTGCGGATCGACCACGTCATGGGCCTGTTCCGGCTGTGGTGGGTGCCCGCCGGCGAGAGCCCCGCCGACGGCGCCTACGTGCGCTACCCGGCCGAGGACCTGCTCGACATCGTCGCGCTGGAGAGCCATCGCGCGCAGGCCGTCGTCGTCGGCGAGGACCTGGGCACCGTCGAGGAGGGCGTCCGCGAGGCGATGGCCGAGCACGGCATGCTCAGCTACCGGCTGCTGTGGTTCGAGGAGGAGCCGCCCGCCGAGTGGCCGGAGACGGCGATGGCCGCGATCACCACCCACGACCTGCCCACCGTGGTGGGGCTGTGGACCGGCGCGGACGTCGAGGAGCAGCGCGAGCACGGCACCGGGACGGACGAGGAGCTCGAGCGCGGCCGGCAGTCGCTGCTGGACAGGCTCACCTGCGTCCGGAAGAACGCCCGGCCGGAGACTGCGGTCCGACAGGCGCACGAGATGCTCGCGCAGGCGCCGTCCCTGCTGCTGTCGGCCACGCTGGACGACGCCGTCGGCGAGCGGCGCCGACCGAACATGCCCGGCACCACCGACCGGCCCAACTGGTCCCTGCCGCTGCCCGTGCTCGTGGAGGACCTGCCCGGGCACCCGCTGCTGCAGACCGTCGCGCAGACCCTCGCCGCGGGGATCAAGGACTCCTGAGCCGCTCGATCCCCGGCGAGATCGGCGATCTCGCACGCTCCGAGGCCCGGATCCGTGCGAGATCGCCGACGTCGTCCGAGCGTGCTCGGGACGCGGGGCCCTCCTGCGCCCGGTGCCGCTGCCCCGGCCCTCCTCGAGGGTGTCCGCGCCAGAGCCGCCGACCAGGGCGTCGTCACCGCCTTCCGCGCGGCCGACCCGGACGCCGCCCTTCGGCACCCACGGCTTCCACCAGCCCCCGAGCATCGAACGCCTGTTCGACCCCGTGCGACACTCTGGCGGTGGCTGGCGGCATGCACCCCGGGCGGTCCGGTCGCTCCCTCGGCGAGCGGGCGGCGCGTTCGGGCGTGGGTCCACCGGAGCCGCCCGTCACCGCGCCGCCGCCTCCGGACACCGGGGCCCGCCACCACCGCAGCCAGGACCGCAGCCAGGACCACCGGCAGGACCACGGGCAGGACCACGGGCGGGGCCGCGGGCGGCACTGCTGGGTGCACGACCCGCCCGGCGCCCCAGGCGTCTGGCCGGGGCTGCTCGTGGAGTGGCGGCAGGTCGACGGCGGCTGGCACGGCCGGGTCACCTACGCCGTGGCAGGGCCGCAGGGCACGGTGCTGGTCGAGGCCTGGGTCCCGGCAGCGCTCCTCGAGCAACGTTGATCACCGGTTACCGTCGGCGCCTGGTGGCTATGGCCTCTCCCGAGGACCATCCCCGACGAAGCGGAGAGACCCATGAGCGAGCCCGACCGTCCGACCCTCGACGACGTCATGGCCCCGACCGAGTCGGCGCCGCGCGACCGGCAGGAGCACGGCAAGGCCGACCCACGTCCCAACGACGACGCCCTGCAGCACCGCACCGAGCACGAGCGGCAGATGGTCGACGCCGACGACGCCGACCCCGCTGGCGCCGACGTCCACTCCGCGACTGATTGATCTGTCGGCCTACCGGCCGACACCGCGGCCAGGAGCCGTCCCCGACACGCGCCGAGCCGCTGCCCGTGTCCCGGCCGGGAACCCTCCGGGCCCCGCGACCAGTCCACCCCGGCCAGCAGCCGTCCCCGACACGCGCCGAGCCGCTGCCCGTGTCCCGGCCGGGAACCCTCCGGGCCCCACGACCGGTCCACCCCGGCCAGGAGCCGTCCCCGACATCCGCCGAGCCGGCGCCGTCCCCTGGCCCGAGGAGGTCCCGGTGACCCGCCTCGGTCCGGGGGAGGTCGCGTGCTGGGTGCTCAAGTCCACCCGCCCGCCGGACGAGATCGTCCCCGGCTGGGCGGCGGGCGCGGTGCGGGAGCTGACCCGCTGCGTCCGGCACTCCTACCGGCTGGAGCTCATGCGCCCCGGCCAGCCGTGCCTGCTGTGGGTCAGCGGTCGCACGGCCCCCGGCGTACACGCCCTCGGCGCGATCTCCGGCGCGGTCGAGGAGCACGGCGACGGCCCGGTCGTCCCCGTCCGGCTGACCCGCCTGCCCTCCCCCGTCCCCCGCGCCGACCTGCTGGCCGACCCCGACGCCCGGGACGCCGAGGTGCTGCGGATGCCCGCCGGCAGCAACCCCTCGTGGCTGTCCGCCGGCCAGTTCGCCGTCGTCCTCGCCGCCCTGTCCGAAGGTGTCGCGCCTCCGCGGGACGACGCGCTGGGACCATGGCCCCCGTGACTCCCTCCCGGTACCGCTGGGGCGCGATCGCCTGGCTGCTGACCCTGCAGTTCTTCGTCGTCGAGACGATCGCCCAGCTGCAGACCGACGGCGCCCACAGCCGCGCGGAGGACGTGATCAGCGAGCTGGGCGCTGCCACCTCGCCGGCGCAGCTGCTGATGAACACCTCGTTCGCCGTCCAGGGCCTGCTCATCGGCGCCGGCGCCCTCCTCCTGCGCCCCGCGCTGGCCGGCCTCGGTGGCCGGCTGGTGCCCGCGTTCCTCGCCGCGGCCGCCGTCGGCGTGGTGCTCATCGGGCTGTTCCCCCTGGACGGTCAGGAGGACCTCCACCAGGCCGGTGCCGGGCTCTACTTCGTCGGCGGCGGGCTCGGACTGCTCGCCCTCGCCTACGCCGTGCGGCCGCGCTCGGAGACGCTGGGGACGGTGCTGGCACTGCTCGGCCTGCTCAGCACCGCGATGACGGTCTTCGTCGCCCTGGGCATCACCTCCTACCTGGGCGAAGGGGGTACCGAGCGGGCCGCGGCCTACCCGATCCCCATCGGGCTGGCACTGGCCGGCGCCGGGCTCTGGTGGCTGAGCCGGCGTCCGGACGCCGAGGAGCGGCCGTCCCGCCGGGCACTGCGTGCGCAGGAGCGGGCGGAACGGGCCGAGCGCGCCCGGGAGCGCGACGCAGCGCTGGAGGCCGCGGCCGGCCGGACCGAGCCCCGGCCGCGCACCGAACCCGCCGACGGCGAGCCGGACGACGACTTCGACCCCGAGGACCCCTGGGCGCGCGTCCGTCGCGACTGACCGCCGGCCCGGCTTCGGCCGGCCGCTCGAGGCCGCGCACGTCGCTCAGGACGCCGGATTCCGCGCACCCCCTCCCCGGACGCGTCCCAGCGGTGGAGGATGCCGGCATGAGCGCACCTGACACCGGCGTCCGGAGCCTGCGCGTCCTGGTCGGCTACGACGGTTCGCCCAGCGCGGTGAACGCGATCGAGGCGGCCGCCATGCTCCTGCCGTCGGCCACCGCGTCGATCCTGCACCTGTGGGAGCCGCCGTTCACCTCGCCCGAGCTGCGGCACCGGCTCACCTTCCGGGCCGACACGATGGAGGCACTCGGCGACCTGCTGGAGACCGAGGGCCGCGCCGAGGCCGAGCGGCTGGTCCGCAACGGCGTGAAGCTGGCCCACGCCGCCGGGTGGGACGCCGAATCGCTGGTCAAGCGGACCTTCGGCGGCGACGGCTACCAGTTCGCCCGGACGGCGGACGAGCTGGATGCCGACCTCATGATCGTGGGCTCGCGCGGACTCGGCGGCATGCGAGCCTCCCTCGGCAGCGTGTCCGAGCTGGTCGTGCACGTCAGCCCCGTGCCGGTGCTCGTCGTCCCGCACCCGCTGACCACCACCGAGTGGACGGCGGCCGCCTCCGGACCGGTGCTGGCCGGCACCGACGGCTCGACCTCCGCCCAGCGGGCGTTCGACGCGGCGAGGGCGCTGTTCCCCGGCCGGCAGCGGGTGCTGGTCGCCGTCGAGGAGCACGGGGACCATCCGGCGCCGACGGCGCCCGAGGGCACGCAGCTGGTCACCGTCCGGTGCTCGGGGCGCACCGGCAGCGCGCGGGCGACCGCGGGGACCCTGGCCGACGAGGCCGCCCGCCGGGGCGCAGCGGTCGTCGCCGTGGGCAGTCGCGGGCGGGGCGGCGCCCGCGACATGCTCGTCGGTCACGTGACCCGGGCGCTCCTGCACTGCGCGCACCGCCCGGTGCTCGTCGTGCCGGACCGCCCCACCGGCTGAGCCCGGGGCCGCGGTCGGACGCCGTACCGGCCCGGTCCCGGGCCCCCGGCCTCTCCTGGCGTGCGCGTGCGAGGGGCTCGGGGAGAAGGCCCTTCCTCAGCCGCGCAGGTGCTCGGCGTAGGTCCGCCGCCCCCGGGCGCCACCCGTGGGCAGCGCGGCGCCGTCCCGGAACGCGGCGGACAGCCGGCCCGGCACCGGGGTGGCCACCACCCGGGCGCCCGGCTCCCGGGCCGCCGCCCACGCCCGCGCCATGTCGGCGGCGGTCAGCTCCTCGGGGCCGCCGAACTCGACGACGTCCCCCGCCGGCGGACCGGCGGCGACCTCGGCAACGTGGGTGGCGGCCTCCCCGACGTCCACCGGCTGCGCCCGCCAGCCCATCGGCACCGGCAGCACCGGCCCGCGCCGGGCGGTGCGCAGCAGCTCGTCGACGAAGTCGTGGAACTGGGTGACGCGCAGCAGGGTCACCGGCAGCCCCGAGGCCAGCAGCACCTGCTCGGCCGCGTACTTGGCGTGGTAGTAGCCGAACGGGATGCGGTCCACCCCGACGATCGACACGTACACCAGGTGCCGCAGCCGCCCGCGATCCACCGCCTGCACCAGCCGCCGCGTGCCGGCGACGTCGGCCTCCCAGTAGTTCCCGCGCGCGTCGCTGGCCGCGTGCACCACCACCTCGGCCCCGGCCAGCGCCGGCGACAGGTCGCGGCCGGTCGCCAGGTCGCCGCGCACCCCGCCCGGACCGGTCCCCCGCCGCGACATCTGCCGCACGCGGTGGCCGGCGCCCTGCAGCCGCCCGACCACCACACGGCCGAGCCGCCCCGTCCCGCCCGTCACGAGAACGTCCATGCCCCGGAGTCTGGCCGGATCGGTCCGTCCGCGGCGCACCCGACCCGCCTCATCTCACATGCGAGATAGCGTCGGGGCTCGTGACGGCTCTCGATCCCACCCCGACCGACACCGCCATGCGCCGCGTCGGGCTGCTCGTCCGCGACGCCCGGCGCCACCGCGGGCTGACCCAGCAGCAGCTGGCCGAGCGCCTGGGCACCAGTCAGAGCGCCGTCGCCCGCATCGAGCAGGGCGGGCAGAACCTCACCCTGGAGCTCCTCGGCCGGCTGTCCGAGGCGCTGGAGCGGGAGCTGTTCACCGTCGGCCCGGCCGGCCCCACCCACCTGCGCGTCACCGGCGGCGTGCCGCTGCGCGGCAGCGTCACGGTCAAGTCGTCGAAGAACGCCGCCGTCGCGCTGCTGTGCGCCGCGCTGCTCAACCGCGGCCGGACGACGCTGCGCAACGTGGCCCGCATCGTCGAGGTGGAGCGCATCCTCGACGTGCTGCGCTCGATCGGGGTCTCGGCGACCTGGGACGCCGCCGGTCGCGACCTCACCCTCGTCGTCCCCGACGAGCTGGACCTGGCCGGCATCGACGCCGGCGCCGCGCGCCGGACCCGCAGCATCATCATGTTCCTCGGCCCGCTGCTGCACCGGGCCCCGAGCTTCGACCTCCCCTACGCCGGGGGGTGCGACCTGGGTACCCGCACGGTCGAGCCGCACATGATCGCGCTGCGCCCCTTCGGCCTGGAGGTGGAGGCCCGCGGCGGCGAGTACCACGCCGCGGTGACCCCGCCGGACTCCGCCGACCGCACCATCGTGCTGACCGAACGGGGCGACACCGTCACCGAGAACGCGCTGCTGGCCGCCGCCCGTGCCGACGGGACGACGACCATCCGCAACGCCAGCTCCAACTACATGGTCCAGGACCTCTGCCTGTACCTGCAGCTGCTCGGCGTCGGGGTCGAGGGGCTGGGCACCACCACCCTGGTGGTCCGCGGAAGGCCGGTGCTCGACGCCGACGTCGACTACCCGATCAGCGAGGACCCGGTCGAGGCGATGAGCCTGCTGACCGCCGGCATCGTCACCGACTCCGAGCTGACGGTGCGCCGGGCGCCGATCGAGTTCCTCGAGGTGGAGCTGGCCACCCTCGCCGAGATGGGGCTGCGCTACACGCTCTCGCCGGAGTACCTGGCCGACAACGGACACACCCGGCTGGTCGACGTCACCGTCTCGCCGTCGGACCTGCGGGCGCCGATCGACAAGATCCACCCGATGCCGTTCCCCGGCCTCAACATCGACAACCTGCCGTTCTTCGCCGTCATCGCGGCGGCGGCGACCGGTTCGACGCTGATCCACGACTGGGTCTACGACAACCGGGCCATCCACCTCTCCGACCTCACCCGGCTCGGCGCCGACGTCCGGCTGCTCGACCCGCACCGGGTGCTGGTCACCGGCCCGACCCGGTGGTCCAGCGCCGAGGTGGTCTGCCCGCCGGCGCTGCGCCCGGCGGTGTGCATCCTGCTGGCGATGCTGGCGGCCAAGGGGACGTCGGTGCTGCGCAACGTCGACATCATCGCCCGCGGCTACGAGCAGCTCTACGAGCGGCTGGTGGAGATGGGCGCCCGCATCGAGGTCTTCCACGATTGAGCGGAGTCGCTCGGTGACGGTTTCCGCACTCGAGCGACTCCGCTCAGCGCTCCTGGTCGGTGGGGCGCACCAGCACCTCGTTGACCGCCACGTGCGGCGGCTGGGCGACCACGTAGACGATCGCGCGCGCGACGTCCTCGGCCTGCAGCTGGCGCATGCCCTCGGCGTGCCGGTCGGCAGCCTGCCGGGCCTCGGGCTGGGTGATGTGGGTGCGCAGCTCGGTCGCGACGGCGCCGGGCTCGACCAGGGAGATCCGCACGCCCTTCGTCGTCACCTCCTGGCGCAGCGATTCGCTGAAGGCGTTCACCGCCCACTTGCTGGCGTTGTAGACGCCGGCTCCCTTGCGGGCGGTGCGGCCGGCGACGCTGGAGACGTTCACGACGTCGCCCGAACCCTGCTCGACCATCCCGTCGATCGCGGCGTGCGTCATGTACATCAGGCCGAGCACGTTGGTGTGCACCATGCGCCGCCAGTCCCCGGGATCGGCGCCGACGATCGTGCCGAGCAGCATCACGCCGGCGTTGTTCACCAGGACGTCGAGGCCGCCGAGCTCCTCCCGGGTCCGGCGGACGGCGTCGCGGCAGGCCGCCTCGTCGGTGACGTCGAGGTCGAGGGTCAGCACCCGCGCACCGGCGTCGGTGAGCGTCGCGGCCAGGCCGTCGAGCCGGTCGCGGCGGCGGGCCCCGATCGCGACGGCGGCGCCGGCCTCGGCCAAGGCGAGGGCGGTGGCCTCCCCGATCCCCGACGAGGCACCGGTGACCAGCGCGACCCTGCCGGACAGCGGACGGGCGACCTCGTTCACCGCTCGACTCCGGGCTCGCTCCGCTCCTCGCTCGTCTGTCCAGGGCCCCTCCGCGGTCGCTCCCCTCCTCGCTCGCTGGCGCTCGCTGCGATGCTCACTCCCTGTCGGCGCCCGCCTCGCTGCGATGCTCGCTCGCCCGTCGTCGTCGCGGCGCTCATGCGACCTCCTCCTCGGCCGGCCGCCGGGTGCGGCCCGGACCCCAGCGTCGCCGATGCGGCAGCACCCGGCGCGCCGGGACGCTCAGCGCAGCGCAACGCCGAAGCCGTGGGCGGCCAGCCGCACGAGCACCGGACCGGGGCGCAGCAGGTCGTCGACCCGTGCGGCCGAGGCCGCTTCGAGGTCGGCCACCCGGCGGGCGTACGCCTCGGACCCACGGCGGCGGGCGGCGTCCAGCTGCGCCGCGTTGGCCCACACCTTGCGCCGGGACTCGCGGAGGAACATCTGGCTGGCCGTCCGGTTGACCGGGGCCAGCACCCGGTCCAGCCGCGTCCGCCGTCCCCCGGCCCGGTGCAGCTCGCCGTCCTCGGCGGCGACGCGGGAGGCGAGCACCCGGTCGATCCGCTCGTGGTCCCGGCGGCGCCGGTCCAGGGTGGCCGGGTCGTCGAAGTCCGCCGGCGGGATGACCCGCACCAACGACTGCGGCAGGTCGAAGTTGATGTGCGCGTTCATGCCCAGCAGCACGTGGGCCTCGGGCGGCAGGTCCGGCCGGGCCCCGAAGGCCAGCCGCCAGGGCCGCGGCGGGGACGCCGGGTCGCGGCGGTGCGCGGTCAGCGCGTCGAGGTAGAGGCCGGCGAAGTCGACGTCCCACTCCTCGACCCAGGCCGGGTCCTCGAAGCCCCCGGCATCGATCGCCGCGCCGACCGCCACCGTCGTCCGCAGGTACACGCCGAGGAAGAACCGCGCCGGATCGCGGTCGACCTCCAGCGGCGCCAGCAGGTGCCCCATGCGCGCCACCAGCGCCGCGACGCTCCTCCCCATGCGCTCAGATCAGCGCATCGAGACCGTCGTCCGGGGGCAGCGTCATCGCGGCGTCCACCGGGGGCCGGTGCGGCTGGTCCAGGCCGCGCATCCTCGCCGCATGCAGCGCGAGCAGCAGGTTCAGCCGCAGCGTCGGGTCGGTGGTGAAGGGCCCGAGCAGCCGCTCCAGCTTGCCGATCCGGTAGCGCATCGTGTTGTAGTGGAAGTGCAACCGCCGGGCCGACTCCGCGACGTTGAGGTTGGTCTCCAGCAGCACCCGCAGCGTCTCGCGCAGGTCGGCGGAGTCGGGGTCGGTGGCATCGGCCAACGACCCCAGCACCTCGTCGACGTAGTTGCGCAGCTCGGTGCTGTCCGGGATCAGCGACAGCAGCCGGAAGACGCCGAGCTGGTCGAAGTGGGTGACCGCCTGCGGGCCGTGGATCTCCTGGCCCACGCCGAGCGCGCGCGACGCCTGCTGGTGCGCCTCCCCCAGCGCCGACAGCGAGCCGGCCGGCCGGCCGATACCGGTGCCCAGCACCCGCCCGACCCGACGCACCCGCGCGTTGACCCGCCCGGTGACCGCCGCGACCAGCGAGGTGATCTCCTCCGGCGTCCGCCCGTCCAGGGGCAGCACGGTGACGATCTCGGTGGCCAGCCCGGCCACCGCGGCGCCGGAGACCTCGGTCTCCAGCGCGGCGCGCCAGCCGTCGGCCAGTCGGTCGAGGACGTCGAGGGCGCGAGTGGGGTCGGCCTGCGGGTCGGCCACGGTCTCGGTGGCCGTCACCAGGACGACGACCGGCCCGTCGAGCCGCCAGCCGAAGGAGCGGGTCTGGGCCAGCGCCCGCTCGGTGTGCCGCAGCGCCCCGGCGACCAGCCGACGCACCAGGTCGCCCTGGAAGCGCAGCTCGACCGAGTGCACGGCCTGCTGGCGGATCACCGACAGGGCCGAGACGACCGCCGCCCGCTCCAGCACCGCACCGGCACCGACCAGCATCGGCCCGCGCCGGTGAACGGCGACCAGCCAGCCGTGCCGCTGGTCGCCGGCCATGATCGGGGCGACCGCGTACTCGCCCACCCCGCCGGGCAGCTCGTGGTGCCCGGGGACGAGCAGGATGCCGTCGGCCGGGTCGGCGTCGGCCAGCACGTCGGCGGGAGTGACCACGGTCTGGTCGGCGCGCAGGCCCGAGAGCCGGCGGGACGGCGCCATCATCGCCATCTCGTCCTCGGCCTCGGCGTCGAGCAGCCACAGCCAGTCGCTGATCTCCGCGACGTCCTCGGCCGGGCCGGCGCTGGTGACGATCTCGCGGTCGGACCCCAGGCCCAGCACGGCGGCGCCCTCCAGCGAGACCGCCAGCTGCTCGGTGACCTCGGCCAGCCCGCCACCGCTGAGCGCGACGTCGATGAACTGGTCGTGCATGCGGTTGGAGAGAGCCAGCGCCTCGCTCTGCTTGCCGACGACCGCGCCGAGCACCTCGGAGACGACCTCGCCCAGACGGACGGAGGCCGGCAGGGCGAGGACCGGGAGCGCCCGTCGGTCGGCCTCGGCGAGCACCTCGGCCGGCACCGGCGGGGGCCCGTCGGTCCGGCGGAAGGCCAGTGCCGCGGTGCCCATGGAGTCCAGCCGCTCGACCAGCGCCCGGCAGTTGGCGGCGTCGGCCGGTGGCAGCCGGGCGCCGAGGACGACGAGGACGTCGGGGCCGGCCACGGCGAGTGGGTCGGCGGGGTCGTCGACGACCATGTAACGGACCATCCGGTCCAGCCCGCCCGCGCCGGCGACCACCTCGGTCTCCGCCAGGCCGGGCAACCGCAGCGCTTCCGCGAGGGTCAGGCCCATCCGCTCCTGCCAGCTGGGCCGCTCGCCGCGGCTCGCGGTCACCGGCGCCTCCGCTGCCGACAAGTGACGTCGGGACGCGAGCGCCCCCTCACCGTGCGTGGGGACGGCGAGAGATGCTTCACCCTGGGTCACGGCACCCACCTTCTCAGTCGCCGATGCACATGGCCACACCGCGGCACCCTGTCAGGAGTGTCCGGACGCACCCTCCCATTCTTGGCGACTTCCGCCATACTTGGGCATGCGACGCGCCGCTTAGGTTCGAAGCCCGGTTCCACTCCGCCCGGTGGATGGTAGGCCGGTTCCCCTGCCAGGGTGCCGCTCCCTCCTCCGGCGGGTGGGACGGGGCCGGGCGGGGGGTCTCGAGCCGACGGTGCCTCCCGCTGTTCTTCCAGGTGAAGAGGTCGCCATGCGCACCATCGACGAGACCGCAGGCCCGGACGGGAGCCGCCCCGGGGCTCCGACCTCCCCGCGCGGCCGCGCCGCGCGGGCGGGACTACCGACCATCCCCCTGCCGCGCGAGTCGGCCCAGGCCACCGCGCGCACCGCTCCTCCTGCCCGCGCCGCGACCGCCGTGCCCGCCTCCGCGAGCACCGGTGTCGCCGACCTCCTGCGCGGCCCGGTCCGCCCGGCACGCGTCCTCCTGAGCGTCCCCGCCGCCGTCTACCTGTACCTCCCCACCGAGCGGGGCGGGGACGTCGTCGGTGTGCTGACCAGCGACGCCGCGCGGCTGCCGCTCGGTTGCGTGCTGTTCCGGCCGAGCAACGGGCGCCCGCTGGTGGCGCTGCCGCCCGACGCCCCGGCCGAGGTCGGGGGCGGCCGGATCGTCGTCGGTGACCTCGCCGTCAGCGCCGCCGCCTGGTGGGATCCGCGCCCGCGGTTGCCTCGCCCGCGTCCGGCCCTGCTGCCCGAGGGTGTGCGCCAGCTGCGCAACGCCCTCTACGGCGAGGGCGTCCCGCACAGCGCGTTCACCCTCCCCGGGCTGCCGGCCGGTCCGGGTGGCCCGTTGGCCGCCCTGCGCGGCGCCGTCCGCCGGGCCGACCTGGACGCCGCCCTGCGCACCGCGACGCGGCTGATCGGCCTGGGCCCCGGGCTGACCCCCGCCGGGGACGACGTCATGGCCGGGACGATGGCCGGGCTGGTGCTCCTGGGCCACCCGGCTGCCGACCGGTTCGCCGCCGCGGTCTCCGCGCTCGCCGTGGGCCGCACGACCGAGCTCTCGCGGGCGCTGCTGCGGCACGCGGCCGCCGGGCGGGTCAGCGGCGAGTACGCCGCGGTCCTGCACGGGCTGGTCGGTGAGCGGCCGCTGGGTCCGGCGATCGCCGGGCTGCTGGCCACCGGCACCACCAGCGGCCGGGCCATGGCGCTGGGGCTGTGCACCGCGATCGACCTCGTCGACCGGACCACCCGCACGCGCTGACCGCACGTCCGCCGCGAGCCCCCGTCCCGCCGGACGGGGGCTCTCGTGCGTCTGGGCCCTCTGCCCTTCGCGCGCGCACGGCACCTCGGGAGTGCCCGTCAGGGGCCGAGCGGGTCCAGGACTCCGACGTCCTCCGGCAGCAGCGGACCGAGGGAGTTCCACTGGGCGATGTGGCAGCCGTCGATCCGGGAGAGCTCGAGGTCGAGCGGCTGACCGCGCCACCGACCGGTGACATGGGCGGTCTGCGGCCCGCCGTACTGCTCGGTGCACACCCGGTCGGCCGGGAGCGGCGCGAACGGGTCGTCGAGCCCGCGGAGGTGGTCGCACGCGGCCGGCGCCGCCGGATGGTCCCCCGTCACCTCGTCCCCGCAGGAGAGCGTCCAGCGCTGGGCCGGGGAGCCGTCGCCGGGGTCGAACGCGACCAGGAGTCGGCCGTCCGGTCCGCCGACGACGATCCCGAGGTCGGACGCCGCGCGGCGCCAGGATTTCCCGTGGACGGCGCCGCGCACCCCGCGACGGCGAGGACGAGGACGACCAGCAACAGGCGCACGGGAGGTGGACGAACAGCCGGGCCCGTCCGTGCCCGGCGATCCCCTGACGAAGGTTGCTCGTGCGGTCTCCCGACCGGGACACGGGCAGCGGCTCAGCGCCGGCCGGGAACGGCACGTGGCCGCGGTGTCGCCTGACGAGCGGGGCCCGCAGGGTCCCCGAGGAGGCGACGACGGGGCTCAGCGCCGGCCGGGAACGGCACGTGGCCGCGGTGTCGCCTGACGAGCGGGGCCCGCAGGGTCCCCGAGGAGGCGACGACGGGGCTCAGCGCCGGCCGGGAACGGCACGTGGCCGCGGTGTCGCCTGACGAGCGGGGCCCGCAGGGTCCCCGAGGAGGCGACGA
>NZ_SPQN01000035.1 GCF_004571065.1 Geodermatophilus sp. DF01-2
CCAGCGACACCTGATCCGGACGCACGGCCTCAGGATGATCCACGGCCGGGCACGCTGACACCGCCGACGGGACGAATCGGTCCGCCACGCCGACAACTACATGATCAACTTAGGCTAAGTGGCATTGGTCCCTGGTGGCGCGCCGAGTGGATCGAAATTGTCGACGGTGTCTCCGCCAGGAAGCACCAACCTTTGACGTTCGACCACCATCGCCTCGACGACTTGGTTTGGTGGCGCGGGGCAGAGCGCATCATCGTCGGGGCGGCATGCATCTCCAGCCGCGATGTCGACCTCGCAAGGCGTGCGTAGGCGGTATGTGTACGGCTGCGGTACTGACTCCCCATCTCCGGGCCGTCCATTGCTGGCGAACCAACTCCCGTCGGGAGCCTGCTCGACATGAGTCGCGGTCAGAGCTGAAGGCGCGAAGTCCACGTCTGGACAGGCACGATGTCCGCAGTGGGAGTCGGCATTAGCCGCAGGCACGTGGAGAACCGAGAGCAGCAACGATAGCAACGCGGTCGCACGCACGGCTCCGGTCATCCGAACGTCAGACTGGTGATCAACCACGTACTGCGGTCGGGACTCCATACCAGGGCCGCTCCGCCGAGCAGAGCGGAGTAGGGCTCCGAACCACCGTCTACCGGAGAACCTGAGGCATCTACCACACGGAAACGTGCCTGATCCATGCGGATGGCCATTTCAGCAGTCGCGCCCTTCATCAAGGGCTGGCTGATCTCGGTGATCGTGATCTCGCCGCCCTCATAGTCGTATCCCGCGCGAGCGTCCTCCTCCGTATGCGCAGCAATGCGGTTGCATCCGTCGCAGCGATCGCTGAACTCGCGCAGGAGAGCGGCGTCCATGACGGTCGACGTCCGGTTGATGAGGTCGATGTAGTACCGGACGAAGGCCTCCGCACCGGCGGCGTCCGGGGTGCGGGCCGCGGCGGGCATCGGCAGGTCCGGCGGCCCCAGGGGCGGCAGTTCGGGTTCCGACGCGCTCGGTTCGGCGTCCGCCCCGGGCAGGGTGTCGTTCGCCTCCTGCCGCTCCGAGCAGCCGCTCAGCGCCACTGCGCCGGCCGCGAGGCCCGCCACGAGTCGCAGGGTCCAGCGCCGTGTCACGTCCACCCCCGTGTCGATCACCCGATCGCCGGGAGACTACGGAGTGCTGCCGTCCCGGGCACGCATCCCTGTGGACAACCACCCGAACGCATTGCGGAGCGGTGAGCGGTGGCCGGCAGGGCCGCCGCGCCGTGGGCCGAGGACGTCGACGGAGCAGGTCCAGAGTCGTCGGGATCGGCACGGCCGACGACCCGGGCGGCGTCGAGGTGGGCTGGCTCCATCGCGGCACGCGGTTCGCGACCACGCCGCCTCCGTGATCTCATCCAGGTCGAAATCCTCGACGGCCGTCGTCCTCCCGGAGCCGGTTCCCGCCCGGACCGGCCCGGTGCGCACGGCCTACGTCCCCCGGAGAGGTCGCTGTCCGTGCGCATCATCGACATCCGCGAGAAGACCGTCCCCATCGAGGCGGACATGTCCAACGCGTTCATCAACTTCTCGAAGATGAACGTCAGCGTCCTCGCGATCGTCACCGACGAGACACGCGACGGGAAGCCGGTGGTCGGGTACGGCTTCAACTCCAACGGGCGGTACGCGCAGGGGGGCCTGTTGCGCGAGCGGATCATCCCGCGGGTCCGGGAGGCTGCACCCGAGAGCCTCATCGGCGAGCACGGTGACCTGGACCCGGAGCTCATCTGGCGTGCGGCCATGCGGGACGAGAAGCCCGGCGGCCACGGCGACCGGGCCGTCGCGATGGGGATCCTGGACATGGCGTCCTGGGACCTCGCCGCCAAGCTGGCCGGAGTTCCGCTGTACCAGCTGCTCAGCGAACGGGCTCGTGATCCGCGCACACCGGCGACCCCTGCCGAGAAGGTCTGGGTCTATGCGGCGGGCGGGTACTACTACCCGGGGCGCGGCATCGAGGCACTGCAAGCGGAGATGCGCTCCTACCTGGACATGGGCTACCGCACGGTCAAGATGAAGATCGGCGGAGCTCCGCTGGACGAGGATCTGCGGCGCATCGAGGCCGTCCTGGACGTGCTGCCCGAGGGGTGCGACCTCGCCGTGGACGCCAACGGGCGATTCGACCTGGACACGGCGCTGGCCTACGCCGACGCGCTGAGCGCCTACCCGCTGCACTGGTACGAGGAGGCCGGGGACCCGCTGGACTTCGAGGAGCTGCGCCGGCTGGCCGAGCGGTACGACGGGCCGCTGGCGACGGGCGAGAACCTGATGTCATTCCAGGAGGCGCGCAACCTCATCCGCTACGGAGGGTTGCGTCGGGACCGCGACATCCTGCAGATGGACCCGGCCCTGAGCTACGGGGCGACCGAGTTCCGCCGGATCGTCACGATGCTGTTCGACTCGGGCTGGAATCCCGACCGCTGCGTGCCACACGGTGGGCACCAGTTCAACCTGTCCATCGCCTCGGCGTTCCACCTGCACGGCTGCGAGTCCTACCCCGGGATCTTCGCGCCCTTCGGCGGCTTCGCCGACGGCTTCCCGATCGAGAACGGCCACGTGGGGCTCCCGGACGTTCCCGGGATCGGTCTCGAGGCCAAGTCGTCGCTCGCGCCGGTGCTCCGCGACGTCCTGGCGTAGCCCGCCAGCTTCCGCCGACGCGCCAGGAGCAACACATCTGGGGCCCAACGCCTGCAGGTGCTGGCGTGGGGCCCCGCAGGTCGTGCCGGTCAGTCCTCTTCTTCGAAGACGACCTCGCGCTTGCGGCGGACGGTGGGCAGGACCGCGATGATGAAGGCCGCGGCCGCCAGGAGCAGGAGGACCAGCGAGATCGGCCGGGTGACGAACACGCTGGGGTCTCCGTCGGAAATGATCAGCGCGCGGCGCAGGTACTCCTCCAGCAGCGGACCGAGCACGAAGCCCAGCAGCAGCGGCGCCGGCTCGTTCCCCAGCTTGATCAGGACGTATCCCAGGATGCCGAAGAACGCGATCGCGTACACGTGGAACTCGTTCAGGGCGATGGAGTAGGTCCCGATCGATGCGAACGCGATGATCGCCGGGAAGAGCACCCGGTAGGGGATGGTGAGCATCTTCACCCACAGGCCGATGAGGGGAAGGTTGAGCAGGACCAGGAAGAAGTTGCCGATCCACATCGACGCGATGAGACCCCAGACCAGTTCCGGTTCCTCGTCGATGACGTTGGGGCCGGGCACGATCCCCTGGATGATGAAGGCGCCGAGCAGCAGCGCCATGATCGGGCTGACGGGCAGCCCGAGGGTGAGCAGCGGGACGAACTGCGTCTGGGCGGCGGCGTTGTTCGCCGACTCCGGGGCGGCGACACCTTCGATGGCGCCCCGACCGAACTCCTGGGGCTTCTTCGAGACCCGCTTCTCCACCGAGTAGGAGACGAACGACGCGAGCACGTGCCCTGCGCCGGGGAGCACGCCCAGCGCGGTGCCGAGCCCGGTGCCGCGCAGCACGGGGCCCCGGATCCGGCGGAAGTCGTCCTTAGTGAGCCAGAGGTTCTTGACCTTCTGGACCATGACGCTGCGGGTGATGTCCCCCTCGAGGTTGCGGAGGATCTCGGCGACGCCGAACAGCCCGACCGCCAGGGACACGAAGTTCAGCCCGCTGTACAGCTCGCGGAGGCCGAAGGTGAAGCGCGGGGTGCCCGAGACGAGGTCCTGGCCGACCGTGCCCAGGAGCAGGCCGAGCACGATCATCGCCAGCGCCTTGAGCACCGACCCGCTCGCCAGCGCGATGGAGGCGATGAGCCCCAGGACCACGAGCGAGAAGTACTCCGGCGAGCCGAACAATAGGGCGGCCTCGGAGATCGGCACCGCGAACAGTGCCAGGGCGAGGGTGCCCACCGTCCCGGCGAAGAAGGAGCCCAGCGCGGCCGTGGCCAGCGCCGGTCCGGCCCGGCCCTGCCTGGCCATCTGGTGGCCGTCCAGTGCGGTCACCGCCGCGGAAGACTCGCCGGGCAGGTTGATCAGGATCGCCGTCGTCGACCCACCGTACTGGGCGCCGTAGTAGATGCCCGCCAGCATGATCAGCGAGGTGACCGGCTCGAAGCCGAAGGTGATCGGCAGCAGCATGGCGATGGTGGCCGTCGGGCCGATGCCCGGTAGCACTCCCACCGCGGTGCCGAGCGCGACCCCGATGAACGCGAAGAGCAGGTTGATCGGCGTGAACGCCGTCTCGAACCCGAGACCGAGGTTGTCGAGGATCTCCACCGCCGGCTAGCCCTGGAGCCAGGGGCCGAAGTACGGCAGCCGCAGCTGCAGGACGATCACGAAGATCAGGATGCTCAGGGCCGTCAGGCTCGCCGCGACCACCGCGGCGGGGATCACGCGGGCATTGCGCCCGGCCATCGCGGTTAGGAACACCGTCACGAGCAGCGAGGGCACCATGCCGAGGCCCCGCACGGTGAAGCCGAAGAAGAGCAGCGCGGTCACGATCAGCACAGCGGCCTTCCACGGCACCGGCCCCAGCTCACCGGTGTCACCGGCGACGAACCCCTTGACGGCGATGAGGATCCCGAGCAGCACCAGCACGCTCCCCAGGACGAGGGGGAAGTACCCCGGTCCCATGCGCAGTGCGCTGCCGACCTCGTACGTGCTGGAGGTGATGGCGAACGCCAAGCCGAAGACGACGAATAACGCACCCGCAAGGAGGTCCTTGCGTGCCCCGTGCATGTTCACAGTCAGGTCCCTCACGGATTGAGGACGGTGGGGCGGCTCGCGCCGCCCCACCCGTCACCGATGGTCAGTCCGCCGAGACGCCCGCCTGCTCGATGATCGGCCGCCAGAGCTCGATCTGCTGCTCGAGACGTTCGAGGTGCGCCTCCGGCGTCGCCTCTTCCTCGGACGAAGGCGCGGCGCCGAGTTCGGCCAGCTGGTCGATCACGTTCTGATCCTGGAGGGCCACCTGGAGGGCCCCGGTCAGCTCCTGCACGATCTCGTCCGGGGTCTCGGTCGGGACGTACAGGCCGTGCCACACACCGACCTCGAGCTCAGGCAGACCGGCCTCCTCGGTGGTGGGCAGATCGGGGAGGCTCTCCACGCGCTCGGGCGTGGTGACGGCGTAGGCCTTGATCTCACCGGCCTGGATCTGACCGGTCGTGTTCGTGGTCTGGTCGCACATGATGTCGACCTCCCCGGCGACGAGGTCGGTCAGCGCGGGGCCGGTGCCCTCGTAAGGGACCTCCGTGAGCTCCACGCCCAGGGCCTCCTGGAGGAGCAGCCCGCACAGGTGCGAGGCAGCGCCGATACCGGCGTTGGCGAGGGTGACGGTGTCCGCGTTCTCCTTGACGTACTCGATGAACTCTTCCATGGTCTCGGGCTCGAAGTCGCTGCGCGCGACCAGCGTCATCGGCACCTCGGTGACCAGCCCGACCGGCTTGAAGTCCTCCAGCGGGTCGTACGGCAGCTCGGGGTACAGCGACGGTGCGGTGGACATGCCGATGTGGTGCATCAGGACGGTGTAGCCGTCGGGATTGGCCGCGGCGACCTCGCCGGCCGCGATCGTGCCGCCGGCCCCCTCGACGTTCTGGACGACGATCGTCCCGCCCAGCTCCTCGGCCATGGGCTCGGCGATGAGGCGCGTCACCGTGTCCGTCGGCCCGCCGGCCGAGAACGGCACCACGAAGGTGATGTCACCCTCCGGGTAGGCCGCCGCGGCTTCGACGTCGCCACCGCCGCCACCACCACATGCGGCGAGCGTCAGCGTGGCGGCGGCCAGGCCGGCCCACGGTCGAGTGCGGCCGAGGCGCGGGTGCGCGACGGCGTCGTACGAATGGCCCTGTGGCATCGATGAGGTCCTTCTGAGTCGTGAGCCGGCTCGGAGCGGCGGAACGCTATCACCTTGCGTGGCGCGCAACACATCGCATGAACGACACGCGGCGCGAACGGGTGAGCGACGAGGAAGACCGGCAACGCGGGGCGACCGGTCAGGCGCCCAGCGCCTCGGCGAGCTCCTCGAAGGAGACCACCGACAGGTCGGCGTCCGGGTCGGCGGACGGCGGCACGACCCGCCCGCCGAACTCGTCGGGCCGGTGCACGTAGGCCGTCCGCAGCCCCCGCGCCCGGGCCGCGGCGAGGTCGTCGAGGTGCGCGGCGACCATCACCACCGACGACGGCGGCACCGCCAGCAGCCGCGGCGCGGAGTCGTAGACCTCCGGGTCGGGCTTGTAGTGCCGCACGACCTCCGCGCCCAGCACGCAGTCCCACGGCAGCCCGGACCGCCGCGCCAGGTCCACCTGCAGCGCCACGTTGCCGTTCGACAGCGGCGCCAGCACGTACGACCGCGCCAGCCGGCGGAGGCCGGGCAGCACGTCCGGCCACGGGTCCAGCCGGTGCCAGGCGAGCACCAGCTCCTCGCGCACCGCCGAGGGGACGTCGGCCAGCCCGGTATCGGCCAGCACGTCGTCCAGCGAGGAGCGGTGCAGGGCGTCCAGCGGCGTCCAGGGCAGCTCGCCGGAGCGCACCCGGTCCATCGACGGCACGTACCGCCCGCGCCAGTCGTCGGCGAGGGCCGGTGCGTCGACCGACGGGCCGAGCAGCCGGTGCACCTCGCGGGCGACCCCGCCGCGCCAGTCGACCACGGTGCCGAAGACGTCGAAGACCAGTGCGCGGATCTGCACTACAGCCCCAGCGCCGCGGACATCTCGGTGCGCAGCTGGTCGAGCTCGTCGGCGCCCCGGCCGCGGGCGGCGATGACCCCGGCGTCCTCGTGCACCGGGACGACGGTCTCCAGGTAGGCCTTGAGCTTGGGCTCGGTGCCGCTGGGCCGCACGATCACTCGCACGCCGTCACCGAGCAGCCGGACGGCGTCCACGGCGGGGGTCTCCTCGCGCAGGTCCGAGGCCGCCACCTCCCGGCCCAGCAGGCGGGACGGCGGTGCCGAGCGCAGCCGCGCCATCATCGCGCCGATCCGCGAGAGGTCCTCCACCCGCACCGCCAGCTGCCCGGTCGCGAACAACCCGTGCTCCACGGCCAGCTCGTCGAGCCGGTCGGTCAGCGTGCGGCCGGACGCCTTCAGCTCCGCGGCCAGCAGCGCGACGGCGAGCGCGGCGGAGATGCCGTCCTTGTCGAGCACCACGTCCGGCGCCACCGCGTAGCCCAGCGCCTCCTCGTACCCGAACACCAGCGGCTCGTCAGCAGTGCCCGCGCGGACGATCCACTTGAACCCGGTCGGCGTCTCGGCGAACCGCACCCCGTGCGTCCCGGCGAGCGCGTGCAGCAGCGAGCCGCTCACCAGCGACGCCGCGTACGTGCCCCGCACCCCGCGGCGCAGCAGCCAGTCGGCGAGCAACCCGCCCACCTCGTCGCCGGTCAGCTGGCGGCCGCCGCAGACCACCGAGCAACGGTCGGCGTCGGGGTCCTCGGCGATCGCCACGTCGGCGTCCACCCGCGCGGCCAGGGCCTGCAACAGGTCCACCGCGCCCGGCTCCTCCGGGTTGGGGAAGGTGACCGTCGGGAACGCCGGGTCGGGCTCGTCCTGCTCGGGAACGCTCACCGGCGGCGCGACGCCCGCGGCGGCGAACACCGACCGCGTGGTCCCGGCACCGACGCCGTGCATCGCGGTGTAGGCGACGACGAGGCGGTCGAGATCGGGGACCCGGGAGGGCTCCAGCGCCCGCACGACGGCGGCCACGTAGTCGGCCTCGACGTCGTCCCCGAGGGTCAGCCAGTCGTCGGACGTCGGGACCTCGCGCGCCGGGCCGACGGCGGCGATCGCCGCCTCGATCTCCCGGTCGGCCGGCGGCACCAGCTGCGCCCCGTCGACGAGGTAGACCTTGTAGCCGTTGTCGTCGGGCGGGTTGTGGCTGGCGGTGACCATCACCCCGGCCACGCACCCCAGGTGGCGGACGGCGAAGGCCAGCACCGGCGTCGGCAGCGGCCGCGGCAGCACCTGGACGGCGAACCCGGCCGCGGTCAGCACCGCCGCGGAGACGCTGGCGAACTCGTCGGACCGGCGGCGCGCGTCGAAGCCGATCACCACGCCGCCGCCGGCGTGCCCGCCCGAGGCCAGCCAGCGACCCAGACCCGCGGCCGCCCGGGTGACCACCGCGGCGTTCATCCCCGCCGGCCCCGCCCGTAGCGGGCCGCGCAGCCCGGCGGTGCCGAAGGTCAGCGGCCCGGCGAAGCGGCGCTCCAGCTCGACGGTGTTCCCCGCCTCGATCAGGGCCTCGATCTCCGCGCGGTCGTCGTCGTGCGGATCGGCGTCGGCCCACTCGCGGGCGGTCTGGAGCAGCGTCACGCGTCCACCTCGGCGTCGAACGACGGGAGCGTGAACTCGCCGCCCACGCGCGCGTGCACCGGGTCGACGGGGTCGGGCTCGCCGTGCACCTCCACCAGCGCCTCGGCGTACGGCTCGGCGTCGTCGACCGGCTCGTAGCCCAGCGCCCGGGCGGCGGTGAGGTCCCACCAGGCGCGGGTGTTGGCCGAGACGCCCCACACGACGGCGAACCCGGGGGACGGCGCCCGCAGCGCGGCGTCGACCAGCGACACCTGATCGCGAGGGGAGAGCCAGGTCGAGAGCTGGCGGGTCGTCGTCGGCTCGGGGGAGGCGCTGCCGATGCGCAGACAGACGACGTCCAGGCCGTACCGGTCGGCGTAGAGGGAACCCAGTGCCTCCATCGCCACCTTGGAGACCCCGTAGTAGGTGTCCGGCCGCGGCAGGGCGTCGGCCTCGCGGAGGAGCCCGGCGTCCGGTCGCGGCGTGAAGCCGGTGGCGTGGTTGCTCGAGGCCAGCACCACCCGGGGGACGCCGGCCCGCCGCGCCGCCTCCAGCACGCAGTAGGTCCCCTCGATGTTGGCGTGCGAGACCGCCGCCCACGTCGACTCGCCGGAGACGCCGGCCAGGTGCACGACGGCGGCGGCCCCGGAGACGGCCTCCACCATCGCGGCGAGGTCGGTGACGTCGGCGACGACCTGCTCCTCGCCGGGACGGGCGTCGGGCAGGGGGACGACGTCCAGCGAGCGCAGCGCCCAGCCGCGCTCGGGCAGCCCGCCGCGCAGCACGGTGCCGATCCGCCCGGCCGCCCCGGTGACCAGCACGGGACCGCTGCTCACGGCAGCCGCCCGACGAACTCGACGAGGAACTCGCCCAGCCGGCCGGCCGCCGCCTTCCCGGCCGCGAGCACCTCCTCGTGGTCGAGCACCTCCCCGGTGATGCCGGCGGCGGCGTTGGTGACCATCGACAGCCCCAGCACCTCCAGCCCCGCGGCGCGTGCGGCGATGGCCTCCAGCGCGGTGGACATGCCCACCAGGTCGGCGCCGAGCGTGCGCAGCATCCGGATCTCGGCCGGCGTCTCGTAGTGCGGCCCGGGCAGCGCGGCGTAGACGCCCTCGGTCAGCGACGGGTCGATCTCCCGCGCCAGCGACCGCAGCCGCGCCGAGTACAGGTCGGTCAGGTCGACGAACGTGGCGCCGGCCAGCGGCGAGCGGGCGGTCAGGTTCAGGTGGTCGGCGATCAGCACCGCCTGGCCGACCCGGTGCTCTGGGGCCAGCCCGCCGGCGGCGTTGGTGAGGACGACGGTGCGCACGCCCGCCGCGGCCGCCGTCCGGACGCCGTGCGCCACCGGCTCGACGCCGCGGCCCTCGTAGAGGTGCGTGCGGCCGAGGAAGAGGAGCACCCGGCGCTGGCCCACCCGCACCGACCGGACCTCCCCGCCGTGGCCGACCGCCGTCGGGACGGCGAAGCCGGGCAGGTCACCGATGGCGACGCTGCCCTCGACGGCCCCGAAGGCGTCGGCCGCGGGAGCCCAGCCCGACCCCATGACGACGGCCACGTCGTGGCCGCCGCCGAGCGCGGTGGTGAGGTCGTCGGCCGCGCGGGCGGCCAGGACGGCGGGGGTGTCGGCGGGGGGTGCACTCACGCCTGGACGCTAGCCCAGCGGCCGCGGCGGGATGCGGCACACGCACCTCAGCTGTCCCGGGCGGGCGTGTCCGTCGAGGAGCCGGACGGCGGGGGCCGAGCCTGTCGGGGTGCAGCGCATCGACATCGACGGCGTCCCCGTCTTCGCGGCGAGCGGCCCGGCGCGGACCACCGCCGCCCTCGTCTTCGGCGTGGGACTGCGCGACGAGACGTTCGCGACCATCGAGGTCACCCACCTCGTCGAGCACCTCGCCATGGGCGCGCTGCCCCGCACGCACCTGCGCTGCAACGCGGTCACCGACGTCGACACCACCACGTTCTTCGCCACCGGCCGGCCGGAGGCGGTCGGCGCGTTCCTCGAAGGCGTGTGCCGTGCGCTGGCCGACCTGCCCACCGAGCGGATGGACCTGGAGGTCGGCGTCCTGCAGGCGGAGAGCTGTGGGGCGCCGTACTCGGCGATGGGCGCGCTGTGGGCCGCCCGCTTCGGGCTGGCCGGCCCGGGACTGGTCGTCGCCGACGGGCCCGGCCCGGAGTACCTCACCGAGGAGATCGTCCGGGCGCACGCCCGCCGCTGGTTCGTCCGGGGCAACGCCGCGCTGTGGTGCTCCGGACCGCTGCCGGCCGACCTGCGGCTGCCCCTCCCGGCCGGCCTCCGCCCCGACCGGCCCGTGCCGCCGTCCCGCCCGCAGACCGGCCCGGTGTGGACCCGGGGCACCGGCGTCGGGCTGCTCCTGACCGCGGGCGGCGCGGGCGATCCCGCCCTCACCATGGGCGTCGAGGTGCTCAAGGAGCGGCTGCGCGACACCGCCCGCCACGCCCGGGGGCTGGCGTACTCCGTCGACTCGATGGCCCTGGACCTCTCCGCCGACCGGCGCGAGGTCGCCGTCGTCGCCGACGCCCGCGAGGGCCAGGAGGGCGAGGTGGCCGGGCTGCTGTGGCAGGCCTACGCGCAGCTGTGCGAGTCCGGCCCGAGCGCCGCCGAGCTGGCGCACGCCGTCGACGGCTTCGCCGAGGAGCTGGACGCCGACGAGCGCGCGGTCGTCGAGTCCGAGCTCGCCGACGCCGCCTACTGCGCGGTCGGCGGCCTGCCGTTCCGCCCGGTGCAGGAGGTCCTCGGGAACTGGCGGACGACGGGCACCGAGGAGGTCGCGGCGGCGCTGCGGGGCACGTGGACGACGGCGGTCCTCTCCGTGCCCGAGGGCGCGGCCTACGAGGGCCCCGGGGATCCGGTCGAGCGGCGCTGGGTCTGCGGTGTGCAGGCGCACCTGCCGGAGGGGCGCACCTTCCGCCCCCCGGCGCTGGCCCGGCTGCTCTCCCGCGAGAACCGGGTCGCTCTCGTCGTCGGGGAGCGGGGACTGGCCTCCCGCGACGCCGACGGCGACGTCCACGCCATCCCGTGGGAGCTCGTCGAGGCGGCGCTGCCCACCGAGGACGGCCGGGCGGTGCTCGTCGTCGGCCGCAACCTGTGCACCGTGCTGGTCGACGAGGACCGGTACGGCCGTAGGATTGTCGCGGCCCTGCGCGACCGGGTGCCGGCCGCCCGCTGGCTCCCCCGACCGGCCGCTCCCGCGGAGGGCCGGCCGAAGGCCGTCCCCGTCGGCTACGCCAACTGCCCATGAGTCGGGCGGACGGCGCAGGGATGATGAACGGCATGGAGCAGCAGGACCCCCTGGACGGCCGGCGGATCCGTCTGCGCCCTTGGCGGCCCGACGACGTCGACGACGTTGTAGCCGCCTGCCAGGACGCGGAGATCCAGCGGTGGACGCAGGTACCGGTGCCCTACCGGCGCGAGGACGCGGAGGGCTTCGTCGGACTCGTCGCCGAGGAGACCCGGGCGGCCGGTGGTGCGCTTTTCGCCGTGGAGAGCCAGGAGTCCGGGAACCTGGTCGGCAGCATCGGTCTCTTCCCGCCGACCGACGGCTTCGGCGAGATCGGCTACTGGACCGTCGAGGAGCACCGGGGCCGGGGCCTGACCGCAGAGGCGGTCGGGGTGCTCACGGAGTGGGCGTTCTCCCATCGGGGCCTGCACCGCGTCGAACTGCACGTCGACCCGGCGAACGCCGGCTCCCGGCGGGTGGCCGAACGAGCGGGCTACCTGGCGGAGGGTGTCGTCCGCAAGCGCTTTCGGCATCGCGGGCAGCCCAGCGATGTCGTTCTCTACTCCCGCCTGGCCACCGACCCCCCGCCCCGAGAGGTGAGCGGTGCCGGTTCCGGCGGTGCCGCGCCGTGATCGTCCCTAGACTCCGGGCGTGCAGATCCCGTTCCGTTCCTCCGAGCGCGCCAGTCTCGGCGTCGAGTGGGAGCTGCAGCTCGTCGACCTGCAGACGCGGCAGCTGACCGCCGGCGCCGTCGAGATCCTGCGGGAGATCCGGCCCGAGGGCGCCGAGGAGCACCCCAAGGCCAAGCACGAGCTGCTGCAGTCGACCGTCGAGATCATCACCGGCGTCTGCACCACGGTCGCCGAGGCCAAGGCCGACCTGGCCGGCACTCTCGCCGAGGTCCGAGCGGCCGCCGAGCGCCGCGGCCTGGGTCTGATGTGCGCCGGCACCCACCCGATCACCGACTGGCAGACGCAGGAGATCTCGCCCAAGGAGCGCTACCTGCAGCTGGTCGAGCGGATGCAGTGGCTGGCCCGCCGGCTGCAGATCTTCGGGGTGCACGTGCACGTCGGCGTCCGCGCGCCGGACAAGGCCATCCCCATCGTCAACGCGCTCACCCAGTACGTGCCGCATTTCCTGGCGCTCTCGGCGTCCTCCCCGTTCTGGGTCGGCTGCGACACCGGCCTGGCCTCGGCGCGCACCAAGGTCTTCGAGGGCATGCCGACCGCCGGCCTGCCCTACCAGCTCTCCGGGTGGGACCGCTTCGAGGAGTACATGGAGACGCTGATCTCCACGCACGCCATCGAGAGCGTCCGCGAGGTGTGGTGGGACATCCGCCCGCACCCCGACTTCGGCACCGTCGAGCTGCGCATCTGCGACGGGCTGCCCACCCTCGACGAGGTCGGCGCGGTCGCCGCGCTCTCCCAGTGCCTGGTCGAGCAGTTCGACACCCAGCTCGACCGCGGTTACACGCTGCCGGTGCCGGCCTCCTGGGTGCTGCGGGAGAACAAGTGGCGCGCGGCCCGCTACGGCCTGGACGCCGACATCGTCGTCGACGACAAGGGCACCGTGCGGCCGGTGCGCCAGGCGATCGGCGACCTGGTCGAGGAACTCGAGCCCACCGCCCGCCGGCTGGGCTGCGAGGCCGAGCTGGCCGACGTCGAGCGCGTCCTGGCCGTCGGCGCCTCCTACCAGCGGCAGCGGGCGGTCGCCGCGGCGCGCGACGGCGACCTAACCGCCGTCGTCGATAGCCTGCTCGCCGAGCTGCGGAACGGCCTGCCCACCAGCGGACCGGCCGACCAGCCGCCGGGCCCGGTGCCCGGCCCGGCCGACTGCGCCGGGGGGCACGCTGCATGACGCAGTTCCCGGAGAAACTGGGGACGGCGGTCGACGAATGGGTCGCCGCGGAGCACCCGCAGCTGGTCGCCGTGCGCCGGCACCTGCACGCCCACCCCGAGCTGGCCTTCGCCGAGTTCGAGACGACGTCCTTCCTCGAGCAGCGGTTGCGCAAGGCCGGGCTGGACCCCAGGCGGCTGCCCACCGGCACCGGGCTGGTCGTCGAGCTGGGCTCCGGCGGGGCGGGTGGGGGACCGATCGTGGTGCTGCGCGCCGACATCGACGCGCTGCCGCTGGCCGACCTCAAGGACGTCCCCTACGCCTCCGTCCGCGAGGGGATGTGCCACGCCTGCGGGCACGACGTGCACACCACCGTCGTCCTCGGCGCCGCGCTGGCGCTGGCCACGCTCGACGACCTGCCCGGCACCGTGCGCTGCGTCTTCCAGCCGGCCGAGGAGACGGTGCCCGGCGGAGCCACCGAGGTGGTGGCCGCCGGCGTGCTCGAGGGGGCCTCGCGCGCCTTCGCGTTGCACTGCGACCCCTCCCTCCCGGCCGGCACCGTGGGACTGCGGACCGGCGCGATCACCGCCGCCTGTGACCGGATGGACGTCACGCTCACCGGCCCGGGCGGGCACACCGCGCGTCCGCAGCTGACCGTCGACCTGGTCGACGCTCTCGGCCGGCTGATCACCGACCTGCCCGCGCTGATGTCCCGGCAGGTCGACCCGCGCGCCGGCATGTCGCTGGTGTGGGGCGCGGTCAACGCCGGGGTCGCGGCCAACGCCATCCCGCAGCGCGGCTCCCTGCGCGGGACGGTGCGCGTGCTGGACCGGGACACCTGGCAGGACGCCGAGGGGCTGCTGCGGTCGCTGGTCGAGCGGGTCGCCGCGACCACCGGGGCCGACGTGGAGGTCGACTACGTCCGCGGGGTGCCGCCGGTGGTCAACGACCCGCGGGCGGTCGCCCTGCTGCGTTCCGCGGCCCTGGAGACGGTCGGCAGCGAGGGGCTGCGGCTGTCCCCGCAGAGCATGGGCGGAGAGGACTTCGGCTGGTTCGCCGACGTCCTGCCCATCGCGCTGGCGCGGCTGGGCACGCACGGCGGCGGCGCTCCGCTGGACCTGCACCGGGGGACCTTCGACGTCGACGAGCGGGCGATCGGGGTCGGCGTGCGGCTGCTGGCCCGCACCGCGTTGCACGCGCTGGCCGCCGACGCGGGCAGCCCGCCGGCCGGCCCCGTGCCGCACCCCGGCCGCTCGGGCACGGGCGGACGACGGTAGACACTGTCGCTGATCGACCGACGACGCCAGGAGCCCGAGCGTGAGCGAGCGTGCGAGCGCAGCAGTCCGACGAGCGCGGTCGACGAGCGCCAGCGAGGAGGACGCGTGACTTCCAGCGATCAGCAGACCGCCTCACCCGGCGACGCCGAGGTCCCGGCCGAGCACGAGGTCCCCGACGACCTCCGGCTCGCCGGCGGCTTCCCGGCCGCGACCCGCGAGGCCTGGCGGGAGCTGGTGGCAGGGGTGTTCCGCAAGGCCGGACGCGAGGAGCTGCCCGAGCCGGTCGAGGACGCGCTGCGGGTGCCGGTGGCCACCGGCGTTCCCGTGGCCCCGCTCTACACGGCCGAGGACGCCGGTGACCTGCCCTCCGCCGTCGGCGTCCCGGGTCTGGCGCCGTTCGTCCGGGGCGCCCGCGCCGGCACCGCCGGCGGCGACGTGCCCGGCGGGTGGGACGTCCGGCAGCGGCACGCCCATCCCGACGTCGCGGTGACGAAGGAGGCGGTCGCCGCCGACCTGGAGAACGGTGTCACCTCGCTGTGGCTGGAGCTCGGCGAGGGCGCCATCCCGGTCGACGCGCTCGGCGACGTCCTCTCCGGCGTCTACCTCGACCTCGCGCCGGTGTCGGTCTCCGGCGGGCTGGCGGCCGCCGAGGTCCTCCTCGCGCACGTCGACGGCCGCACCGACCTCGCGCCCGGCGGCTCCCTGGGACTGGACCCGCTCGGCGTCCAGGCCGCCTCGGGGCAGGAGCAGGACCTCACCGGGCTGGCCGACGTCGCCCGCCGGGCTCCCGCGGGCTGGCGCACCGTCGTCGTCGACGCCACGGTCTTCGCCGACGCCGGCGCCTCGGTGGTCGAGGAGCTCGGCTGCTCGCTGGCCGCCGGTGTGGCCTACCTGCGGGCGCTCACCGATGGCGGACTCTCCGTCGACGAGGCGTTCGGTCAGCTGGAGTTCCGCTACGCGGCCTCCGCCGACCAGTTCACGACGATCGCCGCGCTGCGCGCCGCCCGCCGGCTGTGGGACCGGGTCGGCGAGGTCAGCGGCGCCTCGCCCGACGTCCGCGGCCAGCGGCAGCACGCCGTCACCTCGTCGGTGATGACGACGAAGCGCGACCCCTGGGTCAACATGCTGCGGACGACGGTGGCCTGCTTCGCAGCGGGCGTGGGCGGCGCCGACGTGGTCACCGTGCAGCCCTTCGACGCCGCGCTGGGCCTGCCCGACGCGTTCTCCCGCCGGATCGCCCGCAACACGCAGAGCCTGCTGGTGGAGGAGGGGCATCTGGCCCGCGTCCTCGACCCGGCCGGCGGCTCCTGGTACGTCGAGTCGCTCACCGACCGGCTCGCGTCGGCGGCCTGGGACTGGTTCACCGAGATCGAGCGGGCCGGCGGGATGGCCGCCGCGCTGGGGTCGGGCCTGGTCCGCGACCGCATCGCCGCCGCGTGGGACGCCCGCGCCCAGCGGCTGGCCCACCGCACCGACGCGATCACCGGCGTCAGCGAGTTCCCGAACCTGGCCGAGAAGCTGCCGGAGCGGCAGCCGGTCGCCGCGGTGGTGCGGACCGCGGGCCTGCCCCGCGTGCGCGCCGCCCAGGAGTTCGAGGAGCTGCGCGACCGCGCCGACGCCGCCGCGACCCGGCCCGAGCTCTACCTCGCGACCATCGGGCCGATCGCCCGGCACACCGCCCGGGCCACCTTCGCCGGCAACCTGTTCCAGGCCGGCGGGGTCGCGACGCCGTCCGGCGACGGGGCCTCCGGCTTCGCCGACGCCCGGACGACGGTCACCTGCATCTGCGGGAGCGACCGCGACTACGCGGAGACGGCGGCCGCGCTGGCCGCCGAGCTGCGCGCCGCCGGTGCCACGCAGGTGTGGTTGGCCGGCAAGCCGTCCCTGGCGGTCGACGGCGTCGACGGGTACGTGTACGCCGGGTGCGACGCGCTCGACGTGCTCCGAGCGGTCCACGAGCAGTTGGGAGTTCCGTCATGAGTGGCATCCCCGACTTCGGCGGCGTCGAGCTGGGCCGCTTCGCGGCCGGCGGCTCGGCCGACGACTGGGCCAAGCGGTTCGAGGAGTCGACCGGCCGCAGCGCCGGCGAGGCGACCTGGGAGACGCCGGAGGGCATCGCCGTCCCGCCGCTGTACACCCCGGCCGACCTCGAGGGCCTGGACTTCCTCGAGACCTACCCGGGCATCGCGCCGTACCTGCGCGGGCCGTACCCGACGATGTACACGACCCAGCCGTGGACGGTCCGCCAGTACGCGGGCTTCTCCACCGCGGCGGAGTCCAACGCCTTCTACCGGCGCAACCTCGCGGCCGGGCAGAAGGGGCTGTCGGTCGCCTTCGACCTGCCCACCCATCGCGGCTACGACTCCGACCACCCGCGCGTGGTCGGCGACGTCGGCATGGCCGGGGTGGCGATCGACTCGATCCTGGACATGCGGCAGCTCTTCGACGGCATCCCGCTGGACCGGATGAGCGTCTCGATGACCATGAACGGCGCCGTCCTGCCGGTGCTGGCGCTCTACATCGTCGCCGCCGAGGAGCAGGGGGTGGAGCACGGTCAGCTGACCGGGACCATCCAGAACGACATCCTCAAGGAGTTCATGGTCCGCAACACCTACATCTACCCGCCGAAGCCCTCGATGCAGATCATCAGCGACATCTTCTCCTTCACCTCGCAGGAGATGCCGCGGTTCAACTCGATCTCCATCTCCGGCTACCACATCCAGGAGGCCGGGGCGACCGCCGATCTGGAGCTGGCCTACACGCTGGCGGACGGCGTGGAGTACCTGCAGGCGGGCAAGGCCGCCGGGCTCGACGTCGACGCGTTCGCGCCTCGGCTGTCGTTCTTCTGGGCGATCGGCATGAACTTCTTCATGGAGGTCGCGAAGCTGCGGGCCGGGCGGCTGCTGTGGGCCCGGCTGGTCAAGGAGGCGGGCGCTAGGGCGGACAAGTCGCTGTCGCTGCGCACCCACTCCCAGACCTCGGGCTGGTCGCTGACCGCGCAGGACGTCTACAACAACGTCGTCCGCACCTGCCTGGAGGCGATGGCCGCCACCCAGGGACACACCCAGTCGCTGCACACCAACGCCCTCGACGAGGCGCTGGCACTGCCGACCGACTTCTCCGCCCGGATCGCCCGCAACACCCAGCTGCTGCTGCAGCAGGAGTCGGGGACGACGCGGGTCATCGACCCGTGGGGCGGTTCGGCGTACGTGGAGAAGCTGACCTACGACCTGGCCCGCCGGGCGTGGGCGCACATCGAGGAGGTCGCCGAGCACGGCGGCATGGCGCAGGCCATCGACGACGGCATCCCGAAGCTGCGCATCGAGGAGGCCGCCGCCCGCACCCAGGCGCGCATCGACTCCGGCCGGCAGCCGGTGATCGGCGTGAACAAGTACCGGGTGGACGCCGACGAGGCGATCGAGGTGCTGCGGGTGGACAACGCCGACGTGCTCGCCCAGCAGAAGGCGAAGCTGGCGGAGCTGCGGGCATCGCGGGACTCCTCGGCCGTGCAGGAAGCGCTGCGCCGGCTCACCGATGCCGCCCGCGCGGCCGCGGAGGGACGGCGCGGTCGGGAGCTGGACGCCAACCTGCTCAAGCTGGCGGTCGACGCGGCCCGCGCCAAGGCCACCGTCGGGGAGATCTCCGACGCGCTGGAGGAGGTCTACGGGCGGCATGCCGGGCAGGTGCGCACCATCAGTGGGGTGTACCGCGACGAGGCCGGCGCGTCGGGACCGGTCGAGGAGACCCGCCGGATGGCCGAGGCGTTCGAGGAGGCCGAGGGACGCCGTCCCCGGATCCTGGTCGCCAAGATGGGCCAGGACGGCCACGACCGCGGCCAGAAGGTGATCGCCACGGCCTTCGCCGACCTCGGCTTCGACGTCGACGTCGGCCCGCTGTTCCAGACGCCGGAGGAGGTCGCCCGCCAGGCGGTGGAGGCCGACGTGCACGTCGTCGGCGTCTCGTCGCTGGCCGCCGGCCACCTGACGCTGGTGCCGGCGCTGCGCGAGGCGCTCGCCGACCTCGGGGCCGAGGACGTCGTCATCGTCGTCGGCGGGGTCATCCCGCCGGACGACGTGCCGACGCTGAAGGAGATGGGCGCGGCCGAGGTCTTCCTGCCGGGGACGGTCATCGCCGAGGCGGCGCAGGGGCTGCTGCGCACTCTGTCGTCGCGCACCTGATGCCGCGGCAGGTCGACGTCCCGGCGCTCGCCGAGGGGGTGCTCGCCGGCGACCGGCGGGCGGTCGCGCGCGCCATCACGCTCGTCGAGTCCCACCGGAGCGACCATCGCGAGCGGGCGCAGGAGCTGCTGGTGGAGCTGCTGCCGCACGCCGGCAACGCCCGCCGGGTCGGGATCAGCGGCGTCCCCGGCGTGGGGAAGTCGACGTTCATCGACTCCCTCGGCGTCACCCTGACCGCGGCCGGCTCGAAGGTCGCGGTGCTCGCCGTCGACCCGTCGTCCGCACGGTCGGGCGGGTCGATCCTCGGTGACAAGACCCGCATGGCGCGGCTGGCGGTCGACCCGGACGCCTTCATCCGGCCGTCGCCGACGTCGGGAACCCTCGGCGGGGTCGCCCAGGCGACGCGGGAGTCGATGGTGGTCGTGGAGGCCGCCGGCTACGACGTCGTCCTGGTGGAGACCGTCGGGGTCGGGCAGTCGGAGATTGCCGTCGCGGAGATGGTCGACTCGTTCCTCTTCCTGACCCTGGCCCGCACCGGCGACCAGCTGCAGGGGATCAAGCGGGGCATCCTCGAGATCGCCGACGTCATCGCGGTGAACAAGGCCGACGGGCCGGGCGCGGCCGACGCGCGGAAGGCCGCCCGCGAGCTGGCCGGGGCGATCCGCATGCTGCGCGGGCACGACGAGGAGTGGCAGGTGCCGGTGCTGACCTGCGCCGGGCTGACCGGTGAGGGCCTCGACGAGGTGTGGGCCAAGCTGGTCGAGCACCAGGACCGGCGCAAGGTGTCGGGGGCGTTCGAGGAGCGCCGGCGCACGCAGCAGGTGCGCTGGACCCGGCAGCTGGTGCGCGACGGGCTCGAACACCGGCTGCGCGCGCACCCCGGCGTCCGGGCCGCCGCACCGGGGCTGGAGAAGGCGGTGCTGGCGGGGGAGCTGACCCCGGCGCTGGCCGCCCAGCAGCTGCTGGAGACGTTCCTCGCGGCGCCGGCTTCTCCGCGATCATGAAATCTGGGAAGCGACACCCCGACACCGGACGGAGTGTGGCTTCCCGAACTTCATGATCGCGGGGATGCACAGGGGGTCGCGCCCTCCACAGATCGGTCGGTGGACCGCCGCGGCGGGGTACCTCTCCCGAGGCTGCCGGCATGGACTTCGCCCTCTACCGCCTCATCGCCGCGCAGTGCGGGGTCTTCGCCACGTCGCAGGCGCTGGACCACTGCAGCGACGCCGAGGTCCGCGGGCTGGTGCGCAGCGGCCGGTGGCGCAGGAGCCCCTGGCGGGGAGTGCTCCTCGACGGCGAGCTGCCCGACTCGCCGCTGCTGCTCCTCCGCGCCGCGGCCTTGGCGGTCGGCGGCGACCTCGTGGCGTGCCACTCGACCGCGGCGTCGCTGTGGGGCTTCGACGTGCTCGGCGACGCCACGCTGCACTTCCTCGGCCCACCCTCGCTGGTGAATCGGCGGCTACCGGGTGTCCAGGTCCACCCGTCCTCGCTCGGAGCGGACGACGCGGTGCTCCGCAACGGCGTCTGGTGCACGCCGCCGGCGCGCACCGCCTGCGACGTCGTCCGCAACACCCAACCGATCGACGGTCTCGCGACGTTGGACGCGGCGCTCCGGTCACGGACGTGCACGCCAGAGCAGCTCGCGGCGGCCGCCGCTGCGCAGGCCGGCCTGCGGGAGGTCGCCCGGCTCCGGCGCCTGGTCCCGTGCGCGAGCGGACTGGCTGCCTCACCGATGGAGTCGCGCATGCGCTGGCGCTTCATCGACGCCGACCTGCCTGCTCCCCGGCCGCAGGTCCCGCTGACCGACGGCGGCCGGACGCACTACCTCGACATGGGATGGGAGGACCAGCTCGTCGGAGCCGAGTTCGACGGGCTCGAGGCACACATGACGAGAGAGCAGCTCGCCGCCGACCGCGACCGGCACAACTGGCTGACCGAGCACAGCTGGACGCTGCTGCACTTCACCGCGAGGGACGTCTACCGCCGGCACCTGGCCATGGTGGGGAGGACGGCGCGCGCACTCGGCGTCCCCTTCCGGTCTCGATCATGAAGTTCGGGAAGCGACGCGCGGACTGCGAGCGGCGTGTCGCTTCCCGAACTTCATGATCACGTACAGGGGCGAGTGCGGGGGAGGAGGCGGGGCGGGGGCGAGGGGGCGTGGGGTCAGACGCCGGTGGAGCGGCACTCCCGGGAGCGGAGCTCGGCGAGGTAGTCGTCCGGGGCGCCGGCGGCCTCGGCGGCGTCGGCCAGCGCACCCAGGTAGCGGGCCGAGGGCAGCCCGCCCTCGAAGGCATCCAGCACGTAGACGTAGGCGACCTGGTCACCGGTGAGCGTGTGCACGCGCAGGTGCAGCTTGCGGTAGAGCCCCTGGTCGGCGCCCTCCCAGGCGTCGAGCGCCTTCTCGTCGGCCTCGGTGAGGTCGTAGAGGGCGACGAAGACGCCGGGGGACAGCGACTCGCCCGGTGTGGTGTCGTCCGGGACGAGGGTGGCCAGCGCTCCCTCCCACCCGTACTCCTCGGCGCCGAACGTCAGCCGCCAGCCCTTGATCCAGCCGGTACCGGTGTGCGGGGAGGACGGACAGCGCCGGAGCATCTGAGCGGGGTCCATGTTCGACCCGTAGGCGGCGTAGAGGCCCATCGCCGGGCAGCCTACGACCGGGTGGCACGACCCTCGGGAGGAGATGGCCCACGTCGTTCCCCGCAACGGGGAGAATGGCCGCCGCACGTGTCCGCGCCGCACCGAGAAGGACTTCCATGACCCGCATCGTGATCATCGGCGGCGGCCCCGCCGGCTACGAGGCCGCGCTGGTCGCCGCATCCCTCGGTGCGCAGGTCACCGTGGTCGAGCGGGACGGCGTCGGCGGGGCCAGCGTGCTCACCGACTGCGTCCCGTCCAAGACCTTCATCGCCTCGGCCGGCGTGATGAGCAACGTGCGCGACTCGGCGTCCCTCGGCGTGCAGGGCTCCGAGCTCGCCACCGTCGGCATCGACCTCGCTGCGGTCAACCAGCGGGTCAGGGGCCTGGCCGTCGCACAGTCCGCCGACATCAAGGCCCGGCTGGTCGCCGAGGGCGTGCAGGTCCTTCCCGGGCAGGGCCGCCTCTCCGACGAGCGCCGCGGCCTGGTCGAACACCGGGTCGAGGTGGTGGACGGCGACGGCGCGGTCACCGAGACGCTGGAGTGCGACGTCGTCCTCGTCGCCACCGGCGCCGACCCCCGCGTGCTGCCCGGCGCCGAGCCCGACCACGAGCGCATCCTCGACTGGCGCGACGTCTACGACCTGCAGGAGATGCCCGAGCACCTGGTCGTCGTCGGCTCCGGCGTGACCGGGGCGGAGTTCGCCTCCGGCTACCTGGAGGCCGGCGTCCCGGTGACCCTGGTGTCCTCCCGCGACCGGGTGCTGCCCGGGGAGGATTCCGACGCCGCCGAGGTGCTCGAGGAGGTCTTCCAGTCCCGCGGCGGCCGGCTCGAGCGCGGCCGCGCGGCCGGCGTGCGGCGGGCCGAGAAGGGGGTCGTCGTCGAGCTGACCGACGGGCGCACCGTCGAGGGCTCGCACGCGCTGATGACCGTGGGCACCGTGCCCAACACCGCGGGGCTGAACCTGGAGGGCGCCGGGGTCGAGCTCGCGCCGTCCGGGCACGTCGTCGTCGACCGCGTCTCGCGCACCAGCGTGCCGGGCGTCTACGCCGCCGGTGACGTCACCGGGGTCTTCCAGCTGGCCTCGGTCGCGGCGATGCAGGGCCGGATCGCGATGTGGCACGCGCTCGGCGAGGCGGTCACCCCGATCCGGCTCAAGACGGTCGCGGCCAACGTCTTCACCCACCCGGAGATCGCCACGGTGGGCGTGCAGGAGAAGACGCTGCCCGAGGGCGCCGACATCGACGTCGTCCGGCTGCCGCTGGCCACCAACGCCCGGGCCAAGATGGCCGACCTGCACGACGGGTTCGTCAAGCTGTTCGCCCGTCGGGCCACCGGCATCGTCGTCGGCGGGGTGGTCGTCGCCCCGGGCGCATCCGAGCTGATCCTGCCGATCGCGCTGGCGGTGACCAAGGGGCTGACGGTCACCGACCTGGCCCAGACCTTCGCGATCTACCCGTCGCTGTCCGGGTCGATCACCGAGGCCGGCCGGCGGCTGATGGGCGCCGACGCCCTCGCATGATCACAGCGGGGCGCGTGGGACGAGCGCGCCCGACCGCCGGTACGGGTGGGACGCAGGTGACCCGGCTGATGTGACACCCGGGGTCCCGGGGGCGTCCTGGAGCGGATGTGACACCGGGTTCGACTGGAGTCCCGGCCGCCGGTGCCGACGGGTGCGCGGCCCGCCGAGGACAGGGGGGATGCGCCTCCACCGGACCACCTCCGCTTCCCCCCGCCGCCCGCTCCGGGCGCTGGCCGGGGGAGCGACCGCGCTCGCCCTCTCGCTGACGCTGCCGGTGGCGGCCGCGCGGGCCGACGAGCCGGCCGGCCAGGACACCGTCGTCGGCGAGCTCGTGCAGGCCTGGCCCGAGGTGGGCCAGGCCGGCCACGCCGTCGAGGCCGGCCACGAGGAGGCGGAGCACGAGGAGGCGGAGCACGAGGAGGCGGAGCACGGCGACGGCGGGCACGGGGCCGAGGTCGCCGAGGCGCCGCTGACCTGGGTGCAGAGCGCGTCCGGCGAGGCCGTCCGCGTGCCGACCGAGGCCGTCGACGGCCTGCCGGTCGGCTCGACCGTCGAGGTCACGGTGGGCGAGGAGCTCTCCGACGCCGCCGGCGAGGACGGTTACGAGCCGGCCCGGGACGTGCTCGACACCGAGCTGCTCGAGGAGGCGCCGAAGACCAGCACCCCCCGGGTGGCCGGGCTGACCAACCAGGTCACCGTGGCGATGGCCGTCCCGGCCGGGGGCCAGGCGGACGGGACGACGCTGGCGCAGGTCGTCGCCGCCGTCGACGGCCCGGTCGCCGAGTTCTGGGCCGGGGAGACCGACGGCGCCGTCCGGCTCGGCGTGACCGCGGCCCACGACTGGGTGCAGACCGACGCCGCCTGCGCGGATCCCACCGCGCTGTGGAACGAGGTCGCCGACCGCACCGGCTTCGTACCCGGGCCCGGCCGGCACCTGGTGGCCTACGTCAGCAGCCTGCCGCGGGACCTGCCCGGCTGCTCCTACGCACTCGGCCAGGTCGGCGCGGGGCCCGGCGCCGGCGGGCGGATCTACGTCCGCGACGTGCTGCCCTCGGTGATCGCGCACGAGCTGGGCCACAACTTCGGCCTCGGCCACTCCTCGGCGCACCAGTGCGACGGCGCGGTCGAGACCGGCGCCTGCCGCACCGCCCCCTACCGCGACTACTACGACGTCATGGGCGCCTCCTGGAGCCGGCTCGGCTCGCTCAACGCCCCCCAGGCGGCGCAGCTGGGCGTGCTGCCCGCCTCGGCCCAGCTCGCGGTCCCCGCGGCCGGCCCGGCGACGACGGTCACCCTCGCCCCGCTGTCGGGTCGCGCCGGTACCCGGGCGGTCCGGCTGACCGACGCCGCCGGCGGCACCTACTGGCTGGAGCACCGTGCTGCCGCCGGTCGGGACGCCTGGCTCGACTCGGCCGACAACCGCTTCGGTCTGGAGTCCGGTGTGCTGCTGCGCCGCACCGGCGGGATGCCCGACACCGCCCTGCTGCTCGACGGCACGCCCAGTGCTGCCGCGGGCTGGGACGCCGACCTGCAGACGGCGCTGCCCGTGGGGGTGCCGGTGCCGGTGGCCGGCGGCGCGTTCACCGTCACCGTGGACGCCGTCACCGCGGCCGGGGCGACGCTCACCGTCACGCCCGCTCCCGGTGCCGCCGTCCCCGTGACCCCGCTGCCGGAGGGCGACCCCGCGCCCGAGGTCCTGGCCGCCGGCCCGGCCGGTGCGGTCCCGGCGCGGGAGGCTCCGGCGGACGTCGACACCACGGCGGGTGCGCCGGGCGTCGTCCCGCCGGGGACGGCTCGCGCCCTGGACCCGGTGGGGACGCCGGCCGCCACCGACGCTGTGCCGGAGGCTGCGGTCGTGGCGGCGGCGCAGAGCTCCGCCGGTGGTCGGTGGGCCCTGGCGGCGCGCGCGGCCGGAGGCCTGGGCGTCGTCGCCGTCGCCGGCTGGGGGTTCGCCCGGATGCGGGTCCGCACCCGCTCCTGACGCCGGCCCCTCGTCCGGGTGAGGCCCTCAAGGCCCCAGCCGCGGACGCCGATGACAGAGGAGCCCCGCCGCATTGGAGTCCTCGTGTCCGTTCAGCGCCGTCTGCCCCTCCGGCTCCTCGCCGCCGTCCCCGCCGTCGCCCTGCCGGTGTTGGTCGCATCGCCGGTCGGGGCGGAGGAGACCTCGGCCGCCGGGGACACCGTCGTGGGCGAGTTGGTGCAGGCGTGGGCCGAGCCGGAGGGTCCCGAGGAGGCGCACGGGCACGCGGACGACGAGCCGCTGAGCTGGATCGAGACCGACGCCGGCGACGCGGTGCGGGTCCCCACCGAGGACGTCGAGGGCATCGAGGTCGGCTCCGTCGTGGAGGTCACCCTCGGTGCGGAGAGCACCGACTCGTCCCCGGCCGAGGAGGGCCTCGCCCCGGCCATCGAGGTCGTGACCGCCGAGGTCGTCGAGGAGGCGTCGCCCGCCCCCTCGCTGTCGGGCGCGGCGGCGGGCATCACCAACGCCGTCACCGTCGTCATGACCGTTCCGGCCGGCGGCGCGGCGGACGGCACGGAACTCGCCGACGTCGTCGCCGCGGTCGACGGCCCGGTGGCGGACTTCTGGCGCGAGCAGAGCGACGGCGCGATCCAGGTGGGGGTCACGGCGTCGTCCGACTGGCACCGCTCGGCGTACGACTGCAGCGACCCGTACCGGCTGTGGAACGACGCCGCGGCCCACGCCGGCTGGTCGGGCGGCCCCGGGCGACACCTGCTGGTGTACCTTCCCGCGGACTCGCTCGGGTGCGCCTACGGCCTCGCGGAGGTCGGCGGCTCCATCGGCGCCGGCGGCCGGCTGTACGTGCAGGACACGGCTACCTCGCTGCTGGCCCACGAGTTCGGGCACAACTTCGGTCTCGGCCACTCGTCGGCCCTCCAGTGCGACGGCACGCTGGACGGCGGGACCTGCCGCATCGCCGACTACCGCGACTACTACGACGTCATGGGCGTCTCCTGGGAGCAGGTGGGCTCACTCACCGCCCCGCAGGCCGGCCGGATCGGCATCCTCCAGGAGGGACAGGTCCAGACGGTGACCTCCGACGAGGCCGGGGGCGTCTACACGTTGTCCCCCGTCTCCGGCCGGGTGGGCACGCGAGCGCTGCGGCTCACCGGTCCCGACGGCTCGGTCCACTGGCTGGAGTACCGGCCGGCGCAGGGCCGGGACGCGTGGCTGGACAGCGCGGCCAACTGGCCGCGGCTGCAGTCCGGCGTCCTGCTGCGACGGGCCTCGACCGGCAACAGCACGTCGCTGCTGCTCGACGGGACCCCGTCCAGGAGCAGCGCGTGGGGGAGCGACACGCAGGTGGCGCTCCCGCTCGGCCGAGGCGTCGCGGTGGCCGGTGACCGCTTCCTCGTCACCGTCGGCTCGGTGTCCTCGTCCGACGCGCAGGTCACCGTCACACCGATGTCCCCGATCACGACCGCGTACGTCGCCTCGGGCGGTGCCGCCGGTCCCCTGGGTGAGCCGACGGCGACGGAGACGTGCGGTCTGCGGGACGGCGGCTGCCTGCGCACCTACACCGGCGGGGCCATCTACTGGTCACCGGCCACCGGCGCCCACCTGGTCACCGGCGAGATCCTCGACGCCTACCGGCGGGCCGGCGCGGAGGCCGGGCGCATCGGCTACCCGATCGCGGCCGCCTCGGCCATCGCCGGCGGCGGGCACGCGCAGGCATTCCGGCACGGCTCGATCTACTCGTCCCCCACGGCCGGGACGCACGCTGTGCCCGCCGCGTTCCTCGGCGCCTGGTGGGCCACCGGAGGCGTCTCCGGCCCGCTGGGGTACCCGACGTCCGGCCAGGAGGCGATCGCCACCGGTGGGGCGGTCGCGTTCGAGGGCGGCGCGGTCCACTGGTCGCCCGGCACGGGGGCCCGCGCGCTGCGGGGGCCGGTGCTCGACGCCTACACCCGCGCCGGCGGGGCGGCCGGGCCCCTGGGCTTCCCGATCAGCGGTGTGCTCACCGTTCCGGGCGGGACCGCCGCGGCCTTCCAGGGCGGGTCGGTCTACGAGTCGGCGGCCACCGGTGCCCATGTGGTGCGTGACGGCGTCCGGTCGGCGTGGTGGGCCACGGGCGGGGTGTCCGGCCCCCTGGGCTTCCCGACCAGCGACCACGCGGCCGTTCCCGGTGGCTTCGCCGCGGCCTTCCAGGGCGGGTCGGTCTACGAGTCGGCGGCCACCGGCGCGCACGCCGTGCGGGAGCCGATCCGCTCGGCGTGGTGGTCCGCCGGCGGGGTGTCCGGCCCGCTGGGCTTCCCGACGAGCGGCCTGCTCACCGTCCCCGGCGGGACGGCGCAGGCCTTCGCCGACGGCTCGGTCTACTCCTCTCCCAGGACCGGGACGGCCGCCCTGCCGGCGCGCTACCTCGGGCCGTGGTGGGCGACCGGTGGGGTGACCGGACCGTTCGGGTTCCCGATCACCGGGGAGCTCACCGTCCCGGGTGGCACGGCCGTCGCCTTCCAGAACGGCTCGGTGTACGCATCCCCGGCCACGGGGGTCCACGCCGTCAGCGGATCCATCCGCAGCGCCTGGTGGGCGACGGGCGGGGTGTCCGGCCCCCTGGGCTTCCCGACGAGCGGGCTGCTCACCGTGCCCGGCGGGACGGCGCAGGCCTTCGCCGGAGGGTCGGTGTACTCCTCCGCGGCCGGGGGGACCCACGCGGTCCGGGCGGAGTTCCTCGGGCCGTGGTGGAGCACGGGCGGGGTGAGCGGCCCCATGGGTTTCCCCACGACCGGGCTGCTCATTGTCGACGGGGGTACCGCGCAGGCCTTCGCCAGCGGCTCGGTCTACGCCGCCAGCGGACAGCCGGCGCACGCCGTTCACGGCGCGACGCGACAGGCCTGGTGGGCCCTCGGGGGGATCGGCGGTCCCTACGGCTTCCCCGTGGGGAGCACGACGTCGAGCGGCGAGCGCAGCTCCACCCGTTTCGCGGGCGGGTTGCTGGCCGGGTCGGCCGGACAGGTCCTGACGGTGGGCAACGACGTCCTGTCCGCCGTGGACCGTGTCGGAGGGCTGCGGGCGGTCGGGCTGCCGATCGCTGCCGAAGGTGCGGTCCCCGGCGGCCGGGCCCAGGCCTTCGAGCGGGCGTCCGTCTACTGGAGCCCGTCCACCCGGGCGCAGGTCGTCAGCGGGCCGCTGCGCGCCGCCTGGTGGGCCTCGGGCGGAGTCACCGGGGTCCACGGCTTCCCCGTCAGCGACGTCACCGACGTCCCCGGCTCCACCGGCCCCGGCCAGTCCCTGACCTTCGCCGACGGCACGTCCTACTGGTCGGCGGCGACGGGCGCGCGCTTCGTCGCCACGGCGGTCGATGCGCCGTACACCAGCGGGGGCGGCCCGGCCTCGTCCCTCGGGTGGCCCGTGTCGGACACGTACTACGAGTCCTCGGGCCAGCAGCGCAACGACTTCCAGGGCGGCTTCCTCACCGATTGAACGGCTACCCCGCGTCGGCGATGGTGCAGATGACCGCGCCGCTGGTGACCGTGGCACCCACCTCGGCGGACAGGCCGCTCACGGTGCCCGACTTGTGGGCGGTGATCGGCTGCTCCATCTTCATCGCCTCGAGGACGACGACCAGGTCGCCCTCGGCCACGGTGTCCCCGTCGGAGACCGCGACCTTGACGATCGTCCCCTGCATCGGGCTGTTCAGGGAGTCGCCCGACGCCGCCGACCCGCCGTGCCCACCGCCCCGCTTGCGCGGCTTGCCCCCCCCAGCCGCGGCCGGGGCGCCCCCACCGGCGGCCAGACCCGCGGGCAGCGACACCTCCAGCCGGCGCCCACCGACCTCGACGACGACGGTCTGCCGGGGCTCCTCCTCGGCCCCCTCGGCCGGCGCGGCCGAGTACGGCGGGACCTGGTTGTCCCACTCGGTCTCGATCCAGCGGGTGTGCACGGTGAACGGCTCGGTCGTGAACGCCTCGTCGCGCACCACCGCCCGGTGGAACGGGACGACGGTGGGCATGCCCTCGACGACCAGCTCGTCCAGCGCGCGGCGGGCCCGCTGCAGCGCCTCCTCGCGGCTGGCCCCGGTGACGATCAGCTTGGCCAGCATCGAGTCGAACGCGCCGGCCACCTCGCCACCGGTCTCCACGCCGGAGTCCCAGCGCACGCCGGGACCTTGCGGGATCTCCAGCCGGGTCACCGGGCCGGGGGCGGGCATGAAGTTGCGCCCGGCATCCTCGGCGTTGATCCGGAACTCGATGCTGTGCCCGCGCGGGGTCGGGTCCTCGGTGATCTCGAGCGGGAGGCCGTCGGCGATGCGGAACTGCTGGCGGACCAGGTCGATGCCGCTGGTCTCCTCGCTGACCGGGTGCTCGACCTGCAGCCGGGTGTTGACCTCGAGGAAGGAGATCGAGCCGTCGGCGCCCACAAGGTACTCCACGGTGCCGGCGCCGGAGTAGCCGGCCTCCCGGCAGATCGCCTTGGCCGACTCGTGGATGCGCGCGCGCTGCTCGTCGGTGAGGAACGGCGCGGGCGCCTCCTCGACCAGCTTCTGGTTGCGCCGCTGCAGCGAGCAGTCCCGGGTGCCGACGACGACCACGTTGCCGTGGGTGTCGGCCAGCACCTGCGCCTCCACGTGCCGCGGCTTGTCGAGGAAGCGCTCGACGAAGCACTCGCCCCGGCCGAAGGCCGACACGGCCTCGCGGACGGCGGAGTCGAACAGCTCGGGGATCTCCTCCGTGGTGCGGGCGACCTTGAGGCCGCGGCCGCCACCGCCGAACGCCGCCTTGATGGCGACCGGGAGGCCGTGCTCCTCGGCGAAGGCGACGACCTCGTCGGCGCCGCCCACCGGGTCCTTGGTGCCGGGCACCAGTGGTGCGCCGGCGCGGGTCGCGATGTGCCGGGCGGCCACCTTGTCGCCGAGGTCGATGATCGACTGCGGTGAGGGGCCGATCCAGGTCAGCCCGGCGTCGAGAACCGCCTGGGCGAAGTCGGCGTTCTCGGACAGGAAGCCGTACCCGGGGTGGACGGCGTCGGCGCCGGACCGCTTCGCCGCATCGAGGATCTTGTCGATCACCAGGTAGGAGTCACCGGGCGTCGTCCCCCCGAGGGCGAAGGCCTCGTCGGCGACCCGGACGTGCAACGCGTCGCGGTCGGGCTCGGCGTACACCGCGACACTGGTCAGCCCCGCGTCCTTACAGGCGCGGGCCACCCGGACCGCGATCTCGCCGCGGTTGGCGATCAGGACCTTCTGCACCGGTGCCCTCCCTCGTGTGGACCGTCCGGACTGTAGCCAGTCGGGAGGGTCGCGATGCCAACCAGGGGAGGTCCCGACGCCTGTCGAGCGGCGGCCTCAGCCCGGCGTCGCGACCCGTGTGGGAGGCCGACGTGCGAGAGAGCGCGCCTGCTGCAGCCAGCGGCGCAGTCCCACGCCCTGGAGGTTCCCGCGATCGCGCGGGGCGACGAAGGCGGCGTCGGCGTCGACGAGGATGGCCGGGTCGGTGTCGGACACTTCCGCCTCCGGTGCGGGGGGAGGTGCAGCCGGGAGTGCCTCCGGCACCGGGACCAGTGCGATCAGGGCGTCCAGGGCGGCGTCGAGGAGGTCGCCTGCCTCGGGCGTCCGGTCGACCTCCTCGCGGCGGGACTCGGCGACGAGCAGGTCGTCGACGTCGCCCACCACGTGGAAGTCCAGACCGGCCAGCTCGTCCAGCATGACGTCCGCACGGGCGGCGGCCCAGTCACGGACGTCGGCCGGCAGGGTCAGGGGCACCGCGCCTTCCCGTGCGGGGAGGGCGACGCGCCCGAGCAGATGGGTGATCCGCGCCTCGTGCACCGGCCACTCCAGGTCGTCACCCAACCGCTCGTTGAGCCGGCGCAGCAGCTCGCTCTCGACCTGCCCGAGCGACTGATTGCGGCGTCCCTCGGGCAGGGAGGCGAGCGCCGGGTCGACGTCGAGGACCTCGGCGAAGCGCTCCCAGAGGAGGGCCGGGTCGGTCCCTGCAGGAGGGACGGTCACCAGGTGCACCCGGGACGGCGGCAGCGTGGCTCCCCATCGGCGCAGCAGCGCGGGCAGGTCCTGGCGCAACCAGAACTCGGTGGCGTAGCCGTCCTCGTCCCCGACGGGGTGGTACGGAGCCCCGCTGCGGCGCGATCCCGGGCAGACGATGTCGAGGTAGTGCGGGAACGGCATCGGGCTGCGGTTCTTGACGTTCTCCTGCCAGACGGCGGGCAGCGTCCGGGACAGGTCGCGGGCGGTGACGACGACGTGCACCTCGGCGAAGTCGAGGTCGGCCAGGGCGGCGGCTGCCTGGTCCGCAGTGAGGTCGCCGAACAGCTCGTGCGAGATGACCGTCGTCCCCTCGTGGTCACGGGCCGCGGTCACCAACCGGGACCACGCGCCAGGGACATCCGGGTCCACCCATCCGTGGAAGCTCTCCCGCTTGGCGTCGAGGGCCGCGTGGAAGTGGGCGCCTGGATGGTCCCCGGGGTAGGACACGCCGGCCTGTGCCAGGGCGGGCCGCGACGCCCACATCAGGTCCTGGAGGTAGGTCGTGCCGGACTTGGGTGTCCCGACGTGGAGGACGACGCGCTGCGAACTCACCCCCTGAGGGTCGTACACTGCGACGGCCGAGGACGGATTGCACGGGGTGTCCGTGACTGGTGGGGCGGGCGGGACGCACGGGGTGCGAACCGGTTCGTCTCAGCGGCGCCACAGGTCCGTGATGGTCAGCCCGAGTCTGCCGAGCTGGGTGCGGAGCGTGGCCAGCGACAGCCCGACGACGGCCGCCGGGTCGCCGTCCACCCGGCGGACGAAGGGTGCGCCGAGCCCGTCGAGGGTGAACGCGCCGGCCACGGCCAGCGGCTCGCCGGTCGCCAGGTAGGCCTCGATCTCCTGCGGGGTCGGGGTGGCGAAGTGCACGACGGTGGAGACGACGGCGACGTCCCGGCTGACCACCTGGCCGTCCTGGACGTCGAAGAGCGCCTGGCCGGTGTGCAGCACGCCGCTCCTGCCGCTCATGCGCTGCCAGCGGTCGCGGGCGTCGTGCGCGTCGGCCGGCTTGCCCAGCGGTTGTCCGCGGAACTCCAGCAGCGAGTCGGCGCCGACGATCAGTGCGTCGGTCTCCTTCCCGGCGACGGCCTTGGCCTTGGCGGCGGCCAGCAGCGCGACCTGTTCGCCGACCCGCGCGGCCTGGACGGCCGATTCGTCGACCTCGCTGACGACGACCTCGGGCGTGAGCCCGGCCTGGCGCATCAGGGCCAGGCGAGCCGGGGACGCCGAGGCCAGCACGAGCCGGCGATCCACGCTCATGCATGTCTCCCCGAGGCGTGCCAGCCGCCGGGTCCCGGGCGCAGGGGCGTCCGGTGGGCGTCCCCGAACGAGGCCCAGGCGCCGACCGGGGTCGGCCGGCGGCGGGGGCGCCGCTGCGACAGCGCGGCGACGACGACGGTGAGTGCGGCGAGCTCCTCGGCGGTGGGCTCGCCCTTGACGACCCGCAGGAGCGGGGGTGCTCCCGGTGGCGTTCCGTGGCCGCGAGGAGCGGGGCCCGGTGGGTCCCCGACGAGCGGAAGGACCCCGTCCTCCCCACCCTTCGCGAGCTCAGGGTGGGACCCGGGACGGGGCCGGGGCTCCGCGGCGGCCGGGGACGGCACCTGGCCGCGGTGCCGTCCGGAGGACGGCGGTGTCACGGACGGTGTCGTCCTCACAGCGGGATGTTCCCGTGCTTCTTCGGCGGCAGCGTCTGGCGCTTGTTGGCCAGCAGGCGCAGCCCCTTGGTGATCTCGATGCGGCTCTCCGACGGTCGGATCACCTGGTCGACGTACCCGCGGTCGGCGGCGATGTACGGCGACAGCAGCGCGTCCTCGTACTCGGTGATCAGCTCGGCCCGGCGGGCGTCGGGGTCGCTCGCGTCGGCGAGCTCGCGCCGGTAGAGGATGTTCACCGCGCCCTGGGCGCCCATCACGGCGATCTGCGACGTCGGCCAGGCGAGGTTGAGGTCGGCGCCGAGGTGCTTGGAGCCCATGACGTCGTAGGCGCCGCCGTAGGCCTTGCGGGTGATCACGGTGATCTTCGGGACGGTGGCCTCGGCGTAGGCGTAGATCAGCTTCGCGCCGCGGCGGATGATCCCCTCCCACTCCTGGGAGGTCCCGGGCAGGAAGCCGGGGACGTCGACGAAGGTCAGCACCGGGATGTTGAAGGCGTCGCAGGTGCGGACGAAGCGCGCCGCCTTCTCGCTGGCGTCGATGTCGAGGGTACCGGCGAACTGGGTGGGCTGGTTGGCCACGACGCCGACCGGCCGGCCCTCGACCCGGCCGAAGCCGACGACGATGTTCGGCGCGAACAGCGGCTGCACCTCGAGGAACTCGCCGTCGTCGAGGACGTGCTCGATGACGGTGTGCATGTCGTAGGGGGTGTTGGCCGAGTCCGGGATGAAGCTGTCGAGCTCGCGGTCGGCGTCGGTGACGCCGTCGTGCGAGGTGTCGGCCGGGGGCACCTCGACGGCCGGCAGCGGGTCGAGGTTGTTGCTCGGCAGGTAGGAGAGGAGCGCCTTGACGTAGTCGAGGGCGTCGGCCTCGTCCTCGGCCAGGTAGTGCGCGACGCCCGACTTGGTGTTGTGGGTCCGGGCGCCGCCGAGCTCCTCGAGGGTGACGTCCTCGCCGGTGACGGTCTTCACCACGTCCGGGCCGGTGATGAACATCTGGCTGGTCTGGTCGACCATCACGATGAAGTCGGTGAGCGCGGGGGAGTAGACGTGGCCGCCGGCCGCGGCGCCCATCACCAGCGAGATCTGCGGGATGACACCGGAGGCGTGCACGTTGCGCCGGAAGATCTCGCCGTAGAGGCCGAGGGAGACCACGCCCTCCTGGATCCGCGCGCCGCCGCCCTCGTTGATCCCGATGACCGGGCAGCCGTTGCGGATGGCCAGGTCGAGGACCTTGACGATCTTCTCGCCGTAGACCTCGCCGAGGCTGCCGCCGAAGACGGTCACGTCCTGGGAGAAGACGCAGACCGGGCGCCCGTCGACGGTTCCGTACCCGGTGACGACGCCGTCGCCGAAGGGCCGGCGGGCGTCCATCCCGAAGTTCGTGGAGCGGTGTCGGGCGAACTCGTCGAGCTCGGTGAACGACCCCGGGTCCAGCAGCGCCTCGATCCGCTCGCGGGCGGTCATCTTGCCCGCGGCGTGCTGCTTCTCGACCGCGCGCTCGGAGCCCGCGTGGGTGGCCTCCTGCACGCGCCGCTCGAAGTCCGCCAGCTTGCCGGCGGTCGTGTGGATGTCGATGTCGCCCGGGACGGAGTCCCCGGCGCTCTCCAGTTCAGCCGCGCTCACGCATCTCTCCTCGCCGGCGCTCGTCAGCCGCGTTCGCGGCGCTGCTGTGCCCGTGTGCGAGCTCGCACGCTCGCTCACGAGTTCCGTAGCGTAGGGGAGTGCCCGAACCGTCGCCGTCCCCCTCCGCGGCCTCCTCCCGGGCACCTCTCGACGGCCCGGCGCTCGCGGCCGCGCTGACGGCCGACAGTGCCCTGTGGCGCTCGCTCGAGGTCGTCGGCGAGATCGGCTCGACCAACGCGGCCCTGGTGGCCGCTGCGGCCGACGACGCGCCCGAGGGCACGGTGCTGGTCGCCGAGCACCAGGCGGCCGGCCGCGGCCGGCTGGACCGCGTCTGGACCTCCCCGCCGGGCGCGGGCATCACCGTCTCGTTCCTGCTGCGGCCCGACGTCCCGAGCGCCCGCCGGGGCTGGCTGCCGCTGCTCACCGGGGTCGCGCTGGCCGAGGCGGTGGGCGAGGTGCCCGGCGTGCGGGCCTCGCTCAAGTGGCCCAACGACCTGCTCGCCCCGGACGGCGCCAAGCTCGCCGGCATCCTCGCCGAGGCGATGACGGCACCCACCCCGCCCGCCGTGGTCATGGGCGTGGGGCTCAACGTCTCGACGCGCGCCGACGAGCTCCCGCAGACGGGTACCTCGCTGGTGCTGGTGGCCGGGCGTCCGGTCGACCGGGCGGCGGTGCTGCTGCAGTTCCTGCGCGGCTTCGAGCGGCGCTACCTGGCCTGGGTGCAGGCGCTGGGCGACCCGGTCGCCAGTGGGCTGGCCCGCGACTACCTCGCGTGGTGCTCGACGGTGGGGGCGGCGGTCGTCGTCTCGCTGCCGGACGACTCGACCCTCGAGGGGGTGGCCGAGTCGGTCGACTGGGACGGCCGGCTCGTCGTCCGGACGCGGGAGGGTGTCGTGGAGCTCGCCAGCGGCGACGTGCGACACGTGCGGTGACACTGTCGTCCTGCCGGACGACACCGCGGCCAGGAGCCGTTCCCGACATGCGTCGAGCCGCTGCGTCGTTCCTCGCGGAGAGCCTCCGGCCCTCCACTCGTCGCGACACCGTGCGCGGGAACCTCTCGCAGCGACCCGGGTGCGTCATCCTGGTGGGGTGCCCTACCCGGACAAGCTGCTCGCCGAGGACGAAGAGGTCGTCCGGCACCTGCACCCGCACTGGCTGACCCTCGCCCGGCCGGTCCTCGTGCTCCTGCTCGTGGTCGGCGTGGCCTCGTTCGGCGCGGCGCTGGTGCCGGCCGGCCCGCAGCAGGGCACGGTGCGCGCCGTCGTGGCCGGCGTGGCCCTGCTCGTGGTCGCCCGCACCGTGCTGGGGCCGGTGCTGCGCTGGCGGACGACGCACTACGTCGTCACCACTCACCGGGTGCTGCTCCGGGAGGGCGTCCTCGCCCGCCGGGGCCGCGACATCGCGCTCTCCCGGGTCGCCGACGTCTCCTACCGGCAGACGCTCGGGCAGCGGCTGGTCCGCTCCGGCACGCTGACCATCGAGTCCACCGGCGACGGCGCGGCCACCGTGCTCGAGCGGGTCCCCGGCAGCGACGGCGTCCAGCAGCTGCTGGCCCAGCTGATCGAGGAGGACGCCGACCGGCGCGGCTGGGAGGGCGGATACGCCCGTGGCCCGGTGGGCTGGGAGCCGGCCGGGGACCAGGACGGCTGGGCGCCCGCGGACCGGGCGACGGAACATCGCACCACGCGGCTCTGACCCTTTCTCCGGGCGCGGTGTGACTGGTCCGTTCCGGCGTGCCTGGGCAGTTCTGTCGGTACCCCGACCTACCTTCTGCGCCCATGCGGCTGCTGCACACCTCGGACTGGCACATCGGCCGCTCCCTGCACGGCGCCGACCTGCTGCGCGAGCAGGAGGCGGTGCTCGGCAGGCTGGCCGACGTCGTCGTCGCGGAGTCGGTGGACGTCGTGGTCGTCGCCGGTGACGTCTACGACCGCGCGGTGCCCTCCGCCGACGCGACCGGCGTGCTCGACCGGGTGTTGATGCGGCTCCGCAGTGCGGGGGCGACCGTGGTCCTCACCCCCGGCAACCACGACTCGGCGCGGCGGCTGGCTTTCGGGGCCGGTCTGATGGCGCGGTCCGGCGTGTACGTGCGCGCGGCGACCGCCGCGCTCGACGAGCCCGTCCTGCTCGGTGACGAGCACGGCGAGGTGGCGGTCTACGGGCTGCCGTACCTGGAGCCGGAGATCGCCCGGCACGAGCTGGATGTGCCGGGCGCCCGGTCGCACGAGGCGGTCCTCACCGAGGCGATGGACCGGGTGCGCAGCGACCTGTTCCTCCGTCCCGGCACCCGGTCGGTGGTGCTGGCACACGCCTTCGTGGGCGGGGGGGTGCCCAGCGAGAGCGAGCGCGACATCTGCGTCGGCGGGGTCGACCTGGTGCCCGCGCCGGTCTTCGACGGGGTCGACTACGTGGCGCTGGGCCACCTCCACCGGCCGCAGACGATCACCCCGCGGCTGCGCTACAGCGGCTCGCCGCTGGCCTACTCCTTCGGCGAGGTCGGGCAGGACAAGCAGGTGTGGCTGGTCGACCTCGACGCCGGCGGGCTGGCCGGCGTCCGCGCGCTGCCACTGCCCACGCCGCGCCGGCTGACCGTGCTCACCGGCACCCTCGCCGAGCTGCTCGCCGACCCCGCCCACGCGGCCGTCGAGGAGCACTTCGTCTCTGCGCGGCTGACCGACGACGTCCGCCCGACCGACCCGATGCGCCGGTTGCAGACCCGCTTTCCGCACTGCGTGCACCTGGAGTGGACCGGCGGCACCCGCGGCGGTGACGGCCGCAGCTACCAGGAGCGCATGCGCGGCCGCAGCGACCTGGAGGTCGCCGGGGAGTTCGTCGCCCATGTCCGCGGCGGGATCGGGATCAGCGACGGCGAGCGGGAGCTGCTGGTCCGGGCACTGGGTGCCGCGGCCCGCGAGGAGCTGGCCGGATGAGGCTGCACTCCCTCTCGCTCACCGCGTTCGGACCGTTCGCCGGCACCGAGACCGTCGACGTCGACGCCGTCGCCCGCGACGGGCTGTTCCTCCTGTGGGGCCCCACCGGGGCGGGCAAGACGACGCTGCTCGACGCCGTCGTCTACGCCCTCTACGGCACCGTGCCCGGCGCGCGCGGCGAGGAGAAGCGGCTGCGCAGCGACCACGCCGACGCGGCCATCCGCACCGAGGTGTCCTGCGAGCTGACCCTTGCCGGCGAGCGGCTGCTCGTCGTCCGCCGGCCGGAGCAGAGCCGCCCGAAGAAGCGCGGCACCGGCGAGACCACCGAGCAGGCCCGGCTCACCGTGCAGCGGTGGGACGACGCCGGGTGGTTGCCGGTGAGCACCCGCATCGACGAGGGCTCGGAGTACCTGCGGGCGCGCCTCGGCCTGTCCGCCGAGCAGTTCTGCCAGGTGGTGCTGCTGCCCCAGGGGGACTTCGCCCGCTTCCTGCGCGCCGAGCCCGAGGACCGCGCCAGGCTGCTGCGCACCCTCTTCGACGTGGGCCGCTTCGCGCGCGCGGAGGAGTGGCTGGCCGCCGAGCGGCGAGCCGCCGAGGAGTCGTTGCGGGCCGACCGGCACCGGATCAGCACCCTGCTGCACCGGGTCGCCCAGATCGCCGACGTCGAGGTCCCCGAGGAGTTGGCGCCCGAGCTGGTCGGCGCCCAGCCCGGGGCGTCGGTCGACGCGTGGGTGACCGCGGTGCGCACCGGGGCCGCCGGCGACCTCATCCGCGCCGCGACGTCCGCGGAGGCGGCCGCCGCGGAGAGCGCACGTGCGGACGAGGAGCTGGCCGCCGCCCGCGGCCTGGCCGACCGGCACGCCCGGCGCGACCGCGCCCGCCAGGAGCTGGCCCGGCTCACCGCCGAGGAGGAGCAGCTGGTGCTGTTGCGGGCCCGCGCCGACGCCGGACGGCGGGCCGAGGCGCTGCGCGACGTCCTGGAGACCGCCGGCCGCACCGCGCTCGCCGCCGAGGCCGCGACCGCTGCCCTGGACGCGGCGCACATCGCCTGGGCGCAGGTGGGTCAGAACCGCGACGCGGACACACTTCTGGCCCGGGAGCTGCGCGACCAGGCCGCCGCGGCCCGGGCCCTGATTCCCGAGGCCGACCGTGCGGCCGGGCTGGCGCGCGAGCTGCCCCGGCTGACCCGGGCCGTCGAGGCGCTCACCGCGCGCTGCGGGAAAGGCGCCCGCGAGGTGGCGGTCTGGCCGGAGCGCGTCGCCGAGGCGCAGCGCCGGCTCGACGCCGCCCTGGCCGCCGCTGCCCGGCTCCCGGGCCTGACCGCCGTCGCCGACGCCGCCGGGACGGCGCTGGACGCGGCCACCCGGGCCGAGCGGGTGGCCGCCGACCTCGACGCCGCGCGCGCCGCGGCGGAGACCGCGCGCAGCGCGTGGCTGGATGCCCGCGAGACCCTGGTCGAGATGCGCACCGCCCGGCTCGACGGCATGGCCGCCGAGCTCGCCGCCGGCCTCGCCTCCGGCGTCGACTGCCCCGTCTGCGGCGCCACCGAGCACCCGCGGCCGGCCACGCACGACGGTCCCCGCGTCTCCGCGGACGACGAGGAGCGGGCACGGGAGGCCGTCGACGCGGCCGAGGAGCGGGCCACGGCTGCCCGCCGCGCGGTGGAGGAGCGGGAGCGGGAGCGCGCCGTCCTGCGGGGGCGGGCCGGGGAACTGGCGCCGGCCGAGCTGGCCGCGCGGGC